>NZ_KV817284.1:0-496 GCF_001814605.1 Corynebacterium sp. HMSC074C01 | reverse complement strand
CGCCCTAAATAACGAACACACAACCAACACAACAACCACCACAAAAGCAGCGATAATCATGCTGGTGTGAACACACAAAACACAAAAAGAACAAAGAAATCACACAAACCACCACCCACCACCAACACAAAAGAAGATGGCAAGCACATGGTTTAATGCTCGCGTCCACTATACAGTTCTCACACAACACCCCACACAACTTAAACAACCAAGAAGTCATCCAACCTGACTGCTGAAACTCATGTGGGTTATACAACCAGGGAACAATGCCCCAGACACCCAACAATGCACCACGTACTTTTTTCAAAACAAGCACTCAACAAGTGCCACGTTAGTTAACTCATCATTCTGGTTAAGATGTATCTCCACCCGATTAACTTACGGTGGCAGCAAAACTTTTGTTTACTCAACCACCACACCATGAAACAAACTCATGGCTATCAAGCACCAACTGGTGCCACATATATATGCTCCTTAGAAAGGAGGTGATCCACCC
>NZ_KV817283.1:1563-11913 GCF_001814605.1 Corynebacterium sp. HMSC074C01 | reverse complement strand
TCTTTTCCTGTCGGTGTTGGACAGTCCATCCCACAACCTTGCGCGAGTACAAATCCAACGCTGTGTAAAGATGAAAGCCTTTAGCTGGCATGTACTATATATGATAGGTGCTGTTGCAAAGTTGGGCGGAGAGCCGAGACGACCCAGTTTCTCATTTCCTGATGGCCGCTGCGTGCTGGCGTTCTCAGGCCGTCTCGAAGACCCGGTTGACGATCACCGCGTCCGGATTGGGGTGCCCATAAGCAAACATCGTGCCCTGACCTTTCCGTAATGAATGCATCGCTTCCATCCCTTTCAACGTCCGGTAGGCGGAAATTCGGTTTTTGAACGCCCCTTCGGTCCCAGGATTCTTTTAAGTCGGCCATGATCTCCCTCGAGAACGTTGTTCAGGTATTTCACCTGCCGGTGCTCCACCGTCTGAGGGCAGATTCCCTCCGCCTTCAGCTCGGATATTGCCTTGGCCAGAGCTGGTGCCTTGTCGGTGTTGATGACCCGCGGGGACCCGGCTGTCGTATTCGATCGTAGCGTCTTGGCCAGGAAACGCTTGGCCGCAGCCACATTCCGTTTTGGTGAGAGGTAGAAGTCTAAGGTCTGCCCACCGGCGGTAATAGCCCGGTAGAGATAGCACCACGTGCCGCCGACCCGGATATAGGTCTCATCCACCCACCAGGACCGGGCCTGCCAGTCGGGTACCTGCCGGTACCAGCGAGTGTGCTTATCCAGCTCAGGGGCGTATTTCTGCACCCAGCGGTAGATCGTGGTGTGATCGACTGGCACACCCCGCTCGGTCATCATTTCTTCGAGGTCGCGGTAGCTCACGCCGTAGCGGCAGTACCACCGCACCGCCCACAGGATGATGTCACGGGGGAAATGCCGACCGGAGAAGATGCCCATGGCTCTGATTATTTCACGTCGGTCTTTCTACTGCCCCAACTTTGCAACAGCACCACTTCGAGCCAATTCGGTTGCCTTCGGCGCGGCACAAATCGCACATGGGCCGATCATCAGAAACGAGCGTGGTTCAGCTGTTTTCGCAACTTTGCCGGAATCTGCGCCATCTCTGCTACTTTCACTGTCTCTTCAGCAGCGCACACAGCTGCACCGCTACCCGGAACTTGACTAGTTCAGCGATCGCTGTATAGTTCAGCGCATGCTGACTATTGCTTCGCGTCTCGACGTGATGAACCGCCTGGGTCGTGCACTGGCCGACCCCACTCGATCCCGGATCATCTTGACCCTGCTCGACCATCCCGCCTACCCGGCGGAACTATCCCGAGATCTGGACCTGACACGCCCGAACGTGTCCAACCACCTGACATGCTTGCGCGATTGTGGGATTGTCGTCTCCGAGCCCGAGGGGCGTCGGACACGATACGAGATCGCCGATCCGCACCTGGCGCAGGCGCTGACCACATTGGTCGATGCCACCTTGGCAGTAGACGAAGACGCCCCGTGCATCGATCCCGCCTGCTCGCTTCCCGGGTGCTACGCAGCTGGGGAGGACGCATGATCCTCACCTCGGTCTTGCAGGCGATAGGCCTGTTCGCAGCTACCAACATCGACGACATCATCGTGCTCTCCCTCTTCTTCGCGCGAGGGGCAGGCCAGCGCGGCACTACCGCCCGCATTCTGGCCGGCCAGTACCTCGGATTCGCGGGCATCCTCGGTGCCGCGGTTCTAGTGACCATGGGCGCCGGAGCATTCCTGCCCTCGACAGCCATCCCGTACTTCGGTCTAATCCCGCTGGGCCTCGGCCTCTGGGCCGCATGGGAGGCCTGGCGCGGAGACGATGAGGACGATGACGACGAGGCCAAGATTGCCGGCAAGAAGGTTGGCGTGGGGACAGTCGCAGGCGTCACCTTTGCCAACGGTGGCGACAACATCGGCGTCTACACCCCTGTATTCCTCAGCGTGGAGCCTCTCGCAGTAGTCGCCTACTGCGTTATTTTCCTCGCGCTCGTTGCGGTCCTGGTGGCCCTGGCAAAGTTCGTCGCAACCCGCCCCCCGATCGCGGAAGTGCTCGAACGCTTTGAGCACATCCTCTTTCCCATCGTTCTCATCGGCCTCGGTATCGTGATCCTCGTCAGCGGCGGAGCCTTCGGGCTCTGACGTAGCGGCAGCGTTCCAAACGGCCCCGACCGGGCGTTATCGGTGGCTCCTATAACGCCCGGAAGGTCTTTTTGAAGCGCTGTCGGGGCGTGTGAATCTAATCACACAGAGTTTACAGAATCCCAGCAATTAAACTTTCGGCTATCCAATTTCACCCGCGGACGCAATGAGACTAGCACCGACGCTTTCCCCAACGCGCCACCGCTTGCGGCGTAGCCCGACCAAGGCCACCGGCTGGTTCTCAAACGAGGACGAAGCCCGTGGCCTAGAGCTCGTGGTCGAGAGCCGAAATTCGGCCTAAAACCGCGTTTAGCCAAAGAAAAATGACCCCTAGAATCCGCCCCTTCCAGCCTTTCTTTGAGGCTGGTGGCTAAGTCTAGAAGTTCGTCGGGATTATCTGCGGGTCGTTGTTGAGACAGATTTCGTTGTGCTGCGCGCACGAACTTGGCGAGCATGCCGGCGTCGCGGTCCAGTGGGGAAGTGGAAGGCAGCTCCGCTTGTATTGCTTGCAGGTGTCCGGCTGCACTGTTGGCGGCGTCTAGTGCGTACTCGTAGTCTCCAGTATCCCCGTGCGCTCCAATAAACAAGGCGCACAGGTGCGTGTCCTAGGCTTTTGGTTAGTGAGCTGACACACAGAAAAACAAGAAATTAGTCGTCGGTTTTGCAGATGTGAAGCACTCCCCTAAGTCACAAACTCTGGTGTAGTTTTACTGCTTCTACAAAAAGGGTAAGTGCGCTTTTAGATTGTTTGAATTACTGGAGTTTGAACTCTACGAGGTCGACTTCGTCATCGGCAGCTAATCCGGGATAGTGAGTATCTAGCGCTTCCTGAAGCTCGGTGAGAGAGCCAAAACCGTCATTTCTAGCTTGCTTTTCCGATAATTCACTTCGCTGGGTCGAGACAACGGACGTGACCTGTGCAGGAATGGTGACGACCTCTCCGGATTCTTTCTCGAAGACAATTTGGGCACTTCCTTCATGGAAAGGATCATCTACTCGGATGGTTTGTTGCTTTTCTCCGCTACGAATTGATTCCTCGTAGCCTTCCCACATGTAGATGCGCTGCTCTTGTTCTATGTCTCGCCAGTTGAATGCGAATGGTAAGAGTTCTTCTACGGTAGGTGCTTCAAGTCCATTGCTTCCGCGCACGATGCACCGGATGGACGGATCAACATCAAAAAGCACCTGGCGGCATTTACCGCAGGGAGGAATAACTTGACCAGTAGGTCCGTATACGGCGGCTACTGCTTGGATTGGGTCCTCTGGATAACTAGCAGCATGGTTGGCTAAAGCCGAGACTTCCCCGCAAGGACCACCGAGGAAGTGGTGCGCGTTCAAACCGAGTACGTGTTTGCCTGATTTGGTGAGGAGTGCTGCGGCTACAGTGTGGTCTTCTCCGTCTTGAAAACGCTGTGCATGGGTGGTTGCTTTGGCTAGTAAATTTCGAAGTTCGTTGGTAATCACTCTTTAAGGGTAATAAATGCTAACGCGCTTGATCTATGCGAAGACAGAGATCGGGAACACCCCCCCCCGGATCATTTTCAGACAGGGACGAAAATAAGCCATACCGAAGCCAGCGACTAGTTCCACTGCCACAAGGCAGAAGGAACGCAGATAAACATAGCCTGCCCCAGCATGGGGCTAGGAGTACGAATCCTGGGCTCCTTCAAGCGGAACTGCCAACAACGTAATGGGATTAGGCTGGGATCTGGCGCGGGTCAGGAGGCGCAGCAGGAGAGTTTGGAGACGTCGGTGGTGAAGGACTGTGCGGCGATTTTGATCCCTTCGGCCATGGTCAGGTATGGGCACCAGAGGTTCGCGACCTGGTCAACGGTCATGCCGGCCTCGAGGATGTAGACTCCGGCGGCGGCCAGGTCACCGGCCTCCTTGCCGACGGCGGTGATCCCCACAATCCGTCCGGTGTCGGCGTCGGCGACGATTTTGATGAAGCCGCGGGTGTCCCGGTTCACCAGTGCCCGGGGAACGTATTCCAGGGGCAGGACCCGGCATTCACACCGGATGCCCGCCTCGTTGGCTTCCTTGTCGGTCATGCCGACCGCGGCCAGTGACGGGCTGGTGAACGTCACGCGGGGCAGGTGCCGGTAGTCGACCTCGCGCCCGGCGTTGTTGAAGGCGTTCTCCACCATCAGGGTTCCGTGGGCGGACGCGACGTAGACGAATTCTCGGTGCCCGGTCACATCCCCTGCGGCCCAGATCCTGGGGTTGGAGCTGGCGAGTGTGCTCTCGACCAGGATCTGGCCGGTGTCGCCGGTCTTGACGCCGACGGCGTCCAGGTTCAGTCCGTCGGTGACGGCGCGTCGGCCGGTGGCTACCAGCAGCTTTGCGGCGCGGAATTCCTCCTGGCCCCCGGCGACCGTGGCGGTGACAAGGACCTCTGCGCCGGCGGGATCTGTGCGGACCGAAGTTACGGCTGCGCGGCGGACCACGCGGATGCCCTCGTCGGCGAAGACGCCCATCAGCGCACGGGAGGCTTCCGGTTCCTCGTGCGAGGCAAGCCTGGAGCGGACCAGCAAGGTCACTTTGGATCCGAGGCGGGCAAAAAGCTGCGCCTGCTCCAGGGCCACGTACCCGCCGCCGAAGACGATCAGGGACTCGGGCACCTCGTTCAGTTCCATGGCGGTGGTCGAGGTCAGGTAGTTGACTTCATCCAGTCCCGGCACCGGGGGTGCCCACGGGGTCGAACCGGTCGCGACCAGATAATGGGCGGCGGTCAGGGAGTCGCGGGTGCCGTCGGGTCCGGTGATTTCCAGGACCGGTTCCTCCGGGGTGCCGGCGAACACCGCGGTGCCCTGGCGCAGGTCCCATCCGTAGTCGGCGGCCAGATCCACGTATTTATCCGAGCGCATTCCCTCGACCAGGGAGCGTTTCCCGTCTATCAGTACACCCATGTCCACCGGGGCGGCGGAAGTGCTGATCCTGGGGAACCTTCCGGTCGCATCCACAGCTACATGCCGGGCTTCGGCGGCGGCCAGCAGGGCTTTGGAGGGAACGCACCCGGTGTTCACACAGGTCCCGCCCACCGTGGAGCGTTCGATCATCACGACCCGATTGCCCAGCTTGGTGGCCCGGATGGCGGCGGCGAAGGCGCCGCCTCCGGAACCGATCACGGCTAAATCAAAATCTGGTGCTGCCTCAGGCATTAGTCCTCCATGGAGTCTCGAATGAACACCCCGGGGGCGTTCCTTTTTGCATGCTGTCCCCAGTCTGCACCTTCCCCTGCACGGGAAGGTCAAGAACGGGAGCGAAGAGATCGGTGTTGCTACGGAAGTGTTGTGTCAAGAAATGCCTTCAGGGCATCGGCCTTCATGGGCCGGGAATCGGCCCGGCCCAGGATGTCACCGTCAGGTGCGATGACGACGGTACTGTCCAGGGATGTGACCGCGTACTTTTGGGTGAGTTCCCCGGTCCGGTCGACAACGAAGGGGTATCCGGGTGTGCCGGCCAGTTCGCGGAACTGGTCCACTTGGGTTTTTGTGTTCTCCGGCGTCACGTCCACGGCGACGAAGTCTGCCTTATCGGCATATTCCTGTTCCAGTTCCTTCATCGCTTCTGCCTGCGGAACGCAGGTATAGCACCAGCTCGCCATGAAATACAGCACTGTCGGGCGGGTGGAAGGGACGGTGAGGGCCTTGCCGTCCACAGATGTGATCTCGATCCTGTCCACGTTGTTTGCGCCCGCTGGCCCGGCGGCGGGAGCGGTTTCGCTCCCGCGGTTCAACGCAGTGAGGGCCAGGACCAGGATGAGGGCCGCGGCCGCTACGACGGCAGTAATGGTGAAGATCCGCCGGTGGTTTCTGGTCGTTGTCATGGGTTTCCTTTCTGGTTGGTGCGCCCTGGCGCCGTGTCGGGAAGAAGATGTTCCGGGCCGCAGCACGCTTCGGTGCTGTCGCTGCTCTCAGCCCCGTCCGTGATTGCGCTGTTGTCCTGTGCCTTGCTTTTACTGCGGCGCCGCAGGGCCAGGGCCGCGGCGGCGAGGACGGCGGCCACCGCGGTGAGGGTGATGATGGGCCAGTTGCCCGAGATGAAACCGGACAGCGCCGCGCTGGCTTCGGTGACCGTCCCGCCCATGATCTCCCCGGCCTGCCCGCCGGACAGGGCCGGAACCCAGTAGAGCAACAGGTAGATCCCTGCGAGGATAAGCGCGGCTCCGCCGAGACGATTAACAAACGGCAGGATCCTTCGGACGTGGCGTGCCAGGGCGTCCCGCGCTACCGCTGCACCGAGGGACAGAAGGACCAGCACCACCGAGGAGCCCAAGGCGTAGGCGGCGAAGACCGCCAGCAGCCCGGCCAGGCTCCCGGTGGACACAGCCTGGGCGACAACAGCCAGCAGCACGGCCAGGCTGCAAGAGAGCGCAGCCACCGCATAGGCCACCCCGTAGCCAAAGACCGCCCTGAGGCCCGAACTGGTCCCGTCCGTCTTCAGAATCCGGGGCAGGTTCAACCTCGCCCCGGGCAGCTGCCATCCGAACACCATGCCAAGGCCGGCAACCACAATAACCGCTCCGATCAGCGCCGCCGCCCAGGGAAGCGCCGACGCCACCGACCGCAGGCCTACAGCGGCGAGCAGGCCGGCCGTAACAAAGACAGTGGCGAAACCGGCGCTGAGGGCAACCCCGGCCTGAAGACCTGCAAGCAACGGCCGCTTCCGTCCCGCACCGGGGCCTGAACCAATGAAATACGCCAGATAGGTTGGCAGCATCGCAAACCCGCATGGATTCACCGTGGCAAGCATTCCGGTCAGAAAGGCCAGACCCAAAACACCCGTCATCCCTGTGACCCCGCATCCTCAGAAGCACCGGCCCGGGACTGCCCGGACCGCTCCTGCTCCGACGATGAATGAGGTGTTGGAGTAGAACCCGCGGACAGGCTGGCCCCCGGGCGGGAACGGGCGCAACAATCCGTCCCCGGGCTGCCCCGACGCTGCGCCCGCAGGAGCAGGGCCCCCGCGGCAAGGGCTGCGGCGGCAAGGGCTGCGGCGGCAATGAACCAGAGGTTGCCGGCCATTGCGCCGGCCGCGGCGAAAACACCGGCTGCAGCCGTCAGAACGGGTACCCCGCAGCACACCAGCGCCACCATCACAACACCAAGGAAGGACAGCAGAGTGCCTGCCGCAAGCACCAGGCCAGAGCGCTTCCGGCCCTTCACTTTTATTGACATGATCATCCCTTCATATGTCCGGCTCGTGTCCGGAACCCCGACAGGGGACCCCAACACGAAACCGGACGGCCAGTAGTACGTCACACCCCATTATCAACCTTCCACTAAGGGGGAAGGTCAAGCTGGCGACGGGACCTGTTGGCTTGCGGGTGCCGATGCGGAACGTTCCAGTACGATGGAAGGGTCATATGCGATTTTTTGGAACGAGATGAGGACCCGAAATGCGAATCGGTGAAGTTGCTGATGCTGCCGGTATAACAACCAAGACGATCAGGTTCTATGAGGACCGGGGCCTGCTCCCACCGGCTGAGCGCTCGGCCAACGGCTATCGTGACTACACCCACGACACCCTCAGCCGCCTCGAATTCATTCGCCGCAGCCAAATCGCCGGGCTGACCCTGGCGCAGATCCAGGGCATTCTGCGGATCCGCGATAGCGGTTTGACGCCTTGCACCCACGTACGGGATGTCCTGGGGAAACAGTTGCAGGACCTGGACCGGAAAATCGCGGAGCTCACCGCGCTCCGGGTGACCGTGGCCGAACAATATGCAACCGCCGAGGTGGCCGACCCTCAGCGCTGCGATGCTGAACAAATCTGCAGTTACATCTGAGCCCGCCGCAGGCTAAGGGGCTTCACTGAGCCGGCTCCCGCCGCGGCCAGTGCCGTCCGCAGTTACGCAGCACCCGGCTCCACGGCACGGAAGACCTCCGTGCCCGCGGCGTCCAGGATTACAGCGGTGCTTACCTGGTTTATCCGGTAGGCGGTGATGAGCCGCGTATCGGTATCAGAGGCAAAGGCCAGGGATGACGCCCCATTTCCGGCCAGGAATTCCCTGATTTCATCGGCCGTCTCGTAGGACGCGATGTCCACCGCGACATAGTTCACGGCAGCAGGAGAGCTTCGCTGGACCTTGGCAAGCACCCGGGCTCCCGGCTCGAGGGTCAAGCCCCATGGTGATGCCGTGGCCCGGCGAGTGAGCGAGGTCAGGCCGGTTGGCGGCGGCTTTCGGTGGGAATGATCTGGGGTAGGAACCGGACGTAGAGGATCATGCTCTGATTCTTATCCTCTCCGAGACAGATAACACTTGTAAAAGTTGATTACACCCATCTGTACGCGCTGACCTGCGGCGTTGTGGGTTGTGCCGAGCGTGCTGCCGGAGTCCCTTTCAGTGTCCCTGGGGTAGGAGCGGCCGCATGAAGGTGCGCTCGTACCGCAGGACGCACTCGGACTCGTCTCGAATCCGGTCAGCGGCGATGAAGTCCGAGTGGGTGCCGAACAAGGTGCGGTACTGCTCGTAGGCAGCCAGGCTGGGGAAGCTGAACAGGGATTCCGCACGGTCACTCACACCTTCCGCGGGTAGGTAGTACCCGTGGTGGGTGCCGCCGTGTTCGTCGACATGCCGCATCCAAGCGCGGGCGAACTGTTCAAAGGCTGCGATCTGGTCGGGGTCGATGGTGTAGTGGACGACACAGGTGATCACATCCACAACGCTAGGCCCACAGGCGCTCATTGGGGAGCCTTTGTCTGTGCGCCTCGTGGTGCAGCACACCAATCTGCCTGGTTTACCTGCGGAAATGCGTCAGTTCGCCAAGTTGGCGCCGAGTTCAACGGTGAGAACTCCGACGGCGATGAGGAGGATGCCGAGGGCCATGGTTCGGGTGAGGGGTTCGTGGAAGATGACCCGGGCGAGGATCGCGGTGAGAGCTACGCCGGATGCTGCCCAGATGCCGTAGGCGACGCCAAGGGCCATGCCGTCGGCCAAGGCGAGACTTAAGGCGACGAACGCCACGAGATACCCCGCGATGACGCCGATGAACCATTTCTTCACCCGGCCACCGTCGGAGGCTCGTAGCGACATGGTCGCGACGACTTCGGACAAGATGGCGCCTGCGAGGAAGATCCATCTCATGAGTTGACTCCTGCTTCCTGGGCTGCGGTTTGCTGAGCTTTCTGGGAGCCGAGTTCGACGGTGAGGACACCGCTGATGATCGCAACCATTCCAAGACCCATCACAGCGGTCAGAGGTTCACCGAAAATCGCGGCGGATAGCACGGCGGCGAGCACGACCCCGCTGGCTCCCCAGATGCCATAGGCGACGCCGATCTGCATTCCTTCGCGCAGGCAGAAGGTGAGGAAGACGAAAGTGCCGATGTATCCGGCAGCAACCACGATGTACCAGGATGGGTGATTGAGCGCCGCCTTGAGAGACAGCGTCGCCGCCACTTCGGTAGTGATGGCGCCAGCGAGCAGGAACCACTGCTTCATGGGGTTGTTCCTTCGATCAGGGAGCGAATGCTGGAGACGACGGCTTCGAGATCCGCGCCGTGGAGGGTGGACACACCTGTGGCCTGGGCGCCCCAGAGTCCGTCGGCGGCGAGTCGGGCGGTGGTCAGCCTGGCTCGGGTGGCGGCGTCGAGATCGTCCGGGAGTTCGAGCCAGCGGCCCATCCGCGTAGTCCACGGTTCGGTGAGTTCGGGCCGATACGTCGCTTGGCCCCAGATGATGAACTCGGCGCGCTTGGCGGCCCCGTGGGCGGCGACGTGAACGTAGCTCAGGAGCCGCTCGGTGGCGTTGGCGTTCTCGAGGGGCTTGCCAAGGGTGGCAGTCATGTCGTTCTCGACGTTGGCCGCAGCGTGGTCGACGATCGCGGCGAGCAGTACGTCGCGGTTGCGGAAGTGATATAGCAATCCCGGTTTGGTGAGCCCGGCCTCGTGGGCCACTGCGTCAAGGGTAATGTCGCCACCCTCCGCTGCGTTCATGACGCGGAGGGCAGCTTCCAGGATCTCGGAGCGCTGACTGGTTCGCATATAGCTAACTTTACCATTTGGTAGGTGAAGCCTTCAACTGCGGGCGCTGGTAGGGGCACCTGGGGTACACCCTATTGTTACGCCGGTATGCGGCAGAATGTTTCCTGTAAAATAGGGCCGTTCCTAGCATTGTTTTACACGTGTCTAGCGGGGTCTAGGTCTTATGTCTACAGAAAAGTGGTGAGTGTGATGTTGCCGTCGGATTGACACGAATCAAGGCCATCTTCGATGATGAGCACGGGCTTTATGGTGC
>NZ_KV817283.1:0-1463 GCF_001814605.1 Corynebacterium sp. HMSC074C01 | reverse complement strand
AGGCTTTAGTAAACGGCGTCGGTGCATCACCACCCGGCGCAAGCCTGGCCGTCGAATCATGCCAGATCTAGTAGGCCGCAAATTCACCGCTGACAGGCCAAACCACGTCTACGTAGGCGATATCACCTACCTGCCGTGTAAGGGCGGCAAGAACATGTACCTAGCCACGGTCATCGATGCCTACTCGCGCAAACTCGTCGGCCATGCACTAGCCGATCACATGCGGGTATCGCTGGTTATCGAAGCTTTATCTCATGCAAGGAAAGTCCGCGGAAGCCTTAACGGGGCAATTTTCCATTCTGATCATGGCAGTGTGTACACCTCACAAGCATTTAGGGACCACTGCACCCAGCTTGGTGTGCGCCAATCCATGGGAGCAGTGGGAACGAGTGCCGATAATGCCCTAGCAGAATCGTTTAACGCCACTTTAAAGCGTGAAGTTCTGCGTGATCGGAAAGTCTTTGACAATCCCATCAGCTGCCGCCAAGAAGTCTTCCGATGGTGCATGCGCTACAACACGCGCAGACGACACTCCTGGTGCAATCTTCTAGCCCCTGATGCCTTCGAAGCGCTCACATCAGCTACACTGACCCAAGCAGCATAGCTAACCCCCGACGTGTCTACTTTCCGGGGGTCAGGCCCTGCCGCTGGTCAGCACACGCACATGCAAAGAGCATCCCTGAATACGGCAACAAAGCAACGAAAATGGTGACTTTCACCCCGGTGTGCTTGAAGGGTCGTACAGGCGCATTTTCGTACCTGCCCAATCCACCTGCATCGTATGCCCTGGTGCATGGGTGATCCGGGCGGTCAGCCCGGCCGCGTCGACATGGGAGGCAACCAGTTGGCGGAACCGGTCGTAGCTGTAGTGACGCTGGCCCGGCTGGGCCAGCGTTGTGGTGTAGCGAGCCCACAATACTTACAATGTTAGCTTCACACGTCTTGTGCGTGCTTTGACGACCGCGTCAAAGTCAATCGGGACGAACGTGCCTTGCCCGCTACTGCGCTTATCTACGAAAATCGCGTCCAACTCGTTATTGATGGGCATGTGAAATATGACGGAATCACCTACGGCAAACCGGTGGATGAGGTCATCCGGGCGGAGCGGCAGCGTGAAAAGCACATCCAGAATCTAGGCTTTGTTGTCTTGCCGTATTCCCCGAGCGAATTGCTTTATGAAAGACCACGAGTGGTCAGTGAGGTGCGGGCAGCGCTCAAGGCTGTGAGGTCGCACCGTAGCGCATAGTGGTGGGGTGGAAAGCGAGCCTCATCAAGCACCGCCGAGTTTAGATGGTCCTTCTACTTTGGTTTCTTAGTGCTGATACGGCGCCTGCCTTTGAGTTGTGAACATCCCCCTGTTTGATGTGGTTGTTACTTTACGCGCTCGTTGTCTCGGGCGCTAGGGGTTTGCCGTTGTTGATTCCTACTGTTGGGCCTGACCCCCGGAAAGTAGACACGTCGGG
>NZ_KV817282.1:0-257 GCF_001814605.1 Corynebacterium sp. HMSC074C01 | reverse complement strand
GGGTGTTAGCTGCTGTCGGGTGGTTCCTCTGGTGGTTGTTCTGACGCTGTATCTAGGTTTTGGGCCGGTGATCCTTGGGTTGTGGCCGAAGTTTGTGTTGGTGACCCTTGGGTTGGTGTTGTGGCCTGTGCTTTTGTGGCTGCTTTCTCGGCGTTGAGTCTGGCTAGTGCTTCCTGGTACTCGGGCATTGCGGTAATCGGCGCACCCCAGGGTGGGATGAAGGCCACGCCGGTGTTGAGTCGGTACATGTAGCCGCG
>NZ_KV817281.1:0-58869 GCF_001814605.1 Corynebacterium sp. HMSC074C01 | reverse complement strand
ATATCAGGTGTCTACCAAACAGGGGTCAGGTCCGAACCGCCGCTGGCTGGTGATTATCGATGAAGCACATTCATCCCAGCACGGTAAGGCATCGCGCACGCTTTTAGAGACGCTTTCGGATACGCCTGATGAGATCGCGAACGCAGCGTCGCGAGCCGCTGCGGCTTCCGAAACTAGCGAAGATTCGTCGATGGTAGACGCGTCCCACAATGACGCACTTACCCCACCCCAGCCAGCCAAGCTTAGCCGCGCCGAAAAAGACAAACTCCAGCAACAACGCGACTCTGCTGTGGCGCGTTCTTCCAATATCACCATAGTGGCGCTCACCGCCACACCGAAAGCAAGAACTCTTGCGGTGTTTGGTGAACCCGAACCGGATAACCCGGACAAGCGCGTGGCATTTGATCTCTATTCCATGGCGCAGGCAATCGATGAACACTTCATTCTGGATGTGCTCCAGAACTACATTTCGCTGAACCTGTACGCCAGGATTGAGGACAAGCTCGGGCGCGAAGATGAGGTCAATCTTGGTGAAGCCAAGTCCGCTCTCAAGCAGTTCGTTCGCTCCCACGAGAAGTCCATCCATTCCAAGGCACAAGTTGCCGTCGAACACTTCCACAACAACGTGCGCAGCCTGCTTGGGTCCACAGCCAAAGCAATGGTGGTCTGCGATGACCGTATGAGCGCATACAGCTGGTTTAGAGCGGTCCAAGACGTAATCCAGGCTGACCCGAAGTATCGAGGGCTTGAAGCACTCGTGGCGTTTTCCGGATCGTTGAATGTTTCGAAAGATCCGGACGTGGAAGAACTTGTCACCGAATTCTCGCTCAATAATGAGAACGCGCCTGAGGGTAAACGCCGCATGGAGACCACCAAGATGTTTGATGGTGAGTCCTACAAATTCTTGATCGTGGCGAATAAGTATCAAACTGGATTTGATGAACCACGTCTTTCCGCCATGTACGTGGATAAGCCACTATCTGGGGTCATGGCGGTACAGACGCTATCTCGACTGAACCGCACACTTCCGGTGAAGAAGAAATCCAAGACCTACGTGGTCGATTTCATCAATGACCCCGAGACAATCCTGCACGCATTCCAGCCGTACTACTCACAAGCGTCTATCGACACTGACGTTGATCCCAACGTGCTCAGCGATTTGGCTCGGATTCTGGATACCTCGCAATTCTATGACGTGAGAGAAATGGAAGCCCTCGCCAACGTGGTCATGGACCCGGGTGTGGACGTGAAGAAGAAGGACAGCCTCATCCGTATCGGTATTGACCCCGTTGTGACGCGCTGGACGGATTTCTATCTAGATGCTCTCTTCACTCGAAACAAGGAGAATGAAGCCGTAGCGACGGATTTTCGCGCCAACTTGGTCAAGTACGTTCACGCTTGGGATTTCTTAAGCCAGTTCATTGACTTCCAGGATGTGCGTTTACATAAACGTGCGATCTTCGCTGATCTCCTCGTTCGCAACCTCAAGCTAGGTAAGAAGGAACGCGTGGACGATTACGTCACCGGCGTGGATGTTGTCGCCACAGCGGTGACTGGGGATTTGGATAAATCAGCAAATTTGGAGCTCAAAACTGAGGATTCTCGTGCACCATTGCCGGTGCCTGGGTTCGACGGGCGTGTGTCTACCGGTGGCGCGGCTGATCCGTTACAAGGGGCGTTTCGCCAAGCAGTGGAACAGGTCAATGAGTTGTTCGCTGCTGCTGGGATCGACATGTCAAACTCGGCGAATACCCGCATGGTCCACGGCGTATGGGAGGCACTCGCCAAGGACGATGAAGTAGAAGTACTCGCCACAAAGAATCCGATGGAAGCACTCGCGAAATCTCCGAAAATGCGCGATAAGGTACTCACTGCAGTCTTAGGCGCGGGCGCTGACAGTGATAAGTTCACCAACCTGATTCTTGGTGGTGAGGACGCGCTGAGTGTGTTGACTGCCGCTATGGCACGCTTGGCGGTGGCTGCCATGGAGGATAAGGCGGATGGTATTGCGCTGCCAGATGAAAGTCTGGTCAATGAGCCAGTATCCGCAACAGATGCATTTCAACATGCTCGTCGTATCCAGGATCTGCTTGACGTGATGTTAATGCACGCGGGCAATTCACAAGTTGAAGACCAATTTGCGCAGGTGCTAGACGCCGCCCTTGTCTCGCGCGGAAGCTCTAATGTTTTTGAGGTCGTCCGTACAGAGTTCATGGAACGGTCACTGCCTGTGGACGGAAACTTCTATCAAAGCGTGGTGATGTACGCCGTGGAAAACTATTAACCAAACAACTAGGCCCTAAATACGTCAAACTGAGAACTCCCTTCCCTTCATCGTGGAAGGGAAGCGGGAAACGTCGCCAAGCGCCGGCGCCCGCTCTGGCGCCCCTTTGCCTCCCATTCTCCTGCCCCTCACCTCCCCCACTCGGGCCGCCGCTCAGGCCCAAACGACAACAACCCCCACCTCCTCACATGGTCTCCCATGTGCCTGTTTGGAGGTAGGGGTTGTGGTGGTGTCAGTACAGAAACTTAGGCGTTCAACGTCCTAGGAGGTGCCTAGTTGATGCGGCCGGTTTCCTTGCGGTACTGGCGGTAGTAGCGGCGGCCATACTTGACGGAGCCGACGGCCAGGATGGCAACAACGACGAGCGCGATAGCGCCGACGATGATGTTGATTTGGTAGTCAGCACCAGCGGTGCCATCCGGGTAGAGCCACGTACCGAGGCCCCAGATGAGGATGCCGGCTGCCGGCAGCATCGAGAGGACCAAGCCCATGCCCACCCATGTGGAGGTGCGCAGCAAAGAAGAGTGCGGTGCACCGTAAGAAACGGGGTCATATCCCTCGATGTAGGAGTCCTGAATCTTACCGGAGAACTCCGGGTAGGTCTCGCTGTGGTGATCAGCAACTGCCGGGTTGAGGTCGCTCATGGCTGAAACTTTCTCTCGTTCCTGTTAATCCTGTGAATGACTATAGCTTAGTCGTCCTTGCCGCGGAAAGCAGCACGTGCACGTTCGCGGGTAACCGCGGAAACCGCGGTCAGCGGCACACCAGCCGGGCAGACGTCGGCGCACTCGCCGTAGAGCGAGCAGTGGCCGAAGTTCTGCTCCAGATCGTCCACCATGTTGCGTGCGCGGCGGCCACGCTCTTCCTTGCCCAGCGGCATGAGGGAGAGGTGAACCAGCTTGGCGCCGGTGAACAGGTGAGCAGCACCGTTCGGGCAGGATGCCACACAGGCACCGCAGCCGATGCAGGCAGCGTGGTCCAGAGCGTACTCGGAGGTCTCGTGGTTGACGTGCAGAGTGTCAGCGTCCGGAGCGGTACCCGCATCCATGGACACGTAGCCGCCCTGCTCCATGACGTGGTCCAGCTTGGCGCGGTCCACGATCATGTCCTTGATGACCGGGTAGGCAGCGGAGCGGAAAGGCTCCAGCTTGATGGTGTCGCCATCCTTGAACTGGAAGAGGCGCTGCTGGCAGGCCGGGGTGTTCTGCCCCGGGCCGTGCGGGCGGCCATTGACCAGGAGGCCACAGGTACCGCAGATGCCCTCACGGCAGTCGGAAGCGAATGCGAACGGCTCCTTGCCGGCCTCAATGAGGCCGTCGTTGACGTGATCGAGCAACTCCAAGATGGACATCTGCTCGGCGGCGTCGTCAACCTGCACGGTTTCGAACTTGCCTTCTTGCGTCGGTCCGGCTTGACGCCAGATCTCAAGTGTCAGTTTCATTACTTGTAGTTCCTTGTCATCAGCGGGATCGAATCAAAGTACAGCGGCTCAGCGTGGCGGATGAACTCGCCCTCAGCGGCGCCCGGCTCCCAAGCGGAAACGAAGCACCAGTTCTCGTCATCACGCTCGGCCTCGCCGTCCTCGGAGAGGTGGTCATCACGGAAGTGAGCACCACAGGACTCGTCGCGGTCAAGGGCGTCAATACACATGAGCTCGCCCAGGTCGATGTAGTCAGCAACACGCAGACCGTACTCGAGAACCTGGTTCATGTCGTTGGCGTCGCCAGTAATGCGGACGTTAGCCCAGAATTCCTTGCGCAGTGCGCGAACCTTCTCGATGGCAACCTTGAGGTCCTCGACGTTACGGGACACGCCACAACCCCAGTAGAGGATGTCACCCAGCTGGCGGTGGTAGTACGCCGGGCCGTGCGGATCCTGACCCTGGATGGACATGAGGCGGTCGATGCGAGCCTGTGCGCGAGCAACAGTCTCGTTGGCCTCTGCCGAGTCCTCAGCCAGCTTGGCCTCACCCAGGTGGTGAGCCAGGTAGTTCGGGATTGTGAACGGCAGGGTGAACCAGCCGTCGACGGAAGCGGACAGCAGGGAGTTAGCACCCAGGCGGTTCGCACCGTGGTAGGTCCAGGAGCACTCACCGGCGGCGAAGAGGCCGTCGATGGTGGTCATCTCATTGAAGTCCGTCCACAGGCCACCCATGGTGAAGTGGCAAGTCGGAGCGATACGCATCGGGGTCTCATAAGCGGACTCACCAATGGCCTCTTCGTACATTTCGATGAGGTTGGAGTAACGCTCGCGGATCTTGTCCTTACCCAGGCGCTCGATGGCGTCGCGGAAGTCCAGGTACACGGAGTTGTGCAGCGGACCAACGCCCAGACCCTTGTTGATCTGCTGGGAGATGGCGCGGGAAGCCACGTCACGCGGGACGAGGTTACCGAAGGCCGGGTAGCGGCGCTCCAGGAAGTAGTCGCGCTCCTCTTCTGGAATCTCGTTGGCAGGACGGTCATCCTTCTCCTTGATCGGAGACCAGATGCGGCCGTCGTTACGCAGCGACTCGGACATGAGGATGGTCTTGGACTGCCACTCGGAGTTCACCGGCAGGCCAGTCGGGTGGAACTGGATGAATGCCGGGGAAGCCAGGTAAGCACCGTTCTCGTACGCACGCATCATGGCGCCAGCATTCGAGTTCTTGGCCAGCGTGGACATGTGGTAGACGTTGCCGTAACCGCCGGTACCGAGGATAACTGCATGGCCGGTGAAGGCCTTGAGCTCGCCGGTGATGAGGTTACGGGTCACGATGCCGCCGGCGCGCTTCTTGCCACCGTCGTTGTAAGTAATGATGTCCTGCAGGTCGTGGTGAGCGAAGAGCTCCACGTTGCCCAGGCCAATCTGGCGGTAGAGCGCAGACGTGGTGGACAGCTGCAGCTGCTGACCTGTTTGGCCACGGGTGTAGTAGGTACGGGAGACCTGCACGCCACCGAAGGAACGGGTAGCCAGGGTGCCGCCGTACTCGCGAGCGAACGGAGCGCCAATGGCGTTCATGTGGTCGATGACGCGGATGGACTCATAAGCCAAGCGCCAGCAGTCGGACTCACGGCAGCGGTAGTCGCCGCCCTTGACGGTGTCCTTGGTGTGGCGGTAAGCGGAGTCGTTATCCACCTTCTTGTGGCGAGAGGAGTTCACACCACCCTGCGCAGCAATGGAGTGCGCACGGCGCGGGGAATCGTGGTAGGTGAAGACCTTCACCTTGTAGCCCAGCTCGCCGAGAGCAGCCGCGGCGGAACCAGCAGCCAGGCCGGTGCCGACGACGATAATTTCGAACTTACGGCGGTTCAGCGGGGAGACCAGCTCCATATGGTCCTTCTGGTAGCTCCACATGTCCTTCATCGGGACGCCGTGCGGCTCGTTGGACTCCAGAATGCGGCCCGGCTTAACACCCGGGACGATGGACTGCGGGTGCGAGAAGTTCGGGTGCTCGCGCTTGAGTTCAGTATTCGCGTTAGTCATGGGTTCAAAACTCCTTTAGCTGACCCAGCCCAGGGCGACGGACAACGGCATAACGATGTTTGCCAGGCACACGACGGCCGGGACGATGTACGCCAGGATGACAAATACCTCGCGCCACTTAGCACCGGTGATGCCCAGGTCGGAAGCCGCAAGGCGGATACCGTGGGTCAGGTGCAGGAAGAGGCAGAGCATGGCGACGATGTAGATGATGGTCACCGGCCAGCGAGAGAAGGTAGCGATCATGTTGGCCTTCACGTCACCATGAGCGAAAGTCTCCGGAGCGATCGGCTGGACACCCATCGTCAGATCCAGAAGGTGGAAGACGATGAACAGGAGCAGCACGACGCCGGTCACCAGCATGGTCTTCGTAGCGAAGGAATCCATGCCACCCATCAGGTTGGTGCGCTTGAACTTACCGCGGGATGCCTTGGAGCGAGCGGTCAGCGCAAAGGCGCCGTAAATGTGGGCGATCACGCAAGCCAGCAAAACGATGCGGATGATCCACAGAAGGTGACCGCTCGGAATCAGCGGATCACCCATGCTGCGCAGGAATGCACCGTAGGCATCGAGGGCTTCCTGGCCGTCATGAGCCGGCAGGTAAAGCTTCAAGTTGCCGGCCATGTGTCCCACGACGAAGAGCGCGAAGAACAAACCGGTAATTGCCATCGTCAGTTTCAAAGCCCAGGACGGAATTCCTGGCTTAGGACGAATCGTTTCATTAGTAATACGGCCGTGAGCGAGGGCTTCACGGTCAGGATTTTTTACAGACATGACACCTCCATAGTCGTCCTTACCTTACGCAGAACTTCACGCTGACCACTAGTTATCTCTTTGCTTTGCGCACCCCTTCCCCCTCCTATGGCCCACCGAAAGATTCAAGATAAGGCAAGGATCACCTTAGGTGGTCTATCCCTTTTGCCGCTCTACCTTGATTACTTCTCTTTACGCAATATTGACCTTGCGAAAACATTTCGCGGTTGAGACTTTTGTCACAGGGTGTGGCGCGAGTGACGACCCTACCCCTTTAGGTGTCAAACTTTCGCTTGGTATCCACCCTTCATTGCCCGCCCAGCACCCTGCCAACACCCCCACTTCGCAGCGGAGTTAAAATACTTCACACATTCCTTGCAAAAATATTGTTATGAGTGAAAGGCACTAGGTAATCTAGCTCACATGAGCAAGACATACGTGGGTTCGCGCCTGCGCCAGCTGCGCCGCGAACGTGATCTCAGCCAAGCTTCCCTCGCCGCTACGCTGGGACTTTCAGCGAGCTACGTCAACCAGATTGAGCATGACGTGCGCCCGCTTACCGTCCCGGTCTTGCTGAAAATCACTGAAGCATTTGGCGTTGATGCCACGTTCTTCTCCCGCGATGATGACTCACGCCTGCTGGCAGAAATCCAGGATGTCGTACAAGACCAGGAAATCTGCCCCTCCCCCGTGGAACTTCAGGAATTGTCCGAGTTGGTTTATAGCCACCCCACCGTTGCCCGCACGCTCGTGGATATCCACCGTCGCTACCGCAACATTCGTGACAAGCTTTCACTTGCCACCGACACCCGCCGCTCGGATGGCAGCCAGGCGCTATCCATGCCGCACGACGAGGTGCGGGATTTCTTCTATGCCCGGCAGAATTATCTCGATGAATTGGACATCCATGCGGAGGGGATCGCCGCGGAGCTCGGCGTCACCCCCTTCCACATCCGCGATATTGAGCAGGCACTGAATGACAGGCTCACATCCCAGCACGGCGTGGAGATTCTCACCACCGACCGCATGGATGGCACGCTGCACCGCTTTGACAAGGACAGCGGTACTCTTCGCCTGGCCAGCCGTTTGAGCGTGGGCCAGCGCGCCTTCCGCATGGCAGCCGAGCTGGGATTCCTGGAAGCGGGTGGGCTTATTGGCGGCTTCGTGGACGAAGAACCCTTCACCTCAGATGCTTCAATCAACTTGGCCAAGCGGGGAATCGCCAACTACTACGCCGCAGCCACCCTGTTGCCTTATGGCCTCATCCATAGTGAGGCGGAGCAATCCGGGTATGACGTGGAGTACCTCTGCAACGTGTTCGGCGTGGGCTATGAAACGATTGCTTCCCGCCTTTCCACGCTGCAGCGCCCCAACAAGCGCGGCATCCCCTTTACCTTTGTGAGGGTGGACCGCGCGGGCAACATGTCCAAGCGTCAGTCAGCCACGGGCGTGCACTTTTCCAACTCCGGCGGCACCTGCCCGCTGTGGAATGTCTACGAGTCCTTCTCACGCCCCAACACCATTTCCCGCCAGCTGGCGCAGATGCCGGATGGGCGCAATTACCTCTGGGTTTCACGCACGGTGAGCTACCCGCAGGGCCGTTTCGGGGATACCAACAAGCTCTTCTCCATCGGCTTGGGCTGCGAGGCCCGCCACGCCAATCGCACTGTCTACGCCCAAGGGCTTAACCTCGATACCCTTTCTTCCGCGACGCCGATTGGCGCCGGCTGCCGCACCTGCCCGCGCCAGAACTGTGCGCAGCGAGCTTTCCCCGCCATCAACGAGCAGTTGGTCATTGATGCCCACCGCTCCGCGGTTGCGCCGTACTAACTCTGCCCTTGCGGCACGAATGGTAGGGGCAACCCAAAAGGAAAGCTTTTAGACCACAAATAACATTTTTATTGCCTTTTGTGGGGAGCGCTCTCCAGTGTTGGGATGAATTTTTCCGGCGGGCGAATCTCCTCTAGGAGTCCTTGTTACACATCTTGTGCTGGGTGTTTAAGCTCCTGGCAGCTCACATACATTGATCTTAAAAAGCTTTAGAATGATTTTGTATATCAAAGTTCATAGATTTTCCAGGGTCGCATCTCTTATAATGGAACATGACCGATATCCCCTATCGAAAGGATCACTATCATGAGCAGCTACCTTAACGGTTTCCTTGGCCAGGTTCAGGGCCTTCTCGTAACCATCGTTAATGCACCGTTCGCTCTGTCCTCCAAGCTCCTCGGCTAAAGACAGGAGCGTTTCGGCGCTAAAACCAACTCTCCCCCTCAAACCCTTTCTGGGATTGAGGGGGAGAGTTCTTGTTTTGGCTTTTCGCCTTGAGCTTAGAGGTTGATCATGTGGCCGCCGATACCCTCGGCTGCTTCCTTCATAGCCTCGGACAGGGTCGGGTGCGTGTGAACATTGCGTCCGATCTCCTCAGCGGTGAGATCGAAGCGCTGTGCCAGGGTCAGCTCCGGCAGCAGCTCGGAAACGTTGGAGCCCACCATGTGGCCACCGATGAGCTCACCGAACTCACCGTCAGCAATGAGCTTGACGAAGCCTGCGGTCTCATTCAGACCAGCCGCCTTACCATTAGCGGAGAACGGGAAGGTGGCAACCTTGATATCGCGGTCAGCGAACTTCTCGCGAGCCTGCTCCTCGGTGTAGCCGAAGGAGGCAACCTGCGGATTGCAGAAGGTAGCGCGCGGCATGTTCATGTAGTCACCCAGCAGCTGGGTCTCAGCGCCGGCAATGACCTCAGCGGCCACAACACCTTGTGCCTCAGCCACGTGTGCGAGCTGCAGCTTCGCAGTGACGTCACCGATGGCGTAAATGCCTTCAACATTGGTGCGCATGTAGTCATCGATAGCGATGGCACCGCGCTCAGTGAGCTCGACACCAGTGTTCTCCAGGCCATAGCCCTCAGTGCGCGGGGCGAAGCCGATGGAGACCATGCAGCGGTCCACGGTCAGAGTATCGGTCTTGGAGCCATCCTTGGACTCAACCTCAACGGTGACGTTGTCGCCGTTGTCCTTAATGGCGGTGGTCTTGTAACCAGTCAGGAGCTTCACACCAAGCTTCTTATATTCCTTGGCAATGGCCTTAGAGACATCCTTGTCCTCGTTCGGCAGGACGCGGTCCATGAACTCCACGATGGTCACGTCCACGCCATAGTTGGCCAGAACATAAGCAAACTCCATACCGATAGCGCCTGCGCCAACGATAACCATGGAATCTGGGGCCTCATCGTTGAGAATCTGCTCCTCGAAGGACACGATGTTGCCGCCGATTTCCACGCCCGGAAGGGAACGGACGACGGAGCCGGTGGCGATAATGCAGTTATCAAAGGTAACGGTCTTACCCTTGTCATCACCCTCAGTAATCTCGATGGTCTTGGCGTCCTTGAAGGAGCCTAGGCCATTGATCTCCGTGATCTTGTTCTTCTTCATCAGGTAGTGCACGCCCTTGACGATGCCCTCCGAAACCTTGCGGGAGCGCTTGTGCGCAACACCGAAGTCGAAAGAAACATCGCCGGAAATACCAAAGGCCTTTGCCTCATGGTTGAAGGTGTGTGCAACCTCAGCGTTCTTAAGAAGAGCCTTGGACGGGATGCAGCCCACGTTGAGGCAGACACCACCCCAGTACTGCTTCTCAATAACGGCAACCTTCTTGCCCAGCTGGGCAGCGCGGATGGCGGACACGTAGCCGCCGGGGCCCGCGCCGAGTACTACAACGTCAAAATGTTCATTAGTCACGTTCTACAGGATACGTAACTTTAGGCTCGCTGTCCCACCACCCCCGCACCTATTCCCACAGGACGTTCATAGCCCTTCTGATGCTGGCCTAACACATGGAGCGCAGCCCGGCATAAATAAACCCCCAACCCCCAATGAAGGGGATTAGGGGAAAGAAAGCGGGGCACTACCCCCGCAGACTTCTTAGAACAGACCCCAGTCCAGGGCAGCCTTCGAGGACGTGGAGGAACCGAAGTGAGCGATCTGGCCCAGCACCTGGTTGATGGAAACGAGGATGGTGTCAAAAAAGTTCATTCTTCTTCTTTCTATTGATAGTTGAGCGGCACGCGCGGCTTCACGCGGCACCCCTCCCGCGAGGTCACAGCGATGCAGGCGGCCGCCGCCAAAGGCGGTCTCGGTACCTAGCTCCACTAACGAACGAGACTGTCGTTGCGTTACATAACCCCGGAATAGGCGCGGAAAGATTATGACACGGTTTCAACTTCAATACCACCATTCACTTTAATAACTTGGTATGTTTAATCTCGCTACCCTTATCTTCGGGGGTACTGAATTACCCGCCTATCAGTACTTTTACTCATTTCAAGGGTGGTTTGTCCGGAGCATCTCTTAAACTTGCCCCTACACTTCCGCTCATCATCAAGAAAGCGAGATTCCATGAAGATTGCGCGCTCTCTCACCACACTGGCGGCGGCCTCAGCCTTAGCCCTCGGCGCCGTTGTATCCCCTATCGCCAGCGCATCCGACATTGACCCGGCTCAGATCCGCGGTAACGCTGAAGAATCCCAGATTTCCGATATCGACCTCTACACCGAGCTCGAGGAGTACCTGCCCAAGGATGAGGCCGGTAACCCGTCGCCGTCTCGAGAGGAATATGAGGTTGCCCTTAACGACAGAAACACCAATTTCAGCCAACTCAAAATCAACACACTCCCGGACGAAAAGAAGTGGATGGGCTACGTCTTCAGGTACGGGGAATACCGTGAGTTGGTGAAGCCTCTTAAGGCCACCGCACCCGCAATGGACCGCGACGTTCCCCTTGCCGTACTCACCCCAGACGGCACCTTTGATGCTTCCCGCCCCACCATTTACTTGCTCAACGGTGCCGGCGGCGCCGAGCAGGGCATGGACTGGATTAGTTCCACCTTTGGCAAGGATCTCGATCCGAAGGCAAAGGGTGTGCAGCACCTGCCGTACTTCTACGCCAACCGCAACGTGAACGTCGTCATCCCGCAGGCGGGAGCTTTCTCCTACTACACTGACTGGCTGACCGACCCGAACAACGGCTACCTCAAGGGCCCGCAGAAGTGGGAGACCTTCCTGACCAAGGAGCTGCCGGGACCGCTGGAGGAGCGCATTAACGGCAACGGCAAGCGTGGCATCGCCGGCATGTCCATGTCCGCTACCTCCTCGCTCGTACTAGCCCAGCACAACCCGAACTTCTACGATGCCATCGGCTCCTACTCCGGTTGTGCTGCCACCTCGGCCCCGCTGCCGAACTTCTACGCGCAGCTCACCGTGAACCGCGGTGGAGGAAGCACCGAGCAGATGTGGGGCGCGAAGGGCGGCGACTACAACCGCTACAACGATGGCCTGATCAACGCCACCGAGAACAACATGGGCGATTCCAAGGTCTATGTTTCCGCCAACTCCGGTTTGGCTGGGGCAACTGACTTGGGCTCGTCCAAGATTGATGCCTTGGGCTCATCCCAGGCCTTCAAGTCCTCCTCCACCCTCGTGGTTGAGGGCGGCGTCATCGAGGCAGCCATGAACGCCTGCACGCATGATCTAAAGGCAAAGATGGAGCGTGAGGGCGTTGACGCAGTCTTCAACCTGCGCAACACCGGTACCCACTCCTGGCCGGGTTGGTATGACGACATCAACTCCTCCTGGCCGACCTTCGCACGCGCCTTCTTTCCCGAGAATCCTTCCGCGCCGGTAGCGGCAACTTATGCAGCAGATGAGGGCACGAGCGCTAACGAAATGAACGCCGAAGCCGATATGCAGGATGCGAAACTGGATGAGGCAGAGGCGAACAACGACGCCCCCGCTGATTCCCTGCCAGTAGATACTGAGGCGACCGAGCGCTAAGCTCAATCGCCGTACCAACCGTTGATAAAGGAACGTTATGAAGCGTCTTAGCTCTCTCCTCGCCGCCGGCGCGCTCAGCGCAGCCGCGCTGGTCAGCCCCGTTGCGGGTGCTGCCACCATCACCCCACAGCAAGTTGCAGGTGACACTGCCCTATCCACTATCTCGGACCTACAAGTCACCCCGGAGGTCGAAAGCCAAAAGTGGTATGACAAATACAAGGATGACCCCCGAGTTCTGAAGCTGGAGGCTACCTCGCCGGCGATGAACGGCCGCGCTATTCCGCTGGCTGTTATCCCGGCCAAGAACCCGGACCGCCCGACGGTCTACTTGCTCAACGGTGCAGGCTCCGCCGAGCAGGACTCTGACTGGCTGAACATGTCCGATGCCGTGGACTTCTACGCTGAGAAGGACGTCAACGTAGTGGTTCCGCAGGCAGGCGCCTTCTCCTACTACACCGACTGGTTGGAGGAGCCCAACGGCAAGTACCTCAAGGGCCCGCAGAAGTGGGAGACCTTCCTGACCAAGGAGCTGCCTGGCCCGCTGGAGGAGCGTCTGAACGCAAGCAATAAGCGCGCCATTGCCGGCATGTCCATGTCCGCGACGTCCTCGCTGCTGCTTGCTCAGCACAACCAGGGCTTCTATGACGCAGTTGGTTCCTTCGCTGGCTGTGCTGCGACCGCCTACCCCACTGAGTACGAGTTCCTGCGTCTCACAGTGAACCGCGGTGGCGGCCAGCCGGAGCAGATGTGGGGGCCGATGGGTTCTGCCTACAACCGCTACAACGACGCCCTGATGAACTCCGAGAAGCTGCGCGGCACCAAGCTGTACATCTCCTCCGCATCGGGCTTCGCGGGCGAGCAGGACACCCCGTCCTACTACATCAACAAGGGCTACAGCCCGTTGACGGCATACATGGGATCAGCTCAGCTGCAGGTGGAAGGCGGCGTCATTGAGGCGGCCGTTAACCACTGCACCCACATGCTCAAGGCAAAGCTGGATAAGCAGAACATTCCGGCAACCTACAACTTCCGCAACGTGGGCACGCACTCCTGGCCGGGCTGGCGCGAGGACCTGGTGAAGTCCTGGCCCACCTTTGAGGAAGCCTTCAACTCCTAAATAGTGAGCGGAGCACGTCGCGGCGTGACGTGCCTGCTCCCCTGGCTTCGAATAAGCCAAACAGGGCGGTAGGATAGCGGCATTATGAAGCTGCTTTCTACCGCCCTTTCGCATATCTCGTCCGCCCGCGGCCACGCCGCGCCTTCCCGGGATAGCTACACGGGGGTGGATTTCAACATCGGCTTCGAGGTCACCCACTATGACTTGGACCTGACCTACCGCGTGGAGCCCAACATGCTTCAAGGCGAAGCTGTGCTCCATATTCGCGCACTGGAGGACGTGGACAAGCTCACGCTCGACCTCGGCGGTGCCATGGTGGCCCGCCGCATCACGGCGAAGCACGCGCCGCGCGTGGCCAAGTTCCGCCTGTCCGGCGGAAAGCTCCGACTGAACTTCGCCGACACAATTGCGGAAGGCCAGGAGTTTGAGCTGCACATTCGCTATGGTGGCTCACCCCGCCCGCTGCGCACGCCATGGGGTGAGATCGGCTGGGAGGAGACGGATTCCGGCTCTTTGGTGGCTAGCCAGCCCAACGGCGCACCCAGTTGGTTCCCGTGCGATGACACCCCGTCCGCAAAGGCCACCTACGATATTCGCATTACCGCCGACGATCCTTTCGTGGTCATCTCCAACGGCAAGCTGGTCTCCCGCCGCAGCGCAGGTGGCTCCATGACGCGCTGGCACTACTGCGTCAAGCACCCCATGGCCACATACCTCGCCACGGTCCAAGTTGGTGAGTACATCGAAATCCCGCTCGGGGCCAACGTCCGCGCGTGGGCGCCGGCCCGGCTCAAGCAGGTGGTGCTCGAAGAATTCGCTCAGCAGCAGGAAATGCTGGATTTCTATTCCACGCTCTTTGGCCACTATCCCTTCGCCGATTACCAGGTAGTCATCACCGATGATGAGCTAGAGATCCCGCTCGAAGCCCAGGGCCTGTCCATCTTCGGCTCCAACCACGTCAAGGGTGATCACGTCTTCGAGCGGCTCATCGCGCACGAGCTCTCCCACCAGTGGTTCGGCAACTCCGTGGGCCTGATGGAGTGGAAGGATATCTGGCTCAACGAAGGTTTTGCCTGCTACTGCGAGTGGCTGTGGTTCGAGCACGCGCATGGCCGCCCGGCACATGAATCGGCGCGCTCGCACTACCAGGTGCTGGCCCGCAAGAAACAGGACATTCTGCTCAGCGATCCTGGGACGCGCGATATGTTCGATGACCGCGTCTACAAGCGCGGTGCGCTGACCGTCCACGCGCTGCGCCGCCTCGTGGGTGATGAGGCCTTCTTTGCCACGGTGCGGGAGTACCTCACCGCAGCGCAGCACTCGGTGGTGAGCTCGGAGGATCTCATCAGCCGCATGCGCAAGGCTGCGGAGAACCCAAGTGACGTCGACCAGCTCCTAGCCCAGTGGTTGGATGAGCCGGAGCTGCCGCGCTTCCCGCTATAAATATCGGCCGCTTCATCCCGGCAGTCCCGTGATTAGTGCATGCTCTAGACTGGGAGACCATGCGCAGACTGCTTGTTACCGGCGGCGCCGGCTTTATTGGTGCAAACTTCGTGCGGCTCGTGGCCCAGCAGCGCCCGGAGGTGGAGATCACCGTCCTGGATAAGCTCACCTACGCGGGCAATCGCGCCAATCTCGACGGCGTGGACGCCGAGCTCGTGGTGGGGGACGTGGCGGATGAGAGGGTCGTCGACAAGCTCGTGTCCCAGGCCGATACCGTGGTGCACTTCGCTGCGGAATCCCACAATGACAACTCTTTGCGGGATCCTTCGCCTTTCCTCCACACCAACATCATGGGTACTTTCGTGCTGCTGGAGGCCTGCCGTCGCCACGATGTGCGCCTCCACCATGTCTCCACCGATGAGGTTTTTGGTGATTTGGAAATTGGCGCGGATACCTACTTCACCGAGGAGACTCCCTATAACCCTTCTTCGCCCTATTCGGCCACGAAGGCCGGTTCGGATCACCTGGTGCGCGCGTGGGTGCGCAGCTTTGGGCTGCGGGCAACCATTTCGAATTGCTCCAATAATTACGGCCCTTACCAGCACATTGAGAAGTTCATCCCGCGGCAAATCACCAACCTGCTTCTGGGCCAGCCCGCCAAGCTTTATGGCACGGGCGAGCAGGTTCGGGATTGGATTCACGTGGATGACCACAACGAGGCGGTGCTCGCCATCCTGGACCGCGGGCGCATCGGTGAGACCTATAACATCGGTGCCGACCAGGAGGACACGAACAACCGCCAAGTCATCGAGATGATCTGTGAGCTGATGGGTGCTACTGACGACGGCCAAGCGTGTTTTGAGCACGTGGCGGATCGCCCGGGCCATGACCAGCGCTACGCCATGGATGCCAGCAAGCTGCGCCGCGAGCTGGGATGGGCCCCGCGCTACACGGATCTGCGAGAAGGCCTGGCCGCCACCATTGAGTGGTACCGCGCCCACGAAGAGTGGTGGCGCGCGGGCAAGGAAGAAGTCGAAGCCAACTACGCAAAGCAAGGACAATAGATAGCCATGAAGGTGCAGTCAACGGCCATCGAAGGCCTGCTCATTGTGGAGCTGGACGTCCACGGCGATAACCGCGGCTGGTTCAAGGAAAACTGGCAGCGCGAGAAGATGGTGGCGGCCGGGCTACCGGACTTTCAGCCTGTGCAGAACAACGTCTCCTTCAATGCGGAGAAGGGTGTTACGCGCGGTCTGCACGCGGAGCCCTGGGACAAGCTGGTCTCCGTGGCTTCCGGCCGGGCTTTCGGCGCGTGGTGCGATCTGCGTGAGGGCTCGTCCACCTTTGGGCAGCTGGTGACCCACGAGCTGCGCGAGGACGTGGCGGTCTTCGTGCCGCGGGGTGTAGCCAACGGCTTCCAGGCGCTGGAGGCTTGCGCCTACTCCTACCTGGTCAATGACCACTGGTCCCCGGATGCGGAGTACACCTGCGTCAACCTGGACATGGTGGACTGGCCGCTGGAACCGACGGAGATCTCCGACAAGGACAAGGAGCACCCCGCGCTTGCCGACGTCTCCCCCATGCCCCCTCGCCGCATCCTGGTCACCGGCGCCAACGGGCAGCTGGGCCGCGCTTTAAAGAAATTCCTGCCCACCGCTGGTCTGGGCGCGGTGGAGTTCCGTGGGCACGAGGACTTCGATATCACCAACCCGCCTGCACGCCCGTGGAAGCAGTACTCCGCCATCATCAACTGCGCGGCCTATAACGATGTCAACGGCGCGGAGGACGATCGCGCCGCGGCTTGGGCGGTCAACGCTTCCGCACCGGCGAAGCTCGCGCGCATTGCGGCGGAGAATAACCTGACCTTGGTGCACGTCTCCAGCGATTACATCTTTGATGGTTCTAACGAGGTCCACTCCGAAGATGAGCTGCCCTCCCCGCTCTCGGCCTATGGGGCGTCTAAAGCCGCGGGCGATACCGCCGCGCAGACCGCCCCGCGCCACTATGTCATCCGCACCTCGTGGGTCTTCGGCGATGGCGCCAACTTCATGTCCACGATGCGCTCGCTGGCGAATAAGGGAGTCAAGCCCTCCGTCATCCATGATCAGCGCGGGCGCCCCACCTTTGCCGAGGACCTAGCGAAGGGCATCATCCACCTGCTCAAGATCCAAGCCGAGTACGGCGTGTACAACATCTCCAACTCCGGTGATGCGGTGGGCCGCGATGAGATTGCCATGGCCGTCTTCACCGGCGTGGGCCAGGATCCCGCCGATGTCACGCCAGTAAGTACTGAGCAGTACCGCGAGATTGCCGGGCCCGAAGCTCCTCGCCCGAAGGAGTCCACCTTCGACCTGTCCAAGATTGAAGCCACCGGCTTTAAGCCGATGAATTGGCGGGCCGCTTTGGCGCTCTACCTGGGTCTTTACCCGGCATAACACTCAACACTTCCCAGGTGTTATGTTAAGTGGGAAGTTAAGTGTTATGTTCGCCAGTCCGCGCCGCCGCACCCCGGCGTGAGCCCCTCCGTTAAGCTTGAAGCCCATGAAGGGCATCATTCTCGCAGGCGGTTCTGGAACCCGCCTCTACCCCATCACCAAGGGCATCTCGAAGCAGCTCATGCCCATCTATGACAAGCCGATGGTCTACTATCCTCTGACCACCCTGATTCAGGCCGGTATCCGCGAGATTCTCATCATCACCACCCCGGAGGACCAAGCAGCCTTCCAGCGCCTGCTTGGCGACGGCTCCCAGCTCGGCCTCATGCTGCACTATGCGGTCCAACCCCGCCCCGAAGGTTTAGCCCAGGCCTTCCTCATCGCGGAAGACTTCATCGCTGAAGATGACGTGGCCCTCGTCTTGGGTGACAACATCTTTGATGGCCACGGTTTCTCCACCGCGCTTAATGAGTGCAGCCACCCGGATGGTGGCATCATCTTCGCCTACGAGGTTTCCGATCCGCAGCGCTACGGCGTTGTCGACTTTGACTCCTCAGGCCAAGCCCTGTCCATCGAGGAAAAGCCCGCCGCACCAAAGTCCAACCACGCCGTGGTGGGACTGTATTTCTACGACAATTCCGTGGTGGAGATTGCCAAGTCCATCCAACCCAGCGCGCGCGGGGAGTTAGAGATCACCGCCGTCAACGAAGAGTACCTGCGCCGCGGGCAGCTGCGCGTCAAACGCATGCAGCGCGGTGACGTCTGGTTGGATACCGGCACGGTGGACTCCATGAGTGAGGCCTCGGCCTACGTCGAGGTGATGCAAAAACGCACCGGCACCGTCATTGGTTCGCCGGAGGTTGCTGCCTTCGAGGAAGGCTTCATCGATGCGGCAGCACTCACTGAGCTGGCCGAGCCCCTCCTGAAGTCCGGCTATGGCCGTTATCTCCTGGCCGCCGCCCAAGAGAGCTGAGCTCGAGGTACATATCGATCAAATAAGGGCCGAGAATCCGCGGGATCTGAGGCCTTATTTGATCGATCCGTACGTACTTAAGCAACCGTGCCCCGCAGGCGGGAGCCGCCATCACCCAAACCAGCCTAAACGCGTTAAGGTAATCGCATGCCTAGTTCATCCTCTCGCCCTACCAGTGATTCGAAGAAATCAGCGCTATCCACCATCAGCCCCGTGGCGTGGGGACTGTTGGTGATCGTTGTTATTTTGGCCGTCATCATTGGCTTCCTGCTGGCAGAGCGCACCTCTTCCGGCAGTGAAAGCACTCCCGCAGCGCAGGAGACGACGACGAGCACGGCGACTGCCGAAGACCTGGCGAAGGATGCCGCCAAGGCCACGCCCGGCACAAAGTTCTCCGATGGGAAGGGTGACCCGATGATGTTCGGGCCCGGTGGTGACACCATGTCGGGGGATATCACGGTGGTACACCGCAAGAAGGACAACGATCCTTTCGCCGTGGGTGCGGTGGATGCGCCCGTGGTAATTTCGGAGTTCTCCGATTTCGAGTGCCCGTTCTGCTCCCGCCACGCTAATGTCACCGAGCCGGATATCCTTAAGAAGTACGTGGAAAAGGGCCTGGTGCGCATCGAGTGGAATGACTTCCCCGTGAACGGCCCCGCCGCCATCGAGGCTGCTAAGGCCGGGCGCGCGGCCGCGGCACAGGGTAAGTTCCAGGAGTTCAAGCACGAGCTCTATGCCGCCAGCAAGGATATCGACGGCCACCCGGAATTCGGCATCGAGGACTTCATGAAGTTCGCTAAGAAGGCCGGCGTTGCGGACTTGCAGAAGTTCCGCCAACAGGCCACGGATGACACCTACACCGAGGTCATCGAGACAGCCACCAGCTACGCTTCCCAGATTGGTATTACGGGTACCCCGGCCTTCGTGGTGGGAGATCAGTTCGTCAGTGGTGCGCAGCCCCTAGAGGTATTTGAGCAAATCATCCAGGAACAGCTGGGAAAGGCAGCCAATGCCTAAACCACCGCTGATCGTGTGGGTCTTCATCGCACTGGTTATCTTGACCGCATTCTTGGGCGGTTATGCAGTAGGGGTGAGCGTATGAGCATCGGAATTTTTGGCGCCGTCATCGCCGGTGTGCTGACTTTGATCAGCCCCTGTTCAGCGCTGTTGGTGCCAGCCTTCTTTGCCTATGCCTTTGAGTCGCAGCGCCAGCTGCTATTCAAGACCATGGTCTTCTTTTTGGGCCTGTGCACCACGCTCGTGCCCATCGGCATGGGCCTGGCCGCCCTGCTTGCGCAATACCGCAGCCAGGTCATCACGGTGGCGGGGTGGATCATCATCGCGCTGGGAGTCTTTACTGCCTTGGGAGGCGGTTTCCGCATCCCCGGCATGGATGCCCTGTCCGGTAAGGCGCGGGGAAGAGTATTTCTGCTCGGCGCGGTCTATGGCTTCGCCGGCTTTTGCGCGGGCCCGCTCCTGGGCGCTGTCCTCACCACGGCCGCCGCATCCGGCAGCGCACTCTACGGCGGGCTCATCATGGTGGCCTATGCCGCGGGCATGGCCGCACCGCTCTTTGTGCTGGCCGCGCTATGGGAGCGCCTCGATGTGGGTTCGTGGTCGTGGCTGCGCGGGCGCGAGGTGGTCCTCGGCCCCGTGCGCACGAACACCTTGTCCATTGTGTCGGGCGCGTTCTTCGTGCTCATCGGCGTGCTGTTTATCTTGAGCTATGGCAGCGCTACCCTACCTGCGGTCTTAAGCACGGATGCGCAGTTCGCGGTGCAAGAAAAAGCCCGCGCCTTCAGCGCGGGCGTGGCGGATGCGTGGGTCTGGTTCGGGCTTTCACTCGCTGCCACGGTGGCCGTGGGAGTGAAAGCAGCCCGCACCCAGGCCTAAGGTTTGCTTAAGGTCTAGTAACCGCGCGCGATGTACTCATCGATGCGCGCCGCCTCAGCACCAATGGTGGTCTCATCGCCGTGGCCCGGCAGGACGCGGGTCTCCGGCGGGAGGTTCAGCACGCGGTTGCGCAGGGACTCGATGATGACATCGAAGTCGGAGTACTTGCGGCCAGTAGCGCCCGGCCCGCCGTTGAAGAGAGTATCTCCCGACAGAAGCGTGGCCTTGTCCGCAATGTAGAGCACCACGCATCCCGGCGAGTGACCCGGCGTGTGGAAGACCACAAAATCGCTATCACCCACGGTGAAGAGCTGGTTATCCTCCAGCGGCACGAAGGTGGCGTCCTCGTGCGTTTCCTCCCACAGGGGGCGGTCATCCGGGTGCAGGTACACGGACACATCGAAGTGCTCGGCCACCTGGGGAGCAAGCTCACAGTGATCGTTGTGCGCGTGGGTGAGAATAACGCCCTTAACCGTGCGCTTTCCTACCTCTTCGATGACGCGCTCGGCGTCGTGGGAAGGATCGATGATGTAGCACTCGGCGTCGCTTGACGCGCTACCTGCGGCCAGGATGTAGACGTTATTGTCCACGTCCCACTCACCGCCATCCAGGCGGAACTTTCCTGAGGTTACAAACTGTTCAATGATCATTTACAGCTCCACTACGGATCGAAGTACCTTGCCAGCCTTCATGGTAGCGAAGGCCTCTTCCACGTCGTCGAGACCAATTCGCTCGGTCACGAAATCCCTGAGCGGGAAGCGTCCCTGCAAGGAGAGGTCGACGTACATGGGGAAATCGCGCTCCGGCAGGCAGTCGCCGTACCAGGAGGACTTCAGCGATCCGCCGCGGCCGAAGAAGTCGATGGCTGGGACGTCGAAGCGGCTGGTGAGGTTCGGCACGCCTACCATGACCATGCGGCCGGCCAGGTCGCGGGAGTAGAAGGCCTGGCGAGTGGTGACCGGGATACCCACGGCATCGATAGCCACGTCGGTACCGAAACCATCGGTGAGCTCGCGGACTGCCTCGATGACCTCGTCCTCAGACTTGTCCTTCGACGCAATAGTGTGGGTAGCACCGAACTTCTTGGCCAGCTCCAGCTTGTCCGGGTCCAGGTCCACGGCGATGACCTTGGAGGCACCAGCCAGCACCGCACCGGCGATGGCCGCCATGCCCACGCCACCGCAGCCGAAGACCGCGACGGACTCGCCGCGCTTAACGTCCGCGGTATTAACAGCAGCACCCAGGCCGGCCATCACGCCGCAGCCCAGCAGGCCCGCGGCGGCCGGGTCTGCCTCCGGGTTGACCTTGGTGCACTGGCCTTCGTGGACCAGGGTTTTCTCCGCGAAGGAACCGATGCCGAGCGCCGGGGTGAGCTCGGTGCCGGCGTCCTTATCCCCGTCCGCGAGCGTCATCTTCGCGGAGGCGTTGTGGGTATTGAAGCAGTACTTCGGCTCACCCTTCTTACAAGCGCGGCACTCGCCGCACACCGCGCGCCAATTCAGGACCACGAAGTCACCGACCTCGACGTGGGTGACGGCATCGCCCACGCGCTCGACGACGCCCGCCGCCTCATGCCCGAGCAGGAAGGGGAAGGCATCCTCGATATCGCCATCGCGGTAAGCCAGGTCGGTGTGGCAGACGCCGCAGGCCTGAATCTTGACCACGACATCGTGCTCGCCCGGAGCGGGCACGACGATGTTGACGGTCTCGACGGGCTCGCCCTTGGCGCGCGCAATCACGCCACGGACAACCTCCGCGCCTTGCTGAGAGTTATTTTCATTTAGGTTTTCATTAGCAGCCATGTCCGCGAGGGTACGCGAAAGGCCCGGACAACGTTGCCCGGGCCCGAAAGTCAGAAGAGCGCGCTTCTAGAAGCTAGCAAGGTGGTTAGCCACAAACTCGTGACCGCGCGCATTAATGTGCAGCGGCAGGTTGCCCGGCCCCGCGGAGAAGTCCACCAGACCCGCCCACAGGCGCTTGTCGGCATCGGCACACATACCGCGATCCCAGGTCATCGGCTTCATGTCCACAAATTCGGTTCCGGTAGCACGCGCCAGGTCCACCTGCATCCACTGCGCGACGTTTTCATAGCGCTGCACCATCGGCAGCGCCGTAGCGTCGGCCGGCTTCGGGCCAAAGTGGATAAGGCAGTAGCGGTCGCCCGAGCCGATGGTCGGGTAACCCACGATCTGGATGCGGGCATTGGGCGCCGCCGCACGAATCTTGTGGATTAGCGGCGCGTTGGCGCCGACCCAGCGGGCGCGCATGTCGCCGTCGGAAAGCCCGGCGTTGTTGTACGTATCGTTGAAGCCGCTAGCAAAGAGCACGCGCTGCGTATCCGCGCTGAGCGCGCCGCGGCGAATGGCGTCGTCGATCTGCGCGTTCACCTGCGGGCCCTGAGACATGGACACAGCACCCGAGCAGGAGAAATCCGCCACCGGCATGCCCAGCTTGGCGGCGGTGCGCTTGGCGTAATTATTGCCCGACGGGCAGTTCAGGCTCGGGTTGCGCTGAGAAGAGCCCACCCGAGAGGCCAGGTAGGTATCAAGTTGCGGATCCGCCAGCACGGAATCACCAAAGGCGACGAGGTTTCGCTCGCCGGCAACTGCCTGCGGAGCTTGGGACAGGCCTACCGCCACGAGGAGGGAGGCGCAGAGAGCAGCGATGCGCTGAGTAGACTTCACGTGACTAACGTCCTTCCAAAAGAGTATGTTCTAGACCGAAACCATAATAGACTACGCTTGCGGTTGCAGCTTATGTAACAATAGCAACACCTTTAACAGGTTGTCGTTTTGATTATGGCGAGTCCGCCATCTCCGTAACCTCTTTTCCCCTCCTTTCGATGAGAACCTTATGAAGCTTTCTGATGTAACCTTCCACGCCGCCGCCCTCGCGCGCTTTATCCCCTCCCTGTTCCGCGCGGGCCTCATTAGCCCCGCCGGCGGCCCGCGGGCGGTGGCCCTGACCGCGCCGGTTCTGGCGCGCTACCGCTTCACCACCGCCCGCGAAGTGGAGCAAGCCTATCTGACCTGCCCAGAACGCCTGGCGCTTATCGACGATGACGGGGCACTCACCTACCGCCAACTGCGCGATCACTCTCGTACCTTCGCGCGCTGGCTGCTTTCTTTGGGGCTCGAGGAGATTCGCCTCGGTGTGATGGCCCGCAATGGCCGCGGCATTATCACCCCGCTAGCCGCCAAGGGCTATGCGGGGGCGCACATCTTTTTGCTCAACGTTGGTTCTTCCCCCGAGCAGCTCGCCGGATGCATCGAGGAAAACCGCATCAACGTCCTGGTCATCGACGATGAGTTCGTTGACCGCCTCGACAGCGCTACCCCCATTGATGGCCTGCACGTGGTCATTGGCCACGAGTCCGGTGAAGAGATTCCCGCTGAGCTGGCGCAGGCAGCAACGCTGCGCAAGATCGTGGAGAATCCGCGGGGCGTCGAGAAGCACAAGCTTCCCACCTGGCCCAAGCACGGGCATATCGTGCTGATGTCCTCCGGCACCACGGGCATTCCTAAGGGAATCATGCGCCCGGAGCCGACGCTGCCAGTGGTGGTCGCCTCCATCGTCGATGCGGTGCCGTGGCGCGGGGACCAAAAGGTGCAGATGACCGCCTCCATCTTCCACACGTGGGGCTGGGCCTGCCTCAACATCGCGCTGGGCCTGCGCAATACCATTGTCACCCGCCGCGTCTTTGACCCGGCGGCCGCACTCGATGATATCCAGCGCTACCAGCTCGATGGCTTGCTCTCCTCCCCCGTCTTCTTCCGCCAGATGGTCGAGGTTGACCCGGATTCCCGCTTCGATACTTCGAGCCTGAAGTTCATTGCCTCCGCCGGGCACGCGCTGACCCCGGAGATTGTCAAGGAAACCCACGAGCGCTTTGGCCCGATTCTCTGCAACGTCTATGGCTCCACGGAGCTGGCGCTGGCATCGACGGCCACCATGGAAGAGGTAGCTAAGGACCCCACCATCGGCGGCAAGATTGCCTCCGGCACAAAGCTGCGCATCCTCGATGAGGAGGGCAACGAGGTTCCGCGCGGTGAGGTCGGTGAGATCTACCTGACCAACTCCACCGCGCTCATTGGCTATACCAACCCGAAGATCCCGCTCAACAAGGTTGATGGCCTCATTTCCATCGGGGACCTGGGCTATATCGACCCCGAGGGCTACCTGCACGTGGTGGGCCGCGCGGATGACATGATCATCGTCGGCGGCGAGAACGTGCACCCGCAGTCGGTGACGGAGGTGCTCGAGGCCATGCCGGGCATCGCGGAGGTACATGCCGGCGGCGTGGAGGATGACACCACCTTCCAGCGCATCGCCGTGTGGGCAGTGACCACGCGCGATGCCCTAGGCAACACCGTGACTGCCGATAGCATCCGCACCTGGGTCCGCGAGAACCTCGCCGATCACTCCGTGCCGCGCGATGTCCACTTCCTGGACAAGTTGCCACGCAATGCCACGGGCAAGGTGGTGCCGCGCCTGCTGCACGGCACCGACTAGCCCACGCCTATTCCTCTCAAGGCATAGAACCCTCCGAGCCAAACTGCCCGAGTTGCCAAAACCTTCGCTCCTAACCGCAGGCGAGCAAAGTTGTTTTTGGCAACTCGGGCAGTTTTTGTGTCTGGGATTTAATCTAGCCGGCTAGCTGCTGCGCTTGACGGTTGCAGCAACCTCGCCTGGCTGGGTATGGCCCTCGCGAGCGATGTCGACTCCGGCGACCTGCTTGGCCATCGGGCACACCACCGGGGTGATGAGGTTGACGCCGCGCTCGCGTAGCTTCTGCGCCTCCACCGCGATGATCGGCGTGCCGGCGGGGACGGTATCGCCCTTCTTAGCCAGGGCGGTGAAACCTTCGCCCTTGAGCTCCACGGTGTCGATGCCGATGTGAATGAGCAGGTCCAAACCATCCGCGGTCTGCATGCCGAAGGCGTGGCGTGTATTGAAGACCATGGTGATGGTGCCGTCTACCGGGGCGCAGACGTCGAAGGCATCGACGGCATCAGGCATTACGGCGAAGCCTTCGCCCACCATGCCCTGGGCAAAGGAGGCATCCGGGACCTGGGAGAGCTCGACAACGTCACCCGCGAACGGGGCGCGCACGTCGACGTCAGCGGAAGCGGCGCTCTTGGCCCTGGCCGGCACGCTGGCTGCAGCACCCGCGGCACCCGCCGTGGCCAGGGCCGGGGAGCCATGGCGCAGCTGGTGGCTGACCTCGTCGTACATGAACTGTACGGCCGGTCCCACGATGACCTGCACACTCTTCCCGGAGGGGTGGATGACGCCGGAGACGGCGGCGCGTTTGATCAGGGAGTCGTCGACAAGCGCGCGATCCTTGACGCCCACGCGCAGGCGCGTGGTGCAGTAGTCCAGGGAGTCAATGTTGTCCTTGCCGCCGAGCCCCTCGATAATGCGGGCGGCATCGGCTGCGGTCTTGTCATCGCCGGTGGCGGAATCCTCCATGGGGTCTGCTACCGCATCGTCCTCGCCGCGGCCCGGGGTCTTGAGGTTGAGCCAGCCGATGAGGAAGTAGAAGATGATGAAGTAGAGGAAGAAGAAGCCCACGCCCATCGCCAGCAGCATGTACCACTTGTTGGCCAGCGGGTTCTGGGAGGAGAGCAGCATGTCCACGAATCCGGCGGAGAAGCCGAAGCCCGCGGTCCACTCCATGGTGGAAGCGATGAAAACGGACAGGCCCATCAGCAGCGCGTGCACCACATAGAGCAGCGGGGCAACGAACATGAAGGAGAACTCCAGCGGCTCAGTCACGCCGGTGAAGAAGGAAGCCAAGGCGCCAGCAGCCATGAGCGAGCCGACCACCTTGCGCTTCTTCTTATCCGCGCGCAGGTACATGGCAAGGGCCGCGCCCGGCAGACCGAACATCATGACCGGGAAGAAGCCGGCCTGATAGCGGCCGACGACGCCTTCCACCGTGCACTGTCCGTTGGCCCAGATGCCAGGGCAGTCGGCGGCGGAGGTAGCAGTAGCGGCGGCCTCGATGGTCTTCTGGCCGGCCTGGAAATTGCCGATGTCATTGATGCCGATGACATCGAACCAGAAGACGGAGTTCAGCGCGTGGTGCAGGCCGGTCGGGATGAGCAGGCGGTTAGCCACGCCGTAGATACCAGCGCCCGCCGCACCCAGGCCCTGGATGGAGGTACCGAAGTTGAAAAGCGCGTTGTAAATGAACGGCCACACGAAGTAGAGGATGCCGGAAACCACCATGGCGATGATGGCGGTAAGGATCGGTACGAGGCGCCGGCCTGAGAAGAAGGCCAAAAAGTCCGGCAGCTTGGTGCCGTGGAAGCGGTTATAAACCCAAGCCGCCATGACGCCGGCAAGGATGCCGAAGAGGACGTTTCCGCCGCCCACGGCGTTCCAGCCTTCCGAGGCCCATTCCAGGGCCTCGTCACCGGTCAGCGCGGTGGGGTCTTCGATGCCGCGGTAGCCGGCCACGGCCTCTGGGCCGAGCAGCTTCATGAAGGTGGCGAAGGCCAAGAAACCAGAGAGTGCTGCGGCACCGTTGGAATCCTTAGCCAGGCCGAAGGCAATGGCGATGGCGAAGATCCAGCCAAGGTTGGCCAGCACCGCATCACCGGAGCTAATGAGCAGCTGGGCGGCGAGGTTATCCGGGCCGGCGGCACTGGAGATCCAATAGCCAAGACCACTGAGGATCGCCGCGACGGGCAGCACCGCCACAGCTCCCATGAGGGCTTTTCCGAGCCGCTGCAGCGGCCCCATGACATCTATTTTCATGTCTGAAACGTCCTTTCGAGCGGAAGAGGGGGAAAGAAGAGCTTTAGTGCAGCCTGTTCTGGTCCGCGAAGAGGTAGTACTCGCGGTCCTCCAAGAGAGCGGCGGCGGCTTCATCAACGATCACGGTCGCGCGCGGGTGCAGCTGCAGCACCGAGCCAGGGCAGCGCGCGGAGAGCGGCCCCTCAACCATCGCCTGTACCGCATTGGCCTTGTTGCTGCCGGTGGCGATGAGGAGCAGGTGGCGGGCCTCGCTAATCGTGCCCAAACCCTGCGTCAGCGCGTGGCGCGGAACCTCCTCCAGGTTGTCGAAGAAGCGGGAGTTATCCTGCACGGTCTGCGGATGTAGGGCCACCACGCGGGTGCGAGACGTCAGGGAGCTCGAGGGCTCGTTGAAGCCAATGTGGCCATTCGCGCCAATGCCGAGCAACTGGACATCGATGCCGCCGGCATTCCGGATCGCCTGGTCATAGGCGGCGGTGGCTGCCACGGGGTCGGCAGCGCTGCCCTCTGGGCTCTTGACCAAGGCATCATCAAAATCGACGTGGCTGGTGAAGTCACGGCGGATGGTGGCGTAGTAGGACTGCTCGTGCTCGGGGGCGAGGCCTAGGTATTCGTCGAGAAGAAAAGCGCGGCTACCCGCGAAGCTGACCTCGCCGCGCTCGTGGCGGGCGATGAGCTCCTTGTACGTGGCCACTGGGGTGGAACCGGTGGCCAGCCCCAGGGTGGCTGAGGTGTTGGCGTAGCTTGCGAGGATATCGGCGGCGGCGACGGCCACGTCGGCGGGGGTGGAGCGGATGAGGATTTCCATGAGTGCCTTTCTGATGCGAGTGAGAGTGTTTTTACGAGTCTATGAATTCAGCGCCACCGACAATGACGCGTACCGGTTCTAGCTGGGCATTGAGGCCCACCAGGTTGGCGCGCGCGCCAACCGCGATGCGGCCTAGATCCTTCTCCCCCAACACGTCGGCGGCCGTGGTGGAGGTAAAACGAACTGCTTCCCCGAGTCCATGACGCTCGGCGAAGCTGGCGAATTGCTGGGCCAAGGTGGAGGTACCACCCGCGATGGCGCCGCTGGGCACGCGCGCCACTCCCCCGCTCACGGTGACAGGGAGGGAGCCCAATTCATAGTCACCATCGGCCATGCCGGCCGCCGCCATGGCATCAGTGATGGCGAAGGCGCGGTGGCTGTGAGCCATGTCCACGGCGCCGTCGACAAGATGCACACCATCTGCGATCAGCTCGACGGACACATCCCCCGCCTTCGCTGCGGTGAGCAAGGCTGCGACTGGGCCCGGCGCGCGGTGGTGAATGGAGGGCATACCGTTGAACAGATGCGTTCCAGTCACGGTCAGGCCGAGCTCCTTGGCCTTGGCGATAACGCTCAACGTGGTGTCGTAGTCGGCCTCGGTGTGGCCCAGGCTGGCGATGATGCCATGCTCCGCGCAGACGTCGAGCAGCTTGTCGACGTTCTCCGTTTCCGGCGCGAAGGTAATCGAACGCAGGTGGCCGCGGGCTGCGGCGATGACCGCGCGGAAGAAGTCCGGGTCACCGGGCACGATGCGTGAAGGGTCCTGTGCGCCGCACTTGGCCGCCGCGATGAAGGGGCCCTCCATGTGGATGCCAGCAATCTCTTCTTCCTCAGCCAGCTGAGCCAAAAGCTCGGCTCGGGCACACAGCTCTTCTTGCGTACCGGAGACCAAGCTGGCCAGCAGCGTCGTGGTTCCGTGCGCGCGGTGGAAGCGGGCGGCGGCCAGGCACTGCTCGTAGTTGCCGTTGGGGAATCCCCCGCCGTTGCCGCCGTGGTTGTGCAAGTCCACGAAACCCGGCACCCACAGCAACGCATCCGAGTCCCCGGCGCGCCAGGCGGCCTCGGCTTGGGGGACGTCGCCAAGCTTTATGCCCTCAATGATCTCCCCGAACGTGACGGCCCCGGCGCGCAGCTCGAAGTTTTCATCGATGTAGAGGCCCTCGACGTGGCCTTTCGCCTCTGTCTGCATGACTCATTCGATTCTGCTTGTACAGGCTGGCGTGGCACAGCCCGGCTGACAATTCACTTGAAATTTATCAGGGCTGCTGATTTTTGTGAATCACACCTCCGCCGAAGGGGGTGTGTGAGCACAGGTTACTTTTAGCGTGTTCGGTGCACCGCGCGGGATGGAAAAGACCTCGCAAGCTACCAGCCACGGGTGGCCACTCGGTCCCAGAGATCGTTGTTCGCCAGCTCGCCAGCGCCCGCAGGCGAAGTGCCAACGAACACGTCTCGTGCATCAGGATCATCAGCAAGAATGTAGCGGAACCACGCAGTGGCATAGCCGTCCCCGAACTCTAAAACGTCCTTGTGGTCCGCGCCCAGGCGGCGGGCAATGACCGCCGGACCACCGGCTGATTCAAAGCTCTCCTGCAAGTCTGACCACGGGCTAACAAGCCAGCGGTCCGAACGGCCATCGCTCGTCATCAAGAACAACGGGGCCTTTACGTTCGCGGTGGTGTAATCCCAGTCATTGGACTGTGCCACTTTGTGGGAGGCCGGGCTCGCCGCATACACAGCTGCTACGTCCGCGTGGGCCGCAGCGTTGATAGCGCCCGCACCGCCCTGTGAGTGTCCGAAAATACCGACCCGTGATCGGTCCACTCGGGATTCCAGGTCCGGCAATCGCTCAATCAAGTGCACGACGTTCTCCCCTGTACCGGTGTGGGGCGTCTCATCACCGACGACCACGAAGCCCCAACTGGCCAGGTGTTCCGCCACGGGCAGGTAACTGCTCAACGGCGTGTTCGTGCCATTAGCCATGACCACCGCCGGAAATGGTCCCGCGCCCGTCGGTGCCGCGATGGTCACGTCACCATCACGCCGCACGTCGACCTCGTGCGGCCCCTCGCCCGCAAACGACGCTTCCAGCGGGCCACCTGTCTCAGCGCTGTATCCGGCAGCCACGCCGTCATCACCGGTCACACTATCGGCGTCTACCCACTGCATGAATCCCACAAACCCGACAAACGCCACCACAATCACGGCCACCACGGCAATAATGCCAACCACAAGCTTTTTCATGCTCTTTATTGTGTTTCGCACGAGAGCGAAGGTCACTAGCGCTAGCACTACTTTTCCTATACACGGTGCAAGACCTAGCACCACCTATAAGAAGGACGATACGGCGAATCAAAGTGCGGGCGCTCCCCGTCCCACAACAGTAGAGTTGGGGCCGCTTAGCCCCACCTGCCCCCACAACTCATACGGAGCTTTCCTCATGGCCCGCTTTTCTGCACGCCAGCTCAAGCGCTTCATGGGATTCTGGCCGCCCTTCTTGGGCGCTGGCATCAAGATCCAAGAATTTGCTGATGACGGCACTCGCGTCGTTGTCAGCCACAGGCCAAACATGCTGACCAAGAACGCCATGGGTGTTGCCTTCGGTGGCACGCTCTCCGCCATGACGGATCCGTTCTTCATGCTCGCCTCCATGCATCGACTGGGCAAGGAGTACCGCATCTGGGATGCCGCTGGTGAAATTAAGTACCTGAAACCCGGCCGCGGCACGGTCACCGCCGATATGCGCATCCCCGAGGAGACCTACGCGCTCATCGAAGAAAAGACGGCCAACGGTGAGAAGTATTTGCATTGGTTCGACGTGGACATCATCGATGAGGAAGGCGATGTCGTCGCTCATGTGCGCCGCCAAGTCTATTACCGGCGCAAGCAGAAACAAGCTGCACTTGGCCACAGACGCTGGCTAGTGACGCTTGGACTACTGAGGGTGCTTCCCGAAATTCTTGTGCTGTGTTTATCTAGTGCTTTGAAGCCATTTTGAGCACCCTTGATTCTAAAGGCGAACTACTCATCACCATCATGAGTAGTCTTGCCCAGGAAGAATCTCGCTCCATATCTGAGAACGTCACCTGGGGACATCGCAGACGCTTCGCTGATGGGAAAGTCATGGTGCCCTACTCCTCGCTACTGGGATATAAGAAAGGCGCTGACGGTAACCTCGCTATTGATGAGACTCAAGCCCCGACCGTGCGCTTGATCTACCAGCTGTTTCTAGACGGCTCATCGATCACCGAAATCCGTGCCGAGCTACAGCGTCGCGGTATTTTGACTCCGCGAGGTAAAACCAACTGGTCCACCTCAACCGTGCGCTCCATCTTGACCAATGAGAAATATAAAGGCGACGCCCTGCTCCAGAAAACGTTCACCGCTGACTTCCTAACCAAACGAATCGAAGTAAACGAGGGCGAAGTCCCGCAATACTACGTCACCGGAAACCACGAGCCGATTATTGATGCGCCCGTCTGGGATCAGGTTCAATACGAGTTGGCCACCCGCCACGCAACCAACAGCTCCAAAATCGGCCTATTTGCCAGCCGACTCAAATGCGCAGATTGCGGATCCTGGTACGGACGCAAAACCTGGGCATCCAACACTAAATACAAGCACACGATCTGGCGGTGCAACCAAAAATACGACCATCCCCGTCCCTGCCAGACCGCTACCTTGCGTGATGAGCAAATCCAGACCGCGTTCCTCGCCGCGCTAAACCAGCTGGCTGAACAATATCGCGGACAAAGCCACCTACCACAGGTCATCGACGCCATGTTTAATACAGACCAGCTCGAAGCGGAGTCCAAGCGCCTAGACGAGAAAATCCGCGCTCTTGCCAGCGAGATTGAATCATTGGTTGCAGAAAATCAGCGGGTAGCGCAAGACCAGGACCAATACCTCGCCCGCTACACCCAGCTAGAAGCGCGATACCAGAAAACCCTGGGCCGCAAACAAGCCATCGAGGCCGAGATTGCTGCCAAGAGTGCCAAGGCCACTGCGATCAAAACCGCCTACACCCAGTTGGCCGACAAGCCCATCCAGCATTTTCAACCATCCCAGTGGACAGCGCTTATCGACCATGCCGTTATCGGAGCCAACGAGATCCAGTTCGTCTTCAGAATCGGCACTGAAATCACCGTGCCTATTGCTAGCAGGCTGCCAGTTTCTTCCACTTCCTGATTTTGGTGCGAAACGTCGTAAATGGCGCGACGGTGTTGATATGCACCCATTTCCACACCGGCCACGCCGACGGGGTGGAAGAAGCCCACGCACGCTGACCCGAACTAAACAATTCTGATTCGGTTAGACCGCCCACCATTTTGACTATCTCACCAAGCAGGATCTTGAACCTGTCGATCAAATCCTCAGTAGATACCTGCTCCCAGCGTTGGTAGAACGATTCATACAATCCGCCCAGTTGATTCCACTTAAAACCAGGTGCCGGAGTCACCACGTCAAGACCGGCTTGTTCGTCACGTTCCCAGCCGAGCAGTAATTCCATCCAGCCAAGCTGGTAGGCGATCATCTGCCGGGGCGTGCGGTCAACACCGTCAACCAGCCGGTCCCAACCATCGCCAGGAACGCCTACGAACTCGCCGATAAAAAGTTCGCCACGCTTAGTAATCTCTGCGGCTAGTTCATCGCCGGACGCATACGATCTCACCACACACCTCCTCGTGAAACGGCCTTAGGTTTAACGCTTCGTTAGCGCGTTAAACCCTGAATACGCATTTTACTAGGGCAAACAAGATACCCGCTAACGCAAAACCCAAACCCGCTAACGCAAGCGATTTTTCACACCCCCTAAGCGATACTCGCTAACGCAAAAGGGTACTTATCAAATCCGACGTCTAAGTGGAGCCGCCTGCGAGAATCGAACTCGCGACCTTCTCATTACGAGTGAGATGCTCTACCGACTGAGCTAAGGCGGCACGATGCAGTGTGTATATGCACCGCGTGAGAGTTTAGCCTAGGCCGGGGCCGAGAAAGAAATCGGGCCACTTGATGTGAGGCACGTGCAGCACACCCGCAGGTTAGCGCGCGCCACAGGCCAGACGCAGGCGGCCCACCATGCCGTCGAAAGCCACCTGCGGGGTGACGTTCTGCGGCAGCTGCTCGCGGCAGGTACGGATGGCGGACTGAGCTGCCAGCAAGCCATCTTCGCTCACGCGCTGGGCAAGTTCACCGGCTAGGCCCGCGAAGTCCGGGTGGGTCATCTCCACCTCAGCGCCGACTTTCAGCATGAGCGCATCGCGGTAGATGCCGGCGAGATCCACGAGGGCGATGTCGAGGCCGTCGGAGATGCGTCGTTTAGCGCGCTTCTTGTGGAGCTCCTCCAGGTCCTTCAGGGCACTGCGGGCGTCGCGCTGCGCCTTCGTCGCGCCCTTGCCCTTGGCACCAACGCCGAAGGATTGCTCAATCTTGGAGCGCTCCGCCTCCTCCGCCGCCGCGTGGGAGTCCTTGGCTTCCTTCTCAATGAACTTCAGTAGCGCTGTGACGGATTGAAAGGCCTGGGAGCCGTGGAAGACGTCCTCGGCCAGGTTGATGGCCATGGCGCGGCGCTTCTGCGCGGCGGGTTCGTTGACCAGGTGCCGCGCACGGCCCACGTGGCGCAGGGTGGTCACGGCGGCTAGGCGCGCGTCATCCTCGCTGGCGCCTTCGGCGACGAGCTGCTTAACGACGCCATCCACACTCGGCGCCGGAATATATAGGTGGCGGCAGCGCGAGCGCAGCGTGACCGAGAAATCCTCTGGATCCTCCGAGGGCGCCACCATGATGATGACGGTGCGCTCCGGGGGCTCCTCCACGGTTTTGAGCAACGCGTTGGCGGCCTCGTTGCGCAGGCGGTCGGCTTTGTTGAAGATGACCACGCGCCACGGCGCCACGCTCGGCAGGCTGGCCGCGCGCCCAATGACCTCGCGGGCCTCGCCAACGGTGATGAACTGCTCCTGCGGGTCCACGTAAACCAAGTCGGTGTGCTCCTGCTTGTCCAGGACGCTCCGGCAGGAGGGGCAGCGCCCGCAGCCGGGGTTGCCGTTCTCGTCGGCAGAAGTGCACATGAGTGCTGCGGCGAAGCATTGCGCGGCCAGTGAGCGGCCAGCACCGGGAGGCCCAGTAAACAGCCAGGAGTGGCTCATCGCTCGCGAGTCGCCTTCACCGCGAGCCGCGCGGGCAGCACTGAGGATGGTGTGGGCGACGGAGGGGGCGTCGGCAAGCCTTTCTGCAACGCTTGATGTAATCACTCGCCCTAGTCTACTGGGATAACTAAAGTGTGTAACCATGAATAGACTGATGCGTGGCGCCCGCTGGTTATGGGGTACTCAATGGCCGATGTACGCCGCGCTCGTCCTTGGAGCCAACATCATCGGCGCCATCGCGATCATGACCTTCGTGGTCTTCTTTCTCCCCATGCCGGAGATCTCCGACTTCATCGCCCACACGCCCCACCTGTGGACCTACGGCACGCTGTTCGTGACCTTTGCGGTCATCATCGGCATAGCGGTAACACTTCGACTGTTCAGGCCGGTGTTGGACTGGCAACGCAGCCCCGATGACCATGATCCCAACATGGTGCGCAACCTGGTCCTGCGCATCCCGCTCTACCAAGCCGGGGTGGCCGCGGGCGTGTGGCTGCTGGGCATCATCTTGGCGGTGGTGCTGGCAGGGCAGCACTCGGCGCGGCTGGCCATCGTCGTGGGCGTGTCTGCGTCGCTGGCCGGTGGCCTCATCGTGCTGTTGACGTATTTGCAGGCGGAACGCCTCGTGCGTCCCGTGGCGGCAGAAGCCGTGGCCCGGCGCTTTGAGGATTCCACCCTGGAGCCGCCGATTAAGTACCGGCTGCTTTCCACCTGGATGATGACCTCCGGCATCCCGCTCATCGGCATCGTGCTTGTCCTCATGGGCCAACAGGCAGGCCTGTTTAGCCCGGAGACCTCAGACATCATGCCGGCCATTGTTGCGCTGACCGTTACCGCGCTGGGCACCGGGCTCATGGGCACCATGTTCGCGATGATGAGCGTGGTCGATCCCATCATTGAGCTGCAGGACGCCATCAACCGCGTGCGCCGCGGCGAGAGTGACGTCCAGGTGGACATCTACGACGGCTCCGAGCTCGGCGTTCTTCAGGCCGGTTTCAACGAAATGATGCGTGGCCTGCGTGAGCGCCAGCGCGTGCGCGATATTTTCGGCCGCTATGTCGGTGCCGAGGTGGCCCAGCGTGCCTTGGAGGAACGCCCGGAGCTAGGCGGCGAGGACCGCAAGGTAGCGGTGCTGTTTATCGACGTCATTGGGTCCACCACCTTCGCCGTCAACCACACCCCGGAAGAAGTGGTGGAGGAGCTCAACAAGTTCTTCGAGCACGTGGTTGAGGTGGTACACCGCAACAAGGGCATCATCAACAAGTTCCAGGGCGACGCCGCCCTGGCCGTTTTCGGTGCCCCGCTGACGGTCTACGACGCCAACTCCATGGCCTTACACGCCGCCCGCGAACTTCGCCAGGAGCTACGCGGGTTGCGGCTGCAGGCGGGCATCGGCGTGGCGGCGGGCCACGTGGTGGCCGGCCACATTGGTGGCGCGGATCGGTTCGAGTACACCGTCATTGGTGATGCCGTCAACGAGGCCGCGCGTCTCACCGAACTGGCCAAGGACACACCGGGCCAGGTGCTCACCAACTCCGCCACGCTGCGCGGCGCCAACGAGGCGGAGCAAGCGCGCTGGACGCTCATGAAGTCTATTGAGCTGCGCGGGCGCCGCCGCATGACGCAGCTGGCACGTCCGATTCGCCCGACGCTGGCGGAGCGTGCCCTCGGATAAATAAGTCTTTGTAATTCTGGTAGCTTCGGGGCCATGCCTCATCAGCCCCATCCGCCACGCCAGAACTCGAGTCCTCGCCTCCTCGTCCCCGACGTCGCCCGCGGCATGGCCCTGTTGGGCATTGCGCTGGCAAACGTCTGCACCGCGTGGATTATGAACGACGGCGATGGTCCCGATGCTTATTTCGGCGGCGTCGAGACCGTTGCGGACAAGATCTACGTGGTCTTTTCCGCCATGTTCGTGCATGTGCGCGGCCTGCCGATGTTCTCCACGCTTCTCGGCTTTGGCGTGGGGCTTATCGCGATGAGCTTGTGGCGCCGCGGCTTCCCACTGCGGCGCGCGCAGGCCGTGTTGGCTAAGCGCTACGGGTTCTTGGCCCTGTTTGGTGTCCTGCACTGCCTCTTCCTCTTTTCCGGCGACATTATGCTGCTCTACGGCGCGATGGGCATGCTCATCGCGCTGCTGCTTTCTTTCACCGACAAGCTCCTCATGCGCGTGGCCTATGGGCTTTGTGCGCTGCTGGTTGTGTCGGGCATCGGAATGGGTATTGGGGCCGCGTTCATCGATACCTCAGATTTCGATTTCAGCGGTTTTAGCGCCGCCGAGTCCTATTGGGAGCTGCTGGGTGAGCAGGCCATCATGGTCGGCGCCCAACTAATGTCCATCCCTCTAACGGGCGCCATGGTTCTTCCGGTCATGCTTGTGGGCTTCGTGTGGGCGCGCCGCGGCACCCTGGCCGGGGGTCATCAACGCGAGCTGTGGACATGGACCATTTTGGCCCTAGCCATTATCCTCTTTCTCGGCCTGCCCTGGGGCTTGTCGACGATTGGAGTGCTGGATCCAGCACTAGCGGATCCCCTCAACGCGGCGAATAGCTGCATCGGTATGCTCACCGGGCCGGGCATCGTGGCGGCGGCGACACTTGCCCTAGAACCCCTGCAACGCCGCGGCGCGCGCCCGTGGTTCCTGTGGCCGCTGATTGCGCTGGGCAAGCGTTCCATGACCGGCTACGTGCTGCAGTCCGTGTTCTTCCTGGCGCTGGTTTACCCCTTCACCCTCAACATTGGGCCAGAGTTCAGCGCCGCAGGCCAGGCAGCGCTGGCCGCCGGCGTGTGGCTGGCCACGCTTCTCATTGCCTGCGCGCTCGAGGCCGCAGGCAAGCCCGGCCCCTTCGAATGGGTGCACCGACGCTTGTCCTATGGCAAGACGATGCGCCCGGAATTAGGTGCGGCGTCTAACCGCGGCTCTTCCGTGCCAGGCCATCCACCAGCAGCACCAGGCCTACCGTCTGGGCCGCCGACTGCGCCGCATCCAGGACTCGGCCACGCAGGCCCGCATCCTGGCGCTGCTCAGCCGGGTTCAGGACCGTCAGCGCCTCAGAGGCCAGAAGCAGGTTAGCGCCGTGGCTCAGGCCCTGCGTAGATTCGGCAGCACGCAGGGCTGGGTCACCGGCTAGCGCGGAGAGCGCAGCCGCCGGGATTCCGGCGATAGCCGTGGCGAAACGCTCGCCTCGGGCGCGCGAAAGCGCAAGGCCCGCGGCCCACGCGCCGGCGCGCAGGCCCCAACCCAGCGCATCGTTGCGCGCACCGCGCAACGCCCATGCGAAGGCAGCGTATTGCACGCTGACACACGTCACGCCGAACGTTGTTGGCTCACCGCGCTTGGCGGCTTGGCCCAGCGAAGCGGCGATAAGCCCCACGCGGGTCTCCGAGGCGCAGTCCGGGCGCAGGGCCAACAGCACGGGTACAGCGGCGGTCGTGGCCGTGCCGAGCGTGCGCCAGTTAAACAGGCGTGACCAGACAGCAGTCTCCCCCACAGCGAGCGCGCCGAGGGTGAGGTGATCGCGGCCAGTAAAGGCCGGGCCCACCGCGCGCAGGAGAGCCTCAGCGCCCTCCTGGGTGCGAGCCAGCATGTCGCGGGCGAAGCTGGTCTTCATATCCTGCTACTTCCTGCGCGATCCGGCCTTGACCACGTTCTTCGTGCCCGGCGAAGGCTTCTTCGTCGCCTTCTTGCTCGACTTCTTCGTGGCCTTCTTGGTCGACTTCTTAGTGCTCTTCTTCGTCGACTTCTTCGCACCTCCGTTCGCTGCGTCCTTGGCGCGGCGCTCGGAGAGGAGCTCGTTCGCGCGGGCGTCGGTAAGCTGCTCCGGATCGTCGCCACGGCGCAGCGAGGCATTCGTGGTGCCGTCGGTGACGTACGGGCCAAAACGGCCGTCCTTAACCGTCATCGGCTTGCCGGAAACATCGTTGTCACCCAGCTGCTTAATCGGCGGCTGTGCGGCCGCGCGGCCACGGCGCTTCGGCTCCGCGTAGATGCGGCGCGCCTCATCCAAGGTGATGGAGAAGATCTGCTCCTCCTTGGCCAAGGAACGGGAATCCTTGCCCTTCTTCAGGTACGGGCCATAGCGGCCGTTCTGCGCGGTGATGACCTCCCCATCCGAGGGATCCACGCCCACCTCACGCGGCAGGCTCAGCAGCTTCAGTGCTTCCTCCAGCGTGACGCTGGACGGCTCCATCGAAGCAAAGAGCGAGGCTGTGCCCGGCTTCAGCTTCTCTTCGACGTACTCGGCAATGCGCTTTTCCTTCTGCTTCGCCGCGGTCTTGGTCTCCCAGTTCTTGGCGCGCTTACCCTCGGCCGCGCGCTGGGCGTCCTCCGCGGCGCGCTCTTCCTTGACGATCTCCTCGGCTTCGGCCTCGGCCTTCTCGCGCTCGTCATCACGCACCTGCTCGGTCACGTACGGGCCGAAGCGGCCCTCCTTGGCCACGATGGTGCGTCCATTCTCCGGGTTCTGGCCCAGCTCGCGCCCGCCCTGCGGGGTGGCAAAGAGCTTCTCCGCTAGGGCCTCATTGAGCTCATCCGGGGTGACGGTCTCCGAGAGGTTGGCGCGCTGGTACTCCACCGTGCCGTCCTCGTTGGTGCCCACGGCGCGCTCGATATACGGCCCATAGCGGCCCACGCGCACGAAGACATCGCGGCCTTCCGCGTCGGTGTACAGGCGCAGGGAGTTGACCTGGCGGGCATCGATGGCCTCCAGGTTGATGTCCACCAGGGACTTCAGGCCGCCGTGGCGAGCGATGGACGCAGCCTTACGCTCGCCGGCCTCAGTATTGCCGAAGTAGAAGTTATTCAGCCAATCCGTGCCGTTCTCCGAACCGGCGGCAATGGCATCGAGCTCATCCTCCATGGAGGAGGTGAAGTCATAATCCACCAGCTCGGTGAAGTTATTCTCCAGCAGGCCTACCACTGCGAAGGCAACCCACGAGGGCACCAGGGCGTTGCCGCGGGAGAGCACGTAACCGCGGTCCTGGATGGTTTTGATGATGGAGGCGTACGTCGACGGGCGCCCAATGCCCAAATCTTCCATCTTCTTGACCAGGCTGGCTTCGGTATAGCGTGCCGGCGGGTTGGTGGAGTGGCCGTCGGCAGTAACCGCAGCGGTCTTCAGCGTGTCGCCCTCGTTGAGGTGTGGCAGGCGCGACTCTCCCTTCGAGTCCTTCGCCGCCACGTCCTCGTAGGCCTTGAGAAAGCCCGGGAAGGTAATCGTGCGGCCGGTCGCGGAGAAGTCGGCGTCGTGGCCGCCGGCGTTGACGGCCGCGGTCACCTTCATCGAGGTTCCCTTGGCATCGGCCATCTGGGAAGCCACGGTGCGCTTCCAAATCAACTCGTAGAGCTTGTACTCCTCGGCGTCGAGCTGGCCGGCCAGCTGGCCCGGGGTGGCAAAACGCTCGCCGGCGGGACGGATGGCCTCGTGGGCCTCCTGGGAGTTCTTCACCTTGCGGTCATACCGGCGCGGCCCATCTGAGACGAACTCAGCGCCAAAGATGGAGGAGGCAGCCTCACGGGCAGCGTCCAGCCCCTGCTTGGACAGGGAAGTCGAGTCGGTACGCATATAGGTGATGTGACCGTTCTCGTAGAGGCGCTGCGCAATGCGCATCGTGCGCTCCGAGGTGTAGTGCAGGCGGCGGCCGGCCTCCTGCTGCAGAGTCGACGTCATAAACGGCGCGGAAGGCTTGCGCGAATAAGGCTTGTGCTCGACACTAGCCACGGTCATGGTGGAGCCTTCCAGCGCGCTGGCCAGCTGCTCCGCCTGGGCCTGCTTGACGACGACCACCTCGTCGCTCTTCAACTGACCCTTATCGTTGAAGTCGCGGCCCGCGGCCACGCGCTTGCCGTCGAGGGCGCTCAGGCGCGCGTCGAAGTCCGGCGTGGACTTCAGCGTTGCCGTAAGATCCCAGTACTCGGCGGGGATGAACGCCATGCGCTCGCGCTCGCGCTCGACGATGACGCGGGTAGCCACCGACTGCACGCGGCCAGCCGACAGGCGCGGCATGACCTTCTTCCACAGCACCGGGGAAACCTCGTAACCGTAGAGGCGGTCCAGGATGCGGCGGGTTTCCTGGGCGTCGATGAGGTTCTCATCGAGCTCACGGGTGTTTTCCGCGGCCTCCAGGATGGCGGACTTGGTGATCTCGTTGAAGACCATGCGGCGCACCGGCACCTTGGGCTTGAGAACCTCGAGCAGGTGCCAGGCAATGGCCTCGCCCTCGCGGTCGGGGTCTGTTGCGAGGTAGAGCTGGTCGCATTCCTTCAGTTTGGCTTTAAGATCAGCGACCTTCTTCTTCTTGTCCTGACTGATGACGTACAGCGGGGTGAAGTTATCCTCCGGGTTAACACCGAGGCGTGCCCAGGATTCCTTCTTATATTTGGCGGGGACGTCGGCGGCGCCGCGGGGAAGGTCCCGGATGTGGCCGACGGAGGCCTCAACAATGTACTTATCGCCGAGGTAAGGCTGAATCTTCTTCGCCTTGGTTGCTGACTCGACGATGACCAGGGTCTTCCCCGGGCCGGTAGCTTCTGCCACTTCGACTTCATCCCTTCCGATGGCTAGTCCTCTGCTGGGGCAATTGCCCCTAGAGTACACAGATAGAGGTTCACTCTAGTTATTCAGGCCAGTACACGTCCACACAACCGGGGGTCTATACTGGCCGTCCGAGGATTCGCCTCACAGTACACAACAGGGAGACAGCGTGATTGCGTCTATTACTGCATGGTTCGAGGTCATCATGGCCACACAGTGGATTTATCCGCTGGTGGGTTCGCTGATTTTCCTCGACTGCTTCTTCCCCGTTTTGCCTTCGGAGGTTCCCCTCAACATGGTGGGCGCCTGGTCTGGCTCCCAAGGTTTCCCCCACCTTCCCACCATGTTTTTCGTCGCCATGGTTGCCGCCATTTTGGGGGATAACTTGTGCTTCCTCCTGGGAACGCGGCTCATCACCCTTATTAATAGAGCCCAAAAGGGCACAAAGGCCTACGACGCCTTAACGTGGGTCAAGCGCAATATTCGGCGCAGCGGCGGCGCGGCGATCATCATTGCTCGCTTCATCCCCTCGGCCCGGCTGTTTATGACGATTCTCCTGGGCTCCATGCGCTACCCCTGGCCGCTATTTTTCTTTTTCGACACCTTCGGTGTCCTGTTGTGGGTGGCACAGGCGCTAGCCATTGGTTATCTCGGCGGTGTGGCCTTCTCCGGCTCGCCTGCGATAGCCATGCTCATTTCCATCATCGCCGCCGTCATCATCGGCTTCGGCCTGCAAAAAGGGCAGAATAAGCTGCTGGAATGGTGGGATACCCGGCGCGGCTATGCCGAATCCCCCTAAACCACCTCGACGTTGGTGGCCTGCTGGCCTTTAGCGTCTTCCCCAATCTCAAAGGAGACGCGCTGGTTATCTTCGAGGGTACGGAAGCCCGTTCCTTGGATTTCGGTGTAGTGCACGAAGATATCGCCGGAGCCGTCCTCCTGCTCAATGAAGCCATAACCTTTTTCGGCGTTGAAGAACTTGACGGTACCGTATGCCATGATGAGTTGTCCTTTGTGGGAATAAAGTAGTGCAAACTAGTGCACCAGTGTGCCACGTTTGGGCACCTACAGCAGATTAGTGGAGGCAAGCGTGAGTGAGAACCCTCTGGGTGAGGAGCTCGTCGAGCACCTTGTTGAGCGTTTCCCCGAATCCGAGCTAACGCACTCCACCACCCTGCCCGCCCAGCCCGCGCGCTATGCCGAGTGGCCCGAGTGGGTCCTGCCGGAGTTGCGGGCGGCGCTGGAGGAGCGAGGCGTCGCCAAGCTCTATGCCCACCAGGTCGCTGTGGCACAGGCCGCGTGGGAGGGGCGCGACGTCGTGGTCTCCACCGGCACGAGTTCCGGAAAGTCGCTGGGCTATCGTTTGCCCATCCTGTCCCGCCTGGCGCAGGACTCAACCGCGTGCGCGCTCTACATCACGCCGACGAAGGCGCTGGGTTCGGACCAGCTGCGCGCGGTGCTGGAGCTCACGCAGGGCATCGCCGCGCTTCACGACGTCCACCCCGCCCCCTACGACGGCGATACCCCCACCGAAGCCCGTGCCGGCATCCGCGATCAGGCGCGGTTCATCTTTTCCAACCCGGACATGATTCATTCTTCTCTGCTGGGCGCGCACCAGCGGTGGGCGCGGGTGCTACGGCATTTGAAGTTCATCGTGATTGATGAGGCGCATGCCTACCGCGGGGTTTTCGGGGCGAACGTGGCTCTGGTGATGCGGCGTTTGTTGCGGCTGTGCAAGCACTATGGCTCGCGGCCGGTGGTGATTGCGGCTTCGGCGACCATGCGGGATCCCGCCCGGCATGCCGCGCGGCTGACGGGGCGCGAAGTGCTCGCGGTGACCGACGATGGCGCGCCGACGGGTGCGCGGACAGTCGCGCTGTGGGAGCCGGGCTTCATGGAGGGCATCGAGGGCCAAAACGGCGCCCCCGTGCGCCGCGCCGCCACAACGGAGGCGGCCTGGATGATGGCCTCGCTGGTAGCGCAGGGCGCGCGGACGTTGACCTTTGTGCGCTCGCGGCGCGCGGCAGAGACCACCGCGCTGCGGGCAGCAGAAGAGCTCTCCGGGAGGCTGGGCCGGCCGGATTTCGCGCGCCGGATTGCCGCCTACCGCGCGGGGTATCTGGCCGAGGACCGGCGCGCGCTGGAGCAGGCGCTGGACGATGGCTCCCTGCTCGGCGTGGCCACCACGTCTGCTTTGGAGCTAGGCATCGACGTCGGCGGCCTCGATGCCGTGGTCACCGCCGGGTTCCCGGGTACCGTCGCTAGCTTCTGGCAGCAGGCCGGACGCGCGGGCCGCCGCGGCCAGGGCTCGCTGGTGGTTTTGGTGGCCCGCGATGAGCCGATGGACACCTACCTGGTTCACCACCCAGAGGCACTGTTGGGCCGGCCGGTGGAGGCCAGCGTGTTCAACCCAGCTAACCCCTATATCCTGGCCGGGCACGTGTACTGCGCGGCGGTGGAGAAACCGTTGTCTGATGCCGACGTGGCCGCCTTCCGCGCCGAATCCGTGGTCCACGACCTAGCCCAGCAAGGCTTGCTGCGCCGGCGCCCGCAGGGCTGGTTCGCCGCTCCCCTGCCCGCTGGCTCCAGCGAGCTCACCCCGGAGACCGCGCACACGGCAGTCTCGCTGCGGGGTGGCTCGGGCGAGGAGGTCATGATTGTGGATTCCTCCGATGGCCGCCTGCTGGGCACCATCGATTCAGCCCGCGCGGTAAGCCAGGTGCATCCCGGCGCGGTGTATCTGCACCGTGGCGAGAGCTTCGTCATCGAGGAACTTCACCTCGGCGGAGGCGATGGTTCGGCGTCCGCCGAACCGGGCGTGGCCCTCGCCGTGCCGAAGTCCCCGGACTACACCACGCAGCCGAAGTCCACGACGGATATCCGCATCCTGCGCGAGGCCGATGACCTAGTGAACTACGCCCCCGGCCTGTGGGTGGCCAGCCTGGAGGTGGAGGTGACCGACAAGGTCACCGGCTACCAGGTGCGGCTTCCCGATGGCTCCGTGGGCGAGGATATCCCCCTTGACCTGCCGGAGCAGCGCCTGGTGACCCGGGCGGTGGCCTACACCATCGATCCGCTGGCACTCGCAGCGATGGGAGTCACCGCCGGGCGCACCCCGGGCACCCTCCATGCAGCAGAGCACGCCGCCATTGGGTTGTTGCCGCTCATTGCCACCTGCGACCGCTGGGACATTGGTGGCGTGTCCACCGCGCAGCATGCCGATACGGGCTTGCCCACGGTCTTCGTCTACGACGGCCACCCCGGCGGTGCTGGCTTCGCCGAGGAAGGTTTCCGGCGCTTCCCCGAGTGGATCAAAGCCACCTTCGAGGCCGTGCGCTCCTGCCCTTGCGAATCCGGCTGCCCGTCGTGCGTGCAATCCCCCAAGTGCGGCAACGGCAACAACCCTCTGGACAAGGCAGGCGCTGTGGCCCTCCTCGGCGCACTGGTCACCATGACCTCTTAGACCGGACCGGCGCGGGCAACGGCGCTGCGCCCGCGCAGCCGGGCAGTGACCTCAACGTCGCGCCCATCGATGTCGCAGGAGCCGAGTTCCGCGCCGTTGAGCGCGGCGATCTCTGTGGCCTTCGTGCAGGCGTCCCTGCCCTTGGCCACCTCCCACGCACCGGCCACCGCGGCGAGGTCCGCCGCCACCTGCGCTTCGTGCCGCGCCACAACGAGCGAAGCAACTGCCGCGACTGCCAACAACAGAGACGCCACTGCAGCGATGATCCCGGCGGTGACGACGGTGGCATAGCCCTCCTCCCCCGCCAGGATCCTTCCCCAGCTGCGCCGACGACGCCTCATGGCTGCGCCCCGTTGTTCCCACCGGCTGCCATCTCCGCGGGAAACACCGCCTGCGCGCGCATGGTCCCCAGCGGTGCCGGCACGGCGGCCTCAGCGGTCATAAGCCCGGAGCCTTCGCTTAAGCTGACCGTCACTCCATCGCGCTGAAAGTCCACACCGATGGCAGCAGAGCGAGCCGCAGCGCCCGCAGCATCAACGGCAGCGAGGTGAGCCGACAACGTGGCGATGCCACCCACGATTCCCACAGCAACGATGACGAGCGCGGACAGTGACAATGCCGCCTCGATGGTGACGGAGCCGGCGTCATCAAGCGCGCGCATTAGCCTGGGGTGTTGGACAGGGCGTCGGTGATGATGGAGGTAATGGCGCTGGTGACTTCGCCACCGTTGACCACGGCATAGAGCACCGCAGCAAGCGCCGCGGCCGCGAGCGAACCCATGGCGTACTCAATCGTGGACATACCATCATCATTCGCTAATAGTGACTGGTAGTTTACCTTTTTCTGCATGATATACCTAGCTTTCTTTTCTTGTGTTTATGAAGGTTGCGTGTACTGAGTTGGTGAGTGGTTAGTTAAGCGGTTATTGGAATGAACTGCCCTAGAAGAGTTGCTGGCCCAAGCTGATAAGGACAGGTATCAACCCAAGGACCAGGAATGCGGGAAGGAAACACACCGCTAGCGGTGCTGCAATGAACACGCCAGCGCGCTCCGCCCGCGCGGTAGCTTGCGCCGAGGCTTCGGCACGCAGCTGCGCCACCAACCGGTGGCACCCCGTAGCCATAGCCGCACCCGATTCGCCAGACAGCTGCGTAAGCCGCACTAGTTCTTCCAAATGCGGTTGACTGGCCAGCGCCGACCATGCCGAACTCATGGGCACCCCCACCCCGATGAGAGCGGCCGCCTCCGACCACTGCGGCGAGGCTTCGGCGACAGCTAGCACGGCACTGCGCGTGGAGAGACCGGCCTCCAGGCACGCGGCGAAGAGCTCCAGGTCGCTGGCAGCATCGAGCGGACTATAGTCCGTTTCGGGACCATCACGCGGCGTCTTCGGACGCGGTGTGCGTGAGCCAGACTGGGCTATTCGTCCAGACGGTGCAGCAGAGGTAACAGCGAATGCCGCAGCCATGAATGCAGCGGAGATATACGTCAAGACCATCACTGCGCCGCCCTTCGCAGAATGAGACGCGACCAAGCAAAGCCGGCGCAGACGAGGGCCACGCCGATGTCGAGAAGCACGCCCCCAAGGCCACCGCCGAGCAAGAACCCCAAGGAATCCGCGCCCATCGCCCCACCCATAAGGATGCCCGCCAGCGGCAGGGACGCCAGGATGACCGCGGTGGCCTGTGGCCCTTGCAAGGAGGCCGCGGTCTCACCGGCATGGCGGCGCGCGGTATCCAGCTGACTTTGAGCCTGCTCGATGAGGTTCGCCAACGCCACGCCATGGCGTCCCGAGAGCGTGAGCAGCGCTGCATAGCGGGCAACCTCCGGTGCATTGAGAGCAACCGCAGGCGAACCTCCTTGTGCCGCGAGACCCGCAGCCGTGATCAACGCGGCGCGGAGGTTCTCCGGGGTGGAGTCAGGAAGAGCGTCGGCGCCCCGGCGAAGCGCGCCCGCCGTTGTCGATCCCGCCCGCAGCTCGGCGGCAACAGAACCGAAGTAGGAGGCGAGCGCCTCCGCGCCACGGCGCTCGCGCCGGGACGCCGCCAGGTCATTGGCAAACCACAGCGCACAAACCACAATGCAGCCCACCGCCACCACGACAGTGGGCCTGCCGAAGAAGACACAGCACCCGACCCCGAGAAAGACAGCCGCGGGTGCCAACGAGCGAGGCTTCGGCGATTCCAGCCGCGTCACCGAAGGCGGCTGCGAGAGCAAACACGCCGCCGCGAGGAATAGCCACATCATGGTTCCACCCCCAGCCGCGAACACAGCTGCGCAAACCCGGGAAGCGGACCGTCTTCGGCCGTCCACACCAGCTGCGGTGTAACCGGGTTTCCCTCCAGCACACCGAGGTGCGCTAGCCGACGCCCCTCCGGCGTGCGCTCCATCCCGAGGACCACGTGCACGGCGGCCGCCAGCTGCGAATGCAGTGCTACGCGGTCGAGTCCGCCGAGAGCGGCGAGGGCCTCCATGCGGGCGGGCACTTCATCAACAGAGTTTGCGTGCACGGTGCCCGCACCACCATCGTGCCCGGTGTTGAGCGCGGCAAGCAGTTCCACGACCTCCGCGCCGCGGATTTCGCCAACGACGATGCGGTCCGGGCGCATGCGTAGCGCTTGGCGGAGCAGGAGCGACATGGAGATCTCGCCGCGCCCTTCCGCGTTGGCCCGGCGCGATACCAGGGTCACAACGTGCGGGTGATTAGGCGAAAGCTCCGGGGTGTCCTCGATGATGAGCAAGCGTTCGGTAGCGGGCACACACCCCAGCAAGGCTGCGAGCAACGTCGTCTTTCCTGAGCCTGTCCCTCCCGTAACCAGGAAGGACGCCCGCCGCTCAACCACGGCGCGCAGGACGTGCTCCAGGCTGGAATCAATGCTGCCACTAGCTATCAGTTCCTCCAGGCTGGTTTGGGCCTGACGCAACACACGAAGGCTGATGCAGGTTCCGCTTGCCGAGGGAGGAGCAAGCAGCGCGTGGAGGCGAATCCTCGTTCCGTCGGGGCGGGTCAGGCGCCCATCGGCAAAAGGTTGCGCATCATCCAACCGCACGCCCGCCACCGCAGCCAGCCGGGTGGCCAGTTGGCGAACCTCGGTGTCGTCGGCAAAGCCAATATCGCGCGGCTGCAAACCCTGCCCGCAATCGACGAAACAGGAATCGGGGCCATTGACAACGACATCGGTCAGCCCCGGCAGCGACAGGACCGGCTCCAATAATCCCAAGCCCACGGAATCGTGGCGCAGGCGCTGCAGAAGGTCGAGCACATCGACATCGCTGATGACTCCAGCCTCCTGGCGAATGCGCCGCGCCAAAGCAGGGGCGTCGTGGGCCAGCTGTGGCTCGGAGGCCACGATGGTGCGCATCGTATCGATCAGGTTCATGCCACGGCCTCCCACATCTGGCGCGCGGCACGCGCAAGGGCCCGGGGCAGCTGGCTCGGCAGCCCACTGGTTTCTACCGTGCGCGTCAGGCCACGGATGGTGGGCAACTCAGCGATGGGATCCGCGTGAGTCACCGTGGCAATATCGCTGGCATCCAGGCCCGCCCACTGGCGGTTGCGCACGACGACGGAGCACTCCTGCGGCCGGGCGCGAAGTTCAGCTACTAGCTGCGCGCAGGCAGCGGCCGCCCGCACCTCAGCGGCAGTAAGCACCACCACGTGATCCGCCGCATCGGGGATATCCCACGGCGGGCAATCCACCACCACGGTCCCCGGGTATAAACACGCAGCTTGCATAATGGCCGCGCGCCGGGCGCTACTCATCTGAACCACCTCTACGCTGGATGACCTCGCAGCCGAGAGAACCGCGATGCCATCCGGGGTAGCGGGCAAAGCACGGACAAGGTCTGCTGCATCAACCGAACCAGTCCCCGCGGCAAGATCCGGCCACCGCGCGCCGGGCTTGTTCTCAATTCCGGTGAGCAAATCGAGGCCGCCGGAATAAGGGCTCGCATCAACGAGGAGATCCGCGCCCGCCTCGCGGGCCAGCGCCACCGCCACCGTTGATGCACCCAAACCTCCGGCGGAGCCGGTCACCGCCAGGGTTAAGCCGGTAGACACGGTGGTCTCCGGAGTGGCGTCTGCTGCTAGTGCGCCCAGGAGCTCTTTCGATTGGGCGGGCACAATGAAGGCGGCAGTCGCGCGGCAGCACAGCGCAGCCTCATAATCGATGGGCCCCGGATCCAGCGCCAAGAAATACACCCTCGGATGCCCCGCCACGAGACGAGCCGTCAGCGAATCAGCCAAGACGGCATCCGCCTTGGGCAGGTGCCGGGAGAAGTCCCGTGGGTCCTCCACGGTGCTCACTTCCGCAGTACTGGCGGCTGCCGCGGATGCCGCCTCTGCTCGCAGCGTGGAATCCCCAACAGCGATAACTAGGTGAAACGTGCTCATGCCTGAAGCATGCGCGAGCGCACCAACCGCGCGCTAGGGCTTCCTCACCACCTGTGGATAACTTCGCCATTGTGGCGTCTTTCGCCCCTATTTTGCTGACGCTTGAACAAAATTACCGGGGCTCACGTACCAAAACTCACAGGAAACCGTGCTTCCACAATGTCCTCAGAATCGGGTTAAGGGTCAAAAGCAAATACCCCCGAGCCACGCTCGAGGGTATCGCAATAAGTGCGGTAAAGAATGGCTTGGTTAGCCATAAAACTCGGGTAGTAAGTCTGAGACTCGGCCCGAGGAGCGCTTGCTTTTAGCCTGCGGCTATGGCGTTCAGCGCCTCACCTAAGAGTATCGTTGGCGCTTCAATTCTGTCAATGACCTCTCATGGCTTGTCTCAATCTTCAAAAGTGGTGTACGGCAGTCACCAAAATGACTCTCGCCTAATGCGGCCGCAATACCCTTCGAAAGCCGGGCCTTTGGCGAACGATCTTCCAAGAAAGCCTCCAACCCCACGTCTTCGATCTTTTTTCGCGCATGGAAAACCGAACTAGCAAGCAGATCTGCCACCTGTAGTGCCGGACAAGTCCGAGAATCCAGACTAACGGCCGTTGCAAACCGCTTATTTCCAAATCGATTGTTGAGAGAGTTCACTAGTGTGTCTCCGTAGGAAACCCCTACTGGGACATCAATGTGGTCGAGCATTACCACCCCAACTTCACGACGAGTAACCAGCCCCCGCAGCAGCCGATCTGTCGCGAACAAATGCCCTTGCCACTGTTCTCGACTACTCCACGGATCGAAATGCCTCTTGTCCAAAACAAAAGCTCCGAACGTGCACCCCGAGCTTATCGCTGCTCGAAAAATATCAAGCAAAATCGGTTCAGAGTGCTTAGTAACTTTCGAGAACTTAATCTCGTCAGCCTTTGTGAAGTTATTCCGCTCACGACATGCCTTAATCTCCCGCGAAAGGAAATCAGGATCCTTCGTGCGCACAGCCGCAACAACGAAATGCTTACCCAACGTGCCTTTACTTCCGGCTTCATCTACAAAGTAGACGGCACTTTCTGCAGCAAGCGGCAAACTCACCTGAGGAGGACCTGAACCCTTTTGGTGAGAAGAAGAATGTGCTTGATAGCTTGTCACAGCTGAGAGTATATCGCCGTGCTAGGACATCAAATATGTCTCAGCTCAATGGCCACAGGCGAGCCCGGTTTTTTGAAAAAGGTGATGGCCCGCGCCTCGGGGGGGTGTGCGCGGGCCATCGGTAACCCGGCATCGGGGGGTGCGCCGGGGCAGGCCGCACTGTATATCGGGGCCTTGCACCTGACATTATGACATGCGAAAGAAGAGATGACAACAGCGAAATCCAACATTCCTTGAGTTTTCTGGCAATATGTTTGCGCACTCCCGATTCTTCCTGCTAAGAGGCTACGATGAGCAGGGTAACTCGCACACTAACGGCAGGCCTTCCTCGATGACCGGTACCCCTTTCCCCACCGACGGCACCACCCGCGCGGCCGCGTTTTTCGACTTGGACAAAACGATCATTGCCACATCCTCGGCCTATGCCTTCGGCCGCGAGTTCATGCACAACGGGCTCATTACGCATGCGGAGGCACTCCAGCTGTCTTTAGCCAAGGCCAGCTATATGCTCGCCGGCCACAGCAGCGAGCACATGGACACCACCCGCGATCAGCTCGCCGCCATGGCCACCGGCTGGTCCGTTCAGGAGGTCCACGACATCGCGGTAGAGACCATGCACACTGTGGTCACCCCCGCCATTTATGCGGAGGCACGCGCGCTTATCGACGCCCACCGCGCCGCCGGCCACGAGGTGGTGATCATCTCGGCGTCGGCAAGCGTGCTAGTCAAGCCCATCGCACAGGAACTGGGCATCGAGCACGTCGTGGCCACCGAGCTTGCCGAGGAAGACGGCCGGTTCACCGGGGAGATCCTGTTTTATTGCAAAGGTGCGGCGAAGGCCGAGGCCTTGGCGCGCATTGCTCAGGAGCTCAACGTCGACCCCGACGCGTCCTTTGCCTATTCCGATTCCGCCACAGACATCCCGATGCTGGAGCAGGTTGGCCACCCCGTTGCCGTGAACCCGGACCGCCTGTTGAAGAAGCACGCCATCGCCCACGACTGGGAAATCCGCACGTTCAAACACCCCGTTCCGCTCTTCACCGCACCCAGCGCCCGCGAATTCGGTATCGGCTCGGCGGTCGTGGCCGGCATCGCAGCCTTAGTGGTCGGCGGAATTTTATTTGCACGCCAGCAGCTGCGCGATTAAGCCGCTTGCGCGATGCCGTCGGCTTCGCGGGCGCCGGCTTCCCAGGCGTCGAGAAGCAGCGTGATGAGTGCCGCCGGATCCTGGCCATAGGTGTCCAGTGCCGCGCGGTAGTCCGCGCGATGACGGTTAAGAAAGGTCTCGGGCACGGCGAAACCCCGCGGATCGAAGCCGGTATGGATGGCGGCGGTGCGCGCGGCGACGAGCGCCACGGCGGTGCTGCGCGCACCGAAGAGCGAGCGCGCGGCGATCTCCGCGTGCACCACCACCGGCAACAAACGGTCGAAGTCTACGCCGGCCCCGCGCGTGATGAGCTGCGCCAGTGCCTGCGCCACCGCCGGATTCTGATCCGGATGCCCCACGCCGCTCGCCGCAATATCGATGCTGGCCAAGACCTGCAGCGGGGCCCGCGCGAAGGTGCGCACCGTGGCCGCCTGTTTTTCTGGAGCGAGCAAGGAATAGGCGCTGACTGCGGGCGGGATACTGTGTGCGTCGAGCGGCGCACCGTCGATCGCCGCGGCCGCCCGCGCACCGCGCAACAGCGACTCGGAAGAAATAACGTCAAACTTGCGCAAGCCCGCGGGCCGGCGGTGTACGCGCGCTATCGCTGCGGCGGCAGAAGCAGCTTTATCCTCCACCCCAGAAAGGGACATCAGCGGGGTCAGCGGGTCAGAATGCGGCATACCCATTACAATAACGCCGTACCCACTTTGCGGGCCGCACCACATGAACTCTGAAAAGTTCATTACTATGGCCGATATAGATTGCGACAAAACAGTAGGAGTATTAAACCGTGAGCAACGACGGACTATTCACTGACGGGTCCAACAAGTTCGCCCCGAAGGTAGACGGCATTCCCTTGAGCGATGCGGATACCTCCCGCCGTGGCGAAGCATCCATCGGCCAGCTCGTATCCAACGCCACCGAGCAGATGTCCCAGCTGGTTCGCTCCGAGGTCGAGTTGGCTAAGACCGAGCTCGCTGCTTCTGCCAAGAAGGGTGGCATCGGCGCGGGCATGTTCGGTGTGGCTGGCACCGTGGCGCTGTATAGCTCCTTCTTCTTTTTCTTCTTCCTGGCGGAACTGCTGGCCGTATGGCTCGACCGCTGGGCGGCCTTCCTGATTGTCTTCCTCATTATGGTTGTCTTGGCCGCCGTCGTGGCCTTTATCGGATTCAAGCAGGTCAAGCAGGTCAAGGCCCCGGAGAAGACCATCGAGTCAACGAAGGAACTCAAGAAGCTGGTTCCGGGTAAGGCTGAAAAGTCCATCGAGCGTGGCCTGTACACCTAAACCTTTAAGGTCCTTTTAACTCTCCCGCCCCGAGCACATGCGTTCGGGGCGGATTTCGTCTGCGCACCCTTCCCACGAAAGGCCCGCCTATGAATCCCCTACCGCCCTCCGTAGTGGAGCTTGACGGCCCCTTTGAGCACGAGTTCTTGCACACGCGCGGCATCCGCCTGCACGCCGCCACCGCTGGCGACCCGGATGACCCGCTGGTGCTGTTGCTCCATGGTTCTTTCGGCGGGTGGTTCGACTTCCGGAATGTCATTGCCCCGCTTGCCGCCGCCGGATTCCACGTCGCCGCCCTCGACATGCGTGGCTTTGGCATGTCCGATAAACCGCCGCTCGAACCCGGCCAAGATATCCGCGTGGCGGTTGGTGATGTCAGCGGTGCCATCCGCGCACTGGGTCACGACGATGCCTACCTGGTCGGCACGGATACCGGCGGTGCGGTGGCATGGGCGCTGGCCACCGAGCGGCCCGAACGGGTACGCGGACTGGTCTCCGTATCGGCGGCACACCCGGCAGATTTGCGCCGCGCCATCGCCGCGCGCCCCTGGGATTTCGGATGGGTGCTCCTGCGCGCGGCCTTGTGCCGACTGGGAAAGACTGGCGCCCCGAGCCTCCTACTGAGAGAGTCCACGTACCTCCGGGAGATGGATCTCGACGCCCTCGGTTCCTTCAGCGGCGCTGAGCGCGAGGAGGCCCTGCGCCTGCGCGTGACGTCGTCACGCATAGGAAATGTCCGCCGGGGAATCATCTGGAACCACCGACTGCGTACCGCCGTGGTTCCGCTGAGTTGGCTTGACCTCACCGTGCAATCCCCGACGCTGTTCATTCATGCCGATCAGATGCTGTGGCGGCCAGTTGCGCGGCGGGCGGCGCGGCGCTGCCGTGGGGGTTTCACCGCCACCACTATCCCCGGGTCCAAGAACCTGCCCTATCTTGAGAACCCGCATGGTTTTACTCAGACCATTATCCAATGGTTGCGAGATAGGTAACATTCACCGCCCTCCGTGCCCCACCCCTCTCAGGGGGATGGGGACTTTTTTAATTCGTTGACAAAACCGCAGGTTAAGAAAGAATACCTACCGCCCTATAGCTTTTATCACAGGACATATTTTTCAATTCCTTGTATATGAGACGAGCCACGCGGTAGCTTCATATAAAACCAACATCACAGGTTTTCTACATCTTTCGCACCACGGAGGTCTAAGCCCTACATGACGCTCAAGAAGACACTCGCTGCTCTCTCTGTCGCTACCCTGCCGCTCACCCTCGCGGCCTGTGGTGGCGACAACTCCGGTTCGGACTCTGCTTCCGGCTCTGGTGATGGCATCGTCACCGTCAACGGCTCCGAGCCGCAGAACCCACTAATCCCGGCCAACACCAACGAGGTCGGCGGCGGACGCATTGTCGATTCCATCTACGCTGGCCTGGTCTACTACGACGGCGATGGCGAAGCCCAGAACGAGCTGGCTGAATCCATCGAGCCGAATGACGACAACACTGAGTTCACCGTCAAGCTCAAGGAATCCACGTTCTCCGACGGCTCCCCGGTCACTGCCAATAACTTCGTGGACGCCTGGAACTACGCCGTGGCCAACGACCAGCTCAACGCATCCTTCTTTGCCAACATCAAGGGCTTCGAGGAAGGCGTCGAAAAGATGGAGGGCCTCAAGGTCGTCGACGACCACACCTTCACCATCGCCCTGAACAGCCCGGAGCAGGACTTCCCGGCACAGTTGGGCTACTCCGCGTTCTACCCGCTGCACGAGTCGGCCCTGGAAGACATGGATGCCTTCGGCCAGAACCCGATTGGCAACGGCCCGTACAAGCTGACCGAGTGGAACCACAACCAGGACGCCACCGTCGTTCCGAATGAGGAGTACAAGGGTGGCCAGACCCCGCAGAATGACGGCATCAAGTTCGTCTTCTACGCCTCCCAGGACGCCGCTTACGCCGATCTGCTCTCGGGCAACCTCGACGTTCTCGACGCCGTTCCGGACTCCGCTTTCGATGTCTACGACGCCGACCTCGGCGACCGTGCAGTGAACCAGCCGACTGCTATCTTCCAGTCCTTCACCTTGGGCGAGAACCTCGAGCACTACTCCGGCGAGGAAGGCGTGCTGCGTCGCCAAGCCATCTCCTATGCCATCAACCGCGAGGAGATCACGGACACCATCTTCAAGGGCACCCGCACCCCGGCCAAGGACTTCACCTCCCCGGTTATGCCGGGCTACTCCGAGGACATCAAGGGCAATGAGGTCCTGAAGTATGACCCGGAAAAGGCCAAGGAGCTGTGGGCTGAGGCTGACAAGCTCAACAAGTGGGATAACCCGACCCTGGAGATTGCCTACAACTCCGACGGCGGCCACAAGAGCTGGGTGGATGCAACCACCAACTCCATCAAGAACACCCTCGGCATCGAGGCAGTTGGCGCTCCGTACCCGGACTTCAAGTCCCTGCGCGATGAGGTGACCAACCGCACCATCAAGTCCGCCTTCCGCACCGGCTGGCAGGCAGACTACCCAAGCCAGGCTAACTTCCTCTCCCCGCTGTACAGGACCAACGGTTCCTCCAACGACGGTGACTACACCAACCCGGAGTTTGACAAGCTTCTCGACGAAGCCCTGACCTCCTCTTCCGAGGAAGACGCCATCAAGAAGTACACCGAGGCCCAGGAAGTCCTGTTCAAGGATCTGCCGGCTATCCCGCTGTGGTACTCCAACGCCACCGGTGGCTACTCCGAGAACGTCAACAATGTCGTCTTCTCCTGGAAGTCCCAGCCGGTGTACTACAACATCACCAAGAAGTAACGCCAGCCTCTAGCTACTTCGCACGACCCCCGCAACCTCTGTGGAGCGGGGGTCGCCCCACGTTTTCACCCCCGAAGTGTGATTAGAAACGCGCTATAGATTTCTCGAAGCGTGGGATCACACATTAAAATTCTTCTAAGCTTTGACCTGCGTCCCGAAATCCGGAGAACGCTGGCAAGCACCTGCCCCACAACGAGTAAAGGACCACACTATGCTGCGCTATATCGGGCGCCGAGTGCTCCAGATGATTCCGGTGTTCTTCGGAGCTACCTTGCTCATCTACGCGCTCGTCTTCTTGATGCCCGGCGATCCTGTCGAAGCCCTTGGCGGTGACCGCGGCCTTACCGAGGCTGCCCGCGCCCGCATTGAGGCGGAATACAACCTCGACAAGCCGTTCATCATTCAGTATCTGCTCTATATCAAGGGCATCTTCATGCTGGACTTCGGCACGACCTTCTCCGGTGTCCCCGTAACCCAGGTGATGGCCAACGCCTTCCCCGTCACGGTGAAACTGACCGTCATGGCCATCATCTTTGAATCCGTCTTCGGCATCCTCTTCGGCGTCTTCGCCGGTATGCGCCGCGGCGGTTTCTTCGATTCCACCGTGCTGGTCATCTCCTTGCTCGTCATCGCCGTGCCCTCCTTCGTCATCGGCTTCGTCTTCCAGTACATCGTGGGCATCAAGTGGGGTGTCCTGCCGGTCACCGTCGGCGCTAACGCCACGGTGAAGTCCCTCCTCATGCCGGCCATGGTGCTCGGCGCGCTCTCCTTGGCGTATGTCATCCGCCTGACCCGCCAGTCCGTGGCGGAGAACCTGCGCGCCGACTACGTGCGCACCGCCCGCGCCAAAGGCCTCTCCAACGGCGCGGTGACCCGCCGCCACGTGCTGCGTAACTCGCTGATTCCCGTGGCCACCTTCATCGGCGCCGACATCGGTGCGCTCATGACCGGCGCCATCGTGACCGAGGGCATCTTCGGCATCAACGGCGTCGGCGGCACCATGTACCAGGCCATCCTGCGTGGTGAGCCGACCACAATCGTCTCCTTCACCACGGTATTGGTGATCATCTACATCATCGCCAACCTGCTCGTTGACCTCCTGTACGCCGTACTTGATCCGAGGATCCGCTATGCCTAATTTCGAGAAAACCACTCCCTATCCGGGCCAAGAGCACTTCGTCTCGGAAACCGATGAAACGGGTCTCGGCGCGGTCGATGCCGTCAAGGACGAGTCCGCGCCTTCCTCCCAGTGGGGCGAGGCATGGCGCTACCTGCGCCGTCGCCCGCTGTTCTGGGTTGCCGCCGTCATGATCCTCGTGGCCGTCCTCCTGGCCATCGCACCGGGTCTCTTTACTAGCACTGACCCACGCCTGTGCGAGCTGTCCAAGTCCCTCGCCCCCGCCGAGCCAGGCCACCCCTTCGGCTTCAACCGCCAAGGCTGCGATATCTACGCCCGCGTGATCTACGGTGCGCGCGCGTCGGTAGCCGTCGGCATCCTCACCACGCTGCTCGTCGTGGTGCTTGGTTCCATGATCGGTGCTATCGCCGGCTTCTTCGGCGGCTGGATCGACTCTGTTCTCTCCCGCATCACCGACATCTTCTTCGCCATCCCGCTGGTGCTCGCCGCCATCGTAGTCATGCAGATGTTCAAGGAGCACCGCACCATCGTCACGGTGGTCTTGGTGCTCGGCCTCTTCGGCTGGGTCTCCATCGCCCGCATCACCCGCGGCGCGGTGGTCTCCATCAAGAACGAGGAATTCGTGCAATCCGCGCGCTCCATTGGTGCGTCGAGCTGGCGCATCTTGTTCAGCCACATTCTGCCGAACGCGGCCGCGCCCATCATCTCCTACGCCACCGTGGCGCTGGGCACCTACATCGTCGCCGAGGCCACCCTGTCCTTCCTGGGCATCGGCTTGCCGCCGACGTTCGTGTCCTGGGGCGGAGACATCTCCGACGCGCAGGCTTCCCTGCGTGTTGCCCCGGCAGTCCTGTTCTACCCGGCAGGTGCTTTGGGCCTGACCGTGTTGAGCTTCATCATGATGGGTGACGTCGTCCGCGATGCACTCGATCCGAAGGCGAGGAAGCGTTAATGACTAAGCCACTTCTTGAAATGAAGGACGTCCACATCTCCTTCACCACGTCCACCGGCGTGGTTGAGGCAGTGCGTGGCGTCAACATGTCCATTTACCCGGGCCAGTCCGTGGCCATCGTGGGCGAGTCCGGTTCCGGTAAGTCCACCACGGCGATGTCCATCCTGGGTCTGCTGCCGGGCACAGGCAAGATCACCGGCGGCCAGATCCTCTTTGAGGGCGAAGACATCACTCACTACAACAACAAGCAATTCGAATCGCTGCGCGGTGACAAGATTGGCTTGGTCCCGCAGGATCCGATGTCCAACCTCAACCCAGTGTGGCGCATCGGCACGCAGGTTGAGGAGTCTCTCAAGGCCAACCACGTGGTGGAGGGCTCCAAGCGTCACGAACGCGTGGTGGAGCTTCTGGAGGAAGCCGGGCTTCCCGACGCCGAGCGGCGCGCCAAGCAGTACCCCCACGAGTTTTCTGGTGGTATGCGCCAGCGCGCGCTCATCGCGATCGGCCTGGCAGCACGCCCGAAGTTGCTCATCGCCGACGAGCCCACCTCCGCCCTCGACGTGACGGTGCAGAAGACCATCCTGGATCACCTGGAGCATCTCACCGAGGAGCTGGGTAACGCGGTGCTCTTCATTACCCACGACCTCGGTCTGGCAGCCGAGCGCGCGGAGCACCTCATCGTGATGCACCGCGGCCGCATCGTCGAGTCCGGCCCGTCACGTGAGATTCTGCGCTCCCCGCAGCACCCCTACACGCGCCGGCTTGTCGACGCCGCCCCCTCCCTCGCCTCCTCCCGCATCCGCGCGGCCAAGGAAGCTGGTGTGGAGGCCAAGGAGCTGAAGTCGGGTGAGGCGATCGGCGCCGCCGTCGAGCCTGGCTCCACCGCTGCAGGTTCATCTTCCGCGGCTCAGGCCCCGGTCATCTCGGTGCGCAACCTCACCAAGGAATTCGATATCCGCGGCCAGCGCGGCGGCAAGAAGCTCCTCAAAGCTGTCGACGATGTTTCCTTCGACATCCGCCGCGGCACCACCCTGGCGCTGGTGGGTGAGTCCGGCTCCGGCAAGTCCACGGTAGCCAACATGGTGTTGGGCCTGCTGGAGCCGACCTCCGGCACCATCGAATTCGAAGGCCGCGATACCTCGAAGCTATCGAAGCAGGAACTCTTCAAGCTCCGCCGCAAGATGCAGGTGGTTTTCCAGAACCCTTATGGCTCGCTGGATCCGATGTACTCGATTTATAAGTGCATCGAGGAACCCATGGCGCTGCACAAGGTGGGCTCGCGCAAAGAACGTGAGGCCCGCGTGGCCGAGCTTCTCGACATGGTCTCCATGCCCCGCTCCGCCATGCGCCGCTACCCCAACGAGCTCTCCGGTGGCCAGCGCCAGCGTATCGCCATTGCCCGCGCGCTGGCACTGCGCCCGGAGGTCATCGTCCTCGATGAGGCCGTCTCCGCGCTCGACGTGCTGGTGCAGAACCAGATCATCCAGCTCCTCGCGGAGCTGCAGTCGGAGCTCAGCCTGTCCTACCTCTTCATTACCCACGACCTCGCGGTGGTCCGCCAGACAGCCGACGACGTGGTGGTCATGAAGAAGGGCCAGGCCGTCGAGCAGGGCACCGCCGACGACATCTTCGACAACCCCCAGCAGGACTACACCCGCAACCTCATCAACTCGGTTCCGGGTATGCACCTGGAAATCGGCACCGGCCACTAGCTCACACGCACCACCCACGCCGCCTAACCCGTCAGCCTTCATCCGGCTGGCGGGTTTCGCCTTTAAGGGGGCTCGCTCTTTAAGGGCTAAGCGTCCCGTTGCTCCTAATGCATCCGACGGCAGGCGAATCGCTACCAGGATCCCCGATTTCCCCGCGCACCATGCTGCGGTTCGCGGAGATCACCGATATGCCCGTCAACCATCTTTCGGTTGGCGGGGCCGGTGGTTGGCGCTGTCCTCTCTGTGTTTGGGACACTAACTGCTGTCAGGTGGTGGGTCTGGTGGTTGTCCTGCTTGTTCGGCGGCGAGTCTGGCTACTGCTTCTTGGTATTCCGGCATTGCTGTAATCGGCGCACCCCAGGGTGGGATGAAGCTGACTCCGGTGTTGA
>NZ_KV817280.1:183547-275964 GCF_001814605.1 Corynebacterium sp. HMSC074C01 | reverse complement strand
TCGAAGTGGCGCATTCACCCCTTGACAGCACGCATTGCAGATGGCGTTTTTAGACCCAAAGATGAAGTGTCCCAGGTTTTGTTCCGTTTGAGTAGATGGGAAAATCTGGAACATGCCAAGAAAATTTGACCAGGATGCAAAGGACCGTGTGGTCCGTCTCGTGGAGGACCGCATCTTGGCGGAAAGCATGTCGATGCATCCCGCGTGCTAGGCAGTAGCTTCAAAGTTGGGGGTTTCATGGCACACGGCTCGTCTATGGACTTAAGCCTGCTCGTCGTGCGGGAAACATCCCAGAACCTGTTCCTGAAGATTTGGCTACCGAAAATGCCAGGCTACGCCGCGAAAATCAAGAGCTTCGAGATACCAACGAGTTGCTGAAGGCTGCGTCAGCTTTTTCGCCTCACGACCAGGCCCCAAACGTTAAGAAATGATCCGGTTCATCGATAAATACCGGAATCATTTCTCTGTCGAGTTCATCTGCACCGGAGTTGAAGATTAACCGGGCTGGTGGGTTTATCACCTCGCGTGGTTATCGCCAGTCCAAAGCCCGTGGGCTTAAGTGCTCGTCGCCTTCGTGACGCTGTGCTGATTGAACGCATTGGTGCCATTCATCGGGATAATTACGGTGTCTACGGCGTGCGGACAATGTGGCATGCGCTTGACCGTGACGGAATCGACATCGGTCGTGAGCAAACCGCCCGGCTGATGCGCCTAGCTGGTGTTTCTGGCACAGGCACAGGCGGATCACCAATCACAACCCGTACACCTCAACAGGCCGGATCTGCGCCCGGATTTGGTCGAGCGTGAGTTCAAAGCCCAAGGCCTTAAACAAGCTGTGGGTGGCCGACATTACCTACGTGCGTACGAAGAAGGGTTTTGTGTACACCGCGTTTGTCACTGACGTTTACTCCCGGCGGATCGTCGGATGGGCATTATCGGACTCGATGCGCACCGAGGTATTACCGCTGCAAGCACTCAACCAAGCGATTGTGAGCGCGAAGGAAACAACAGGCCTTATTCACCATTCGGATCACGGCTTATAGTACGTCAGCGTTGTCTACAACCAGCGTCTCGCCCAGCACGGGATTGCCGCTTCCACTGGGACCGTCGGTGACTGAAATGACAATGCTCTAGCTGAAAACGTTAACGGCTCTTACAAGAATGAGCTCATCCATACTCGCAGGTGGAATGATGTTGTCGAGGTAGAAATCGCGACGTTCGAGTGGGTGTCATGGTGGAACGAGGTAAGGCTCCACCAAAGCCTGGGATATCGAACCCCAGCCGAGGTGGAAACCGAATTGTGGAAGAAGAACCCGCAACAGGGAATAATAGAAATCAAGGAACATGCCTAGGAACAAAACTCGGGGCACTTCAAGCCCCTTATATGGCTCTGGATGTGGTGATTGCTGCAGAACCGTCATCAGTAAGGGTGACTTTTCCATCTACGCGGTAGACTTCACGCAACATTTTTGCGGTTAACACGTCCTTAGCTGCTCCGTGTGCGTATACAGTGCCCGCGTGGAGTACCGCAATGCGGTGAGCGAAGCGCGCTGCTTGTGAAAGATCGTGCATCGAAACCACGACCGCCGCGGGTGCTTCAGCTGCATAGGCGCGAATATGCTCCATGAGGATGAGCTGATTTCTTAGGTCAAGAGCGCTGGTTGGCTCGTCCAGTAGTAATGCCTGCGGCCGGCATACGATGGCCTGGGCGAAGCTTACTAATTGACGCTGGCCGCCGGAGAGCTGGGACATTGTTCGGGATTCTAGGTCTTCTAGCCCCAGCCGCGTGAGGACCGAGCTGACTCGGTCCTGTGTGGATGTGGCTACCCGTAGTCCGCTGAATCCCGTCCGGGAATGCTGGAGTGCCAGAAGTACCGATTCGAATACGGTAAGGGTGCTTTCCGGCGGGGGATCCTGTGGCAAATATACTGCCTCGGGCCCAGTGACGTCGCCGCTGAATCGGCATAGGTTAGCCATGCAGCGCAGCAAAGTCGACTTACCAGCGCCATTAGGGCCGACGAGGGCGGTGACGGTTCCAGCTTCGATCTTTGGGAGACATACGTCATTCAGTATCTGTTCGTCTCCATGGGAAAAGCACAGGTTATCTACCCGGAGTGTGGGTTCTGGCGGAACCGTGGGCGGTTGTTCCACGAGGGGGTCCTTTCTGGGGCAGGAAGTACTGGGAGAGGCGATCATTAGGTTGAGGAGACAGTTCGGGGGCGGCGTCGCAAAACAATGAGGACGACGAACACGGGAACGCCCACAATCGCGGTGATGATGCCGACAGGCAGAATCGCCCCAGGCTGGATCAGCTTGGATACCACTGAGGCTGAGGTCAGCAAAAGCGCACCTGAGATGATGGACGTGGTGAGGAAGAAGCGTTGGTCCTCACCAACGAGCATCCTGGCGATATGTGGGCCGACGAGTCCGATGAAACCAATTGTCCCGGCCATCGAAACGGCAGTTGCCGCCATAAGGGAGACTCCCACCAGCGTGTACGTGCGCAGCTTTGGGATATTGATACCCATGGACCTAGCGCGGTCGTCGCCCATTCGAAACGCGGTCAGCGTCCACGCATTGCGGTAGAAGTAAGCAATTCCGATTAGTGAGATGACCGCGAGAAGGCCGATCTGAGGCCACGTAGCGCGCGTAAGGCTGCCCAAGGTCCAGAAAACCACCTGCTCTAATTGGGTCTGCGAGGCGAGGTACTGCATTAGCGCTAGTAGAGCATCGAAGAGGAACACGATGGCTATGCCCAGCAGAATCATTCCCTCGGTACCAGAGCTCTTTGACCGAGAGAATAGGACGATCACCGCACAGGCCGCGAGGGCGAAGACCCAAGCACTGCCCGCCATTCCCAGCGCTGCCCCGATTCCCGCCGCGGTGAATCCTGAGACGGTGGCAAAGGCTGCGCCAAAGCTCGCAGCGGCGGAAATGCCCAGCGTATAGGGCTCTGCCAAGGGGTTATCCAAGATGGTTTGCATCTCTGCGCCGGCAGCAGCGAGGGTGCCACCGATGAGCACCGCTGTGACGGTCATAGGCAGACGTATATCAAAGATGATCTGCCAGTCAATTGGGCGGGAATCGCTGGGGTGAAAGAGCACGTAGAGCGCCTCATTTGCGTTCAAACTGCTGCCGATGAGGAAATCTATGGCAATGGTGACGCATAGCAGGGCCGTAAGCCCTGCGATGATCGCTACCTTTCGCCTGCTAGCTGTTCGGTACCAGTTTGACCGGGGGCGTTGCCGTTGCGGGGTAGAGTTTTGGTCGTCCACCTCGCTTCCGGTGGCAATTGATTGCGCTCGTGCTCCGTGGCTCATGGCAAACCAGTCCAGAAGGTGCCGCTAGCCTCCACAGGGAGGAATTTTTCATGTAGTTCTTCCAAATCGGCCTGCGGGTCGACATCGGAAAACAGGTCGGGGTGCATGGCTTTGGCAAACCACTCGATGGCTAGGTAGTTGTATGGGGAGTCGTAGAAGTGATGCCACGCAGCGTAGGCCCGCTTGTTCTTGACCGCCCGCATTTCCTTAAGGACAGGTTGCCCGTCAACAACGCGTTGGAAGTCTTTGGCTGCCTGTTCGGTGGACTCGTCGTAGCCCAGGGGTACAAAGCCATTCTTCTTTGGCTGCTGCTTGGCGCCGGTCCAGTCTGCGCCGGTGGCGATGATGACGTCTGGGTCTTTTTCAGCTAGCGCCTCGGGAGAGACTTGCCCCTGCTTGGCGTCGATCATATCGTCGCCCACGTTTTCGCCACCCGCTGCGTTAACAATTTGGGCTAGGTTGGACTTAGCGAAGGTAGAGCAGCAGTCGAAGTAGCCGGGAGCTCGCCAGAGGAAGGTCGGTGTGGGGGTGGCCTTGGCTTTTTCTAGGCGCTCCTGAACCATGTTCACCTTGGACTCATAGAACTCGGCATACTCTTCCGCTTCCTTCTCGTGGCCGAGTACCTTGCCGAGCAAGCGCACGCTCGGTGCGGTGTTCTTCACCGGGTCGGTAAAGTAATCGACGGTAACCGTGGGGATTCCGGCCTTTTCTAGACCGTCTACGATGCCAGCATCCTGGGCGGCTTCGAAGCTGCTTGCGGAGACAATGAAGACATCTGGACGGGAATTCAAAGCTTGCTCAACGGACATCGAGCCGTCGTAAACTTCACCAGTTTGCTCAATATCTTCGATCTCTGAGAATTTCTGTTCGTACTTCTTGTACGTGCCAGGGTCGTTCTGCTCCAGGTCATCTGGCCAGGCAACGATGCCCTGGAGCGGGTTTTCTTTGTTGAGGATGGATGTCGTGTAAAGCATCCGTTGCCCGCCCATGAGGACCCGATCGACGTTCTTCGGGACCTCGACTTCGCGCCCGAGAATGTCGGTGATCTGTTGCTTTTCTCCGTCATCTGCGGTCTGTTGTTCATCGTTAGTGCTGCAGGCAGCGGTCATAAGGAGGGCAGTGGCGGTGACGGCTGAGGCGACTACGCGGGCCATTCGGTGGTGAGGGGCGCGTGGGGTTTTAAAACCGCGAGCCCTAGTTGTCGTGAGGGACAAGGCAATCCTTTCTTCCAAGTGGATCTATTAGGTTAGCCATACCTTTGTTTATCTACAATGGGTGATGAAACTTTTACCCCCAACATTCCCGTTAAGTCAGTTCATTCAGTCGGCGGGAATATGTGCGTAGCAGCAGTACCGCCGTGGTTGCGAAACCCATGATGAGTCCTAACCAGACGCCATATCCTTCCCATCCGAGGAGCTTTCCAAATATCAGAATCCCGGGGACGCCAACCAGCCAGTACCCGACGAGGGTGCAGCGTAGCCCTGAGGTGGTGTCTTTCAGGCCTCTCAGTAGGCCCACTGCCACGTTTTGGATTCCTTTGGCGAACTGTTGCAGTACCGCGAGACATAGGAGCAGGACGGCAATGTGAAAGGTGGTGGGATCTGCCTCTTTTAAGAAAGGATGCAGTACCCACCTGCCCAACAGAAGCCACAGCGCGCCCATTATTCCCAGATACGTGACCACGACGAACAATATGCGTCGGGTAATCTCGCGCACTGAGTCGGCACTCTCGGCCCGAGCCCTTGTGATCAGCACCGAGCCGCCGTGAGAAAAGCCGATGCACACTTGGTAAACGATGTACGCCAGTTGGTTCACAATATTGTGCGCCGCTAGCATCTGTGGGCTAAAGGTCCCCATCACTAAACCGGCGATGGTTGTTATTGCAGCCTCCGAGCCATAGGTCAGACTGACTGGTACCCCGAGGCGGACGAGGCGGCAGATAGTCTCCCCATCTCCTTTACACGGAAGGATGTGGAAATAGGGCTGTAGCTCGGGAATGCGCAGTACCACAATCCGGAAGGCCAGGAAGGTAAGCAGTTGGATGACAGTTGTAGAAAGCCCGATGCCCGCTACCTTCCAGTGATCCGAGGCTGCCCATGTCATAAATAACCAGTTCAATGCGATATTTATAAATATCGATATCAGCGTGATGGTTAACAGGGAGCCGGGTTTTCGCATGCCCACGGCGAATTGGCGCAGGACGTTGAGCCACATCATCGGGACTAACCCGGGTGCGAGCGCAAGGGTCATGGCGAAGGTGAGTTGGGCAACGTGCTTGTCGATGGGCAGAACAAGGACCAATCCGCCTAGGGCGATGACCAGTAACGCGCCGAGAATTGCAGTGCCAGTGGCCACCGCGAAGGAGGAGCGCACAGCCCGCCGGATCTGTTCTGCTCCCGCCTCGCAATTTTGACAAGAGGTTTTCTCTTTTTCCATTTTTGCTGCTGCTTCAGCCACAAGATTTGCCCCGGCCGTCACCATGCCCACGCACATCGTGCGGATCTGGTTGTAAAGCTGCATCGCTAGGCCGCCGCCGGCTATCGCCAGTACGCCCACGGACTGCAGCATCAATACGTCCGTGGTGGTCAATGCAACTCCGGCGAGTTGTACTCCAGCGATGGGAAGGGAAATTCCCAGAACTTCGCGATATTTCCGGATGGATTTCAACCTCGCAGCCACCTTCAACTTCGGACTAACATTCGTCTCGGCCCTCGCTTCTCATCTTCTAAACCTCGCCCATTTTGGCGGCTGGTCTCCAATGTGCTGCGGTTTCTAGCGGTAGATACGCAGCACATCCGATTCATTTGCGGCCTCCAGGCCGTTGAAGCGAATGGCGCTGCGATACATCTGCACCAAAGTTGCAATCGGACGCTGCCGTCTGCACCATGGAAATTAGTGGTTCGCCCCTGCGGATTCAGCTGGTGCTGGCCGATGCCCCAGCGGTACCACCGTTGGTTGAGACCGAATCCCGTTCAGGGCTGGTGTTTGCAGCGGCAGAGACTCCCTTCGGAAAGTATAAAGATTATACCTAGTTTAGGTAAGGCAACCATAATTGAAGATTTCCACTTCAAACACTTCAGGTGGAAGGAGTGTGAAGATGGATAGGAGAGATGCCGTTTGCCAGATGCCTTCTGCAGGACGCCTTCCTGGCTTAGGCAGTGATTTACTGCGGAACAACCCCATCCCTCTGCCGAACAACACCAGGTAGCAGTGCCAAGAGTGGCGTTGCTCATCCGCCCTGACCTAAGTCAGGTGCGCAAGGATTCTCAGCTCATAGCCAACACTGACCAGAAGCCAACGGTGGACGTGGCTACCGTGCTTTATGGCTTCACGATGCGCGGCGTCGAGCCTTCGCGTTAACTGCGGGCATCTGTTCGTGCCTTTTTGGACTCCTCATGGTGCCTGGCGTGGGCAACCCTGGCACTATGGAAAGCATGAATACTACTTTTCTGTGGATTGCGATAGCAGTCATCGTCCTGATTCTGCTGGTGGTCTTGTTCATTGTTCTGGGCAAGAAGCGCGGCGAGTCAAAGAAGGTCTCCTTTGAAAAGCCCGCGGAGGAGCCGAAGGAGCTGACCCAGCAGCAGAAGTCCGGCAACTACCAGGCCAAGTCTGGTTTTAATTTTGCCCCGGCTGGCGGCGGCGCTACCAAGGAACCTGTGCCTGCGGCTAAGGCTGACAAGCCCGCACCGGCCGAGCCCAAAGCTCAGCCGCAAGCGGAGAAGAAGTCTGAGCAGCGCGATGCCACCGAGCTCGCTAACGCTCAGCTCAAGGGCACGGAGGAGACTCAGAAGGCGGCGAAGCCTGCGGTGGAACCGACGCCTGAGGCAGAGCCGAAGCCTAAGGCAGAGCCCAAGCCGGAACCGGCTGCACAGAAGGACCAGGTAAAGGAGGAAGAGGATAAGGATTCCTCCGCTGGCCTAGCCGCTGCAGGAACTGCGGGCGTTGCTGCCGCTGGTACTGCTGCTTCCGGCGCCGCTGCCGTTGAGAAGGATGAAGAGGACACAGAGGAAGCTGTCCCGGCCACCGAACCGGAGACTGCTGAACCGGAGCCGGTAGTTGAAGCCCCGAAGGTAGAAGAGGAGGCTCCGGAAGAACCTGAGGTTCCGGCTGCGGAGGAGCCTTCTGCTCAGGTTGAAGCCGAAGAAGAGGCAGCGGAAGTGGTAGAAGCACAGCCTGAACCAGAAGCGCAGCCCGAGCCAGAGGAAGCTGAAGCAGAGGAGGCCGCTGCGGCGGCGGGGGCCCAAGCGGCGTCGGCAAGCGCGGCACTCGAGGCTGAGCCGGAGGAACTAGAGGTATCCGACGACGCTGAGGTCGTCGAGGCCCCGGCAGCCCAGCCGCAGGAGGATATTGCGCCGGCTGCCGGCCGCTTGGGCAAGCTGCGCGGGCGCCTGTCGCGTTCGCAGAATGCCATCGGCCAAGGCCTCATGGGTATTCTCTCCGCAGGTGACCTGGATGATGATGCCTGGGAGGAAATCGAAGACACCCTCATCATGGCGGATTTGGGTACGAAGTCCACGATGCAGGTTACAGACTCCCTGCGCGACAAGATTGCGGAGCGCGGAGTGAGCTCCGAGGCGGAAGCCCGCGCCATGCTGCGCGAGGCCCTCATCGAGGTGGGCCACCCGGAGATGGACCGTTCCATCAAGGCCATGCCGAATGAGGGCAAGCCGGCCGTCATCATGGTTGTCGGCGTCAACGGCACTGGCAAGACCACCACGATGGGCAAGCTGGCCCGCGTGCTCGTATCCATGGGACACAACGTTTTGCTCGGCGCGGCGGATACCTTCCGTGCAGCGGCCGCGGACCAGCTGGAGACCTGGGGTCGCCGCGTGGGCGCTACCACCGTGCGCGGCAAGGAAGGCGCGGACCCGGCTTCCGTGGCCTTCGACGCCGTGGCCGCTGGCGTAGATCAAGGAGTGGACGTCGTTCTCGTGGACACCGCTGGTCGTTTGCACACCTCCGTGGACCTCATGGACCAGTTGGGCAAGGTCAAGCGCGTGGTTGAGAAGAAGACCGACGTCGATGAGGTCTTGCTCGTGTTGGACGCAACGGTCGGGCAGAACGGCCTGACCCAGGCCCGCATCTTCCGCGATGTCGTCGACATCACCGGTGTTGTTCTGACCAAGCTCGATGGCACCGCTAAGGGCGGCATCGTCTTCCAGGTTCAGGAAGAACTGGGCGTGCCGGTCAAACTCGTGGGCCTTGGCGAGGGTGCAGATGACCTCGCGCCGTTTGAGGTTGAGGGCTTCGTGGATGCCTTGCTGGGGGAGAAGTAAGTCCTTATAGATCCCTGGGCTAGACCTAAGTTCTTTCGAGACGCAGCGCCTCCTTTGCGGGGCGCTTTCGTCGTCTTCGTCCCATTAAAGATGTGCTTTGGGGGAGGTCACAATGGTAGTCTAGGACAGTCCTGTCTATGTGAGGCTGATTAAACAGCCCTAACAACGGTTCGTGAGGCTACTCTTTCGTGACACTCTTGTATGTCGTCCTCCTCGCAGCTGTCGCAGTGGCGCTAGCACCAGTAGCCGTCAAGGTTGCTGATCGCGCAGCCGGCTACCCGCTAGCCGGCATTTTTATTATCGCCGCGGCACTGTTGGCTAAAGAATTTCCGGCACTGGCCCGGGGCGAAGAACTGTCCTATTCCGTGACGTGGGTGCGCGATGTCATCGCGCCAGGCGTTGACGTTAATCTCGCCTTCCGGGGCGATGCACTGGGCATTTTCTTTGCCATGTTGGCTCTCGTCATCGGCGCAGTGGTGTTCACCTACTCTGCGGCCTACCTGCCCAAAGGTAAAGGCAACGTCAGTTTTTATGTGCTGATGACAGCGTTTACGCTGTCGATTCTCCTGCTCGTGCTGGCTAACGACGTCGTGGTGCTCTTCCTGGCTTGGGAGCTGGTATCGCTGGCGTCGTTCATGTTGATCGCGCGCAGCGGCAAGTCCGGTGAGGCCGGTTCGCAGCGCACGCTCATCCTGACCTTCATCGGCGGCCTCACCTTGCTGTCCGGCGTGGCGATTGCCGCAACGGCTGCGGGGACCACGAGCCTCGAGGGCATCCTCGCCTCTGATGTGTGGGCCGAGCGCCCAGGCCTGACCGCCGGGGTTGCCATTCTCATTGCGGTCTCGGCGTTTACCAAGTCCGCGCAGTTCCCCTTCCACTTCTGGCTGCCGGAGGCCATGGCGGCCGCCACGCCGGTCTCGGCCTTCCTGCACGCAGCGGCCGTGGTGAAGGCCGGCGTTTATCTGTTGATTCGTTTCTCCACCATCTTCCATGATGTTGCAGCGTGGAACTGGCTGCTCATCGTCGCCGGTATGGGTACCGCAGTGATGTCGGCGGTCTTTGCCGTGCAGAAGACGGACTTGAAGAAGCTGACCGCGTACTCCACTGTGTCCCACCTGGGATGGATTGTGGCCACGATTGGTGTTGGCACCCCGTTCGCTATCGCAGCGGCCCTCGTGCACACGCTGGCGCACGCGTTGTTTAAGTCCTCCATCTTCATGCTCATTGGCGTCATCGACCACGAGGCTGGTTCACGTGACATCCGCCGCCTTGGTGTGCTGTGGAACAAGATGCCGTGGACCTTTGGCTCCATGCTCATTGGTGCTGCCTCCATGGCGGCGGTCCCGCCGCTGTTTGGCTTCGTGTCGAAGGAAGGAATGCTCACCGCCTTCGAGGAGGCACCAATTGGCTCGACCGGCCAGGTGCTGCTGCTCATCGTCGCCGGCGTGGGTGCGTTCTTCACTTTTACCTACTCCGCCAAGATCATCTTCGGTGCCTTCTTCGATGGCCCACGCAACATGTCGCATGTTCATGAGGCGCCGGTCAGGCTGTGGCTGCCCGCGGCGCTGCCCGGTGTGATGTCGGTGCCGATCATCTTCGTCATGGGAGCGCTCGATAAGCCGCTCGATAACATCGTGGCGGCCATCGGCATGGAGGGTCATTCCCACCTCGCGCTGTGGCACGGCCTGAACGTTCCGCTGCTTATTTCCGTGGTGGTGCTTATCGCTGGCATCATCGCGTTGTTCTTCCGTACGCCGCTGTGGACCGCGATGGAGGAGCGCCAGCTCCTGCCGCGCACCGGTAACCAAATCCTGAAGTGGATCCAGGACGTGTGCGCAGCCTTCGGCCGCTTCGTCGGCCGCATGTCGGATACCCACAACCCGTCGAAGCTCATCCTGCCGATTGTCCTCCTCGTCATCATTCTTGCGGGCTCCACTTTGGTGTCGACGGGCGTCGACGGCGTGGCCTTGAACCCGCGCGTGGATGGCCTGGACAACCCGTGGGATCTGCTGCCGCTGGGCATCGTGGCGCTGTCGATGTTTGGCTTGGTTCGTACCCGCAACCGCCTCACGGGGGCGGTCATGATTGGTACCGCGGGTACCGGCGTGACCTTGCAGATGTTCCTGCTGGGTGCACCGGACGTTGCCTTGACCCAGTTCACGGTGGAGGCGCTGTCCGTCATCGTCATGATGATGGTCCTGCGCTACCTGCCGGAGAAATTCCACCCGGTACAGAACACCAACCGTAAGGTTGGCTCCATCGTGGTGGCGGTGCTCGCCGGACTCACCGCATTCCTTGGTGTGTGGGCGCTGATGGGCCGCCACGAGCGCTCCGACTTGTCCATGTGGTACCTCAATAACGCCCCAGACATCACTGGCGGCGATAACGTCGTGGCCACCATCATCGTGGAATTCCGTGCGCTTGATACCTTGGGCGAGCTGTCGGTGCTCGGCATGGCCGCCGTCGTGATCGCCGCGGTCACCTCGACGCTGCCGCGCTTCCCGTTTACCTCCGGTACGCGTCCGGCGCCGTTCGGTCAGTCGCAGCTCAACTCGGTTCCGCTGCGTAAGGGAATTTCCATTGCCATCCCGATTCTGGTGGTCATGTCCTTCATCGTGTTCTACCGCGGGCACCAGGCTTCCGGCGGCGGCTTCCCGGCTGCTCTCATCATGGGCGCGGCCATCGGCCTGACGTATCTCTCACGCGGCACCGATGAGATTGTCTTCGGCCGCATGACCCCGATTCACCTCACCGGCGTGGGCATTATCGTGGCGCTGGTAGCTGGCTTCATCGGCTACATCCCGACGTCGCATAGTTCCGGTGGTTTCTTGACTGCCATCCACGGCCACGCCCTGGGGCAGCACTGGACCACGTCGCTCATCTTTGACCTGGGTATCTACCTGGCGGTCCTGGGCATGCTCACGATGGCCATCAATGCTTTGGGTGGCTATCTGCGGCCAGGCACCGAGCGGGACTTCTTGCCGTGGGTCCACGATGATGATTCCGCGTTGCCGAACACGCCGCGCGTGGTGCTGGAGGATGTCGATGACCCCTACCCCGAATCCATCAACCCGTCTTCGGACCCAACGGCGTTGCTCAATGAATCCGAGGCACGCCGCCGCGCGTCCTCGCCCCACCACACTTCGGCTACAGAGGAGAAGAGCTCATGATCCTCGCACTGACCATTGCATTGCTCATCGGTAGCGCTGTCTACCTCATCCAGCAGCGCGGCCTCGTGCACATCGTGCTGGGCATGATGGCCTTCGGCCACGGTGCCAACCTCATGCTTCTGGCCACCGGCGTGTACTCCTACCGCGGAGAGTCCTTTCCGTCGCAGGTGGGCATGGACCAGATGGCTGACCCGCTGCCGCAAGCCTTTGTGCTGACCGCCGTGGTGATTTCCATGGCAACCTCGACCATCCTGCTGACCATGGCGGCGATGGGCGCGAACGACGACACGGACGTCGTGGAGCCTGTGGATGACAACACCATTGACCACGCTTTCTCCACTCTGGGACGAGATACCCAGAACCGCGAGATTCTGCAGCGCTCGGCCAACAAGATGGATCGTTTGAAAGAACTCGAACAAGAGGAGGACAACTAGATGTATGACACCGTAAGCGCCCTCCTCCCGCTCTTCCCGGCGGTTCCCCTCGTATCGGCGGCGCTCGCATTGCTCGCGCCGTGGCATCGTGTGCGCGATGCCATCATGCTCATCGTTCCGGGCGTGGGTATCTTCGCTTCCTTTGCGCTGCTGCTCTACACCATGAACAACGGTGTGGTGGCGCATAGCGTGGGTAACTACGTGGGTAACGCAGGTATCGCCTTCGCGGCCGATACCTTCTCAGCACTGATGCTCATCACGACGATGATCGTGGCCTTCGGCGCCAACTGGTTTGCCATCGTGGGCGGCGAGACTAAGTCTCGCTACTACCCATCGCTGACGCTTATCTTGATCACCGGCGTGTGCGGCGCCCTGCTCACCGCTGATCTCTTCAACTTCTTCGTGTTCATCGAGGTCATGCTACTGCCGTCCTATGGCCTCATCACCATGTCTGGTACCTGGTCACGCTTGGCTGCCGGCCGCGCCTTCGTGCTGGTGAACTTGTTCGCCTCCACGCTTTTGGTGGTCGGTGTGGGCTATATCTACTCGGTGGCTGGCGTGGTCAACCTGGCGGCGCTCACGGGTGCTGCCGCCGGTAATGGTCCGGTGACGGTGGCCTCGGGCATCATCGTTATCGCCATCGCCGCGAAGGCCGGTGTGTTCCCCGTGCAGTCGTGGCTGCCGCGCACCTACCCGGGAACGTCCGCTGCCGTCATGGGCCTGTTCTCTGGCCTGCACACCAAGGTCGCGGTGTACATGCTCTACCGCCTGTGGGTGCAGCTCTTTGATATGGACCAGCGGTGGGGGACACTCATCATCGTCATCATGATCATCTCCATGCTGGTTGGTGCTTTCGGCGGCCTAGCTGAAAACTCCATTCGCCGCGTGCTGGGCTACCAGATGCTCAACGGTATGCCCTTCATCCTCGTGATGATGGCCTTCACTACCCATGATGCCCAGCGCGCGCTGGCTGCTGGAATCCTGTACACCATTCACCACATGCTCACGGTGGGCTCGCTTATTTTGGCCTCCGGTGCTATTGAGGAGACCTACGGTACGGGCAGGCTCAACAAGCTTTCTGGCTTGGCGCGCCGTGATCCGATTATCGCGTGGATCTTTGCCGCCGGTGCCTTCTCCGTCGTGGGCTTCCCACCCTTCTCCGGTATGTGGGGCAAGGTCCTCATCGTCGCGGAAATCGCCCGTACCGGCGGGGGATGGGCCTGGACCGTAATCACGGTGATCATCATCGCGTCCTTCGCGGCATTCCTTGCCATGTTGCGCGTGTGGCGCCGAGTCTTCTGGGGCAAGGACCTGCCCAAGGAGAAGGTGCCCGATGAACTTGTGATTCGCAAGAAGCTGATGGCGCCCTCGGCAGCGCTCATTTTGGGCTCGCTGACCATGTTCGTTCTATCCGGTCCGGTCATCAGCGTCACGATGGAAGCCTCAGCGGACTTGTTGAATACGGAGGCTTATGCAGACGCAGTGCTTGGCGACGACCCCGTAGCCCTACCCGACATCGACTCCCTTCAGGAGGGCCGTTAAATGAAGACTGCAGTGCATGCCGTTGTCTACGCGCTATGGCTGATCAAGGAAATCTTCGTCGCGGGTTTCTCGCTCGCCGCGGAATCCTTCAAGCCGCAGAATAACTACCGGCCGGTAGTGGTGCGGTACCCCTTGCGCGTGACTAGCGCGTGGGAGATCTTCTGGTTCACCTCGTCCATTACGGCAACCCCGGGGACGCTGTCCTTGGGTTTGCGCGAGCCGGTGGCAGAAGGCCTGCCGCGCATCGTGCTGGTTCAGGCGGTCATGGGGGATGACCCAGCCAGCATCATGGAAGATCTGGCGGATATGGAGGAGCGCCTCGCCCCGCGGGTGAAGGGAATTGACTATGGCGTTCCTGGTCAGGGCCCCACAAAGGAGCTCGCGCCCACGTTTTACGAGTACCCGCTGGATACGCTGGGCCGCCATATGCGTGCACCCGATATCGCGAAGACGGACGATACCCCGCTGGCCGCGCATGATGTGGAGAAGTATTCCGTGTGGCCCCTGCGCCAGGTTGCGCAGAACAAGGATGCCCGAAAGGATGATAAGAAATGATTGATTTTTCCTCGATGAGCGCCTTTCAATGGGTAGTTTTTGTCTGTATTTTCCTCATTGGTGCATCGGTGTGCGCGGCGTTGGTGCTGGCGTTGCGCTCCCGCGATGAGCTCACCCGAACCGTGATGAGTGACATGGTCTTTTACGGCATGCTGTGCATGTATATTTCGTGGTCCATGACTAATCACGCGTCCATCGTCTATGACATCGCCATGCTCGCGGCTATTGCGGCCGGCGTTCTGCCGACGTTGTCGATGGCCCGCATCATCTCGAAGGGTAGGAGGTAAGACCATGACTATCGCGGAGATTATCGCCTCGATTCTGTTGGTCGTAGCCACGGTCTTGGTCATTGGGACCGCCATCGCCTTGTGGCGTGCGCCCGATGCCCTGACCCGCGTCAACCTGCTGGGGCCGACGGTCGGTTTGGCCGTTCCGCTGCTGCTTGTGGCGAAGTTGGTCGTGGATTTTGCTGAGAACGGGTTTTCCCTGTGGTCGCTGATCAAGGTCATGATCGCGTGTTTCGGCGTGTGGATCATCGCGTCGGTGGGCTCCTTCTACATGGGCCGTTCCATCTACGGCGTGACCGTCACGGATGTGAAGTACGCCAAGCGCATGCGCAAGAGTATGCAGACAGTTGAAGCCTCTGAGGAAGAAATCTAGGGGAGAAGCTTCAGGAAAGCGGTGAGGATAGTGCTGTTCTCACCGCTTTTTAGATCGTGGATGTGATCTAGGACTCATACTTCTTCCTAAATCTATAGAGCTATAGGTATTTTGGGAACTGTACCTATCAAGTTATAGAAAAGAGGTTAGTTGAACTATGACTCCTGATGCATTCTCGTCCGGTGATGCAGCGTGGATGCTGATCAGCGCATCCTTGGTGCTGCTCATGACCCCCGGATTGGCATTGTTCTACGGCGGAATGGCGGGCAATCGCCACGTCCTCAACATGATGATGATGTCCTTCGGCGCGTTAGCGCTGGTCCCAGTACTCTACGTCCTGTGGGGATGGTCAATGTCTTATGCGGGCAGTTCGCTGGCGGGAATCGTGGGCAACCCGTTTGAAGCCTGGGGGCTGCGCGGCCAAATCACCGGGCCCGCCGCCGAGTACATTGCCGGTAGCGCTGGTTATCCCAACGTCATCGACATCGGTTTCCAAGCCACGTTCGCCATTATTTCGATAGCCATCATCTCCGGTGCCCTCGCCGGCCGCGTGAAGTTTTCCGCGTGGTTAACTTTCGCAGGCGTGTGGGTGACCTTCGCCTACTTTCCGCTCGCCCACATGGTGTGGGGCGGGGGGAGTGCTCTCCCATGCCCCGCGCTCACTCGCAGCGTGGCTCTTCGGTGTATCAAACGGTGAGGCCCTCATCGCTCCCATCGACTTCGCCGGCGGTACCGTCGTGCACATCTCCGCTGGTGCGGCTGCCCTGGTTCTGGCCATCGTCGTGGGCCCGCGCGCGGGCTTTCCGAAGCACATCGATAGGCCCCACAACCTCCCGATGGTGATGCTGGGCGCTGCGCTTCTGTGGTTCGGCTGGTTCGGTTTCAATGGCGGTTCCGCCTTCGCTGCGGATGGGCTAGCAGGCTTGGCATGGCTCAACACCACTGTTGCGGCGGCCGCAGCGATGCTCGGCTGGATGCTGGTCGAACGCATCCGAGACCACGCCGCTACTTCGCTTGGCGCAGTATCCGGCGCTATTGCGGGACTCGTCGCCATCACCCCGGCGGCAGGAGCGCTCAGCCCGCTCGGTTCTCTCGCCCTCGGCTTCCTCGGCGGGATTATCGCCTGCCTGTGCATCGGCCTGAAGTACCGTTGGGGCTTTGATGATTCCCCGGATGTCGTTGGAGTCCACCTGTGCGCTGGTCTGTGGGGAACCGTCGGATTGGCCTTCTTTGCCACGGATAACGGCATCCTCACTGGGCACTTTTCGGAAGGCCTCAAGCTGCTCGTCGTCCAAGCGCTCATCGCGATCGTCGCGATGCTGTTCTCAGCTGCTATTACTCTGGTGGCGGCACTCATCATCCGCGCCACCCTGGGGTGGCGGATTGATGATGAAGCCGAAGGCATCGATCTGTCTGAGCACCGTGAGACCGCTTATGATTTCCGTGAGTCCGTGGCGTCGCACCGCCGCCACACCCACGACGCTAGGATTAATCCTGCACCAACCGTCCAGCCGCGGGTCGACACCGCCGGAGCTAAGGAGTAACAGATGAAGCTCATCACTGCCATCGTCAAACCGTTCACGCTGCCGGAAATCCGTGAGGCCTTGGAGCAGCACGACGTGCACGGCCTGACCGTGACCGAGACCCAGGGTTTCGGTCAGCAGCGCGGCCACAGCGAGGTCTACCGTGGTGCCGAGTATGCCACCGACTTCGTACCCAAGGTCAAGCTGGAGGTAGTCACCTCCGACGAACAGGTGGAGGATATCCTTTCTGCCATCGTTGATGCTGCCTATACCGGAAAGATCGGTGACGGCAAGATCTGGATTACTCCTGTTGAGGACGTCATCCGCGTGCGCACCGGCGAGCGCGGCGAGGCAGCCCTGTAAGAAGTGTCTACGGCCGCTCAACTGCGTGAGGAAGCCTATGCCTCGGCGATAGATCTCACGCAGTCCCTGCAGCTTCCGCCCGGCTGTGCGCTTGCCGCCACGGGTTCCTTCGCCCGCCGGGCGATGGCCCCTTTTTCGGATCTCGACCTCATCCTCCTTCACCCGGATGATATGGAGCTGCCCGAAGATGTGGTCGCCGAAATCTGGTACCCCATCTGGGATGCCAAATACCGGCTTGACTACGCTGTGCGCACTCCGCGCGAGTTCGGTGCCATCGCCGGTTCTGATCCCGCCGCCGGCTTCGCGCAGCTGGACCTGGCCTTCGTCGCCGGCGATAAGCAGCTGGTAGATTCTACCCGCGCCCAGGTCTATGCCTCGTGGCGTCGCCTGCTGCAGAGCAACTTCGACGCTTTCGTCGACCTCGCCATCACCCGCTGGCGCCGCTCCGGCACCCTGGCCACGATGACCCACCCGGATATTAAAAATGGGCGCGGCGGCCTGCGCGATATCCAATTCCTGCGGGCGCTCGCCCTCGGCAACCTCGCGGATGCCCCAGCACTTGAGGAGGAGCAGGCCTTGCTTCTCGACGTCCGCACGCTCCTCCACGTCACCGCCCGCCGGCACCGCGACGTCCTCGACCCCGAATTCGCCGCGGAGATCGCCCACGAGCTTGGTTTCGCCGACCGTTATGAGTTGTCCGCGGCCGTCGTCACCGCTGCTACTGCGGTAGACAAAGCCGTGGAGAGGGCATTGGCGACTGCCCGGGGAGTCGTATCCAAACGCAGCCACAACCGCACACGCAAACCCCTCGATATCGGGGTGGTTGATGCCGGGGGCGAGATCCGTCTCGCACGCACCGCCAACTTGGATGAGCCGTGGTTGCTTTTGCGCGTGGCCGCCGCCGCAGCGCGCTCGGGCAGAAGCGTCCCGCCTCATGTCTGGGAACAGCTGCGCGAGTTGCCGGAACTGCCCGAACGCTGGCCCGCCGCTGCGACGGATGCATTCTTCAGTTTATTGTCCTCGCCCCTCAACACTCCGCGCCTCATCCAGGAGATGGACGCCCATGGCCTGTGGGAGCGAATCGTCCCAGAGTGGGAGCACATTCGAGGCTTGTTGCCGCGGGAGCGCACGCACTCTCACACCGTGGACTATCACTCCATCCTTACCGTCGCGCGCTGTGCAGAAGCCCGCACCTCCGTGGCGCGGCCCGATCTGCTGCTCTTGGTGGGGCTCTACCACGATATTGGGAAAGGATATGGCCGCCCTCACGAGCTGGTGGGGGCGGAGATGGTGGCGCGTGCCGCGGCCAAGCTTGGTCTCGACCTGGCGGATCGCTCCCGCGTGCAAACCGTGGTCGCAGAGCACACCACTCTGGCGCGCATCGTCTCCCGCACGGACCCCTTATCCGATGAAGCGCGTGACGAGCTCCTCGAAGCCGTGCGTTATGACTACCTGACTCTGGCGCTCCTCGTTGTGCTCGCCCGCACCGATGCCGAGTCCACCGGTCCTAGCGTGTGGAACCGCAGGCTGGAGAAGGGAATCGAAGCGGTCAGTGGCCGCGCTTTCGCACAACTGGAAGCACTTCGACCAGTTCGTCCTCTGGTTGCCGCCGACCGTGATATCGGACTGCGCCACAACCCCGAGGATGACAGCTTTACCGTCCTGTGGCGCGGCAGCTACCAACGGGAGGCTGTGCGCGCGCTGGCGCTCATCGCAGCGTTGGGCTGGAACATCCTCTCCTCGCGCCTCGTGCGCACTGAGGAGGGCTATGCTGGCGAATTCGATATCCGCGCCCTCCACGGTGCCATCGATCTCGCAACGGTAGAGGAACGCCTCGTGCAGTCTTATAAATCCGGAACTTACACGGTGCTGCCGGATTTTGTACCAGGGCCCGCGACTGCGATGTGGACCAGGGGAGTCTTTGAGGTTCGAATTGATGACTACCCAGGTACCCTAGGCCACGTGCTGGCGCTGCTTCCGGAGTGCGAGTGGCTATCCACCACCACACCGGGCGCCACGATGGTGCTTCACGCAGTGCCGCTTGGCGACGTCCCCCGTGCCACCCTGGTCCGGAATGTGACCCAAGCACTGGTCAACGGCTAAGCTGGGGAAGTTATAAATTTATCCACGATAGTTGAGGGAGCACTTTTAACGTGTTTGAGTCTTTGTCTGACCGCTTGCAATCAGCCCTGTCCGGCCTGCGCGGCAAGGGCAAGCTGACCGAGGCGGACATCAATGCCACAGCACGCGAAATCCGTCTGGCGTTGCTGGAGGCGGACGTCTCGCTCAACGTCGTGCGCGGCTTTATTAAGCGCATTAAGGAACGCGCGGCAGGTGCCGAGGTTTCTGAGGCACTGAACCCGGCGCAGCAGGTAGTCAAGATCGTCAACGAGGAGCTCATCGAGATTCTCGGCGGCGAGACCCGCCGCCTGAACCTGGCGAAGAACCCGCCGACGGTCATCATGCTCGCCGGCCTTCAGGGTGCTGGTAAGACCACCTTGGCGGGCAAGCTTTCCAAGCATCTGGCTTCCAAGGGGCACACCCCGATGCTGGTGGCTTGTGACCTCCAGCGCCCGGGCGCGGTGCAGCAGCTGCAGATCGTCGGCGAGCGCGCCGGGGTAGACGTCTACGCTCCGGATCCTGGCACCTCCCTGGATTCCCACGAGCATGAGATGGGTACCTCTCATGGGGATCCGGTGGACGTCGCCAAGCGCGGTATCGAAGAGGCCAAGCGCACCCAGCACGATATCGTCATCATCGATACCGCCGGCCGCCTCGGCATTGATGAAACCCTGATGACGCAGGCCCGCAATATCCGCGACGCCGTCAACCCGGACGAAGTCCTCTTCGTCATCGACTCGATGATCGGTCAAGACGCAGTGCAGACCGCCGAGGCCTTCCGCGATGGCGTGGACTTCACCGGTGTCGTCCTGACCAAGCTGGACGGTGACGCTCGCGGTGGTGCGGCGCTGTCCATTCGTGAGGTCACGGGCAAGCCCATCATGTTCGCCTCCACCGGTGAGAAGCTCGAGGATTTCGATGTCTTCCACCCGGAGCGCATGTCCTCGCGAATTCTGGGCATGGGTGACCTGCTGACACTGATTGAGCAGGCGGAATCCAAGCTGGATCAGTCCAAGGCGGAGGAAGCCGCCAAGAAGATGGGCTCCGGCGAGATGACGCTCAATGACTTCTTGGACATGATGCTCATGGTGCGCAATCTGGGCCCGATGGGCAACCTGCTCAAGATGATGCCCGGCGGCAACAAGATGAACCAGATCGCCGACATGGTCGACGAAAAGCAGCTCGACCGCATCCAGGCCATCATCCGCGGTATGACGCCGGAGGAGCGCGAGAACCCGAAGATTCTCAACGCTTCGCGCCGCAAGCGTATTGCCCTCGGTTCTGGTGTGAGCGTTTCTGACGTCAATCAGCTCATCGAGCGCTTCACCGAAGCCAAGAAGATGATGTCGCAGATGGCCGGTCGTTTTGGCATGCCGGGCATGGGCGGTGGGCGTTCCGCTACCAAGAAGAAGCCGAAGGGCCGCAAGGGCAAGAATGGTAAGCGCAAGCCGCCGAAGCGTCGTGGTGGGGGAATGCCTGGCATGGGTGGCGGGATGCCGTCGATGCAGGAACTGCAGAAGATGCAGGAACAGCTCGGCGGCGGCATGCCCGGGCTAGGCGATATCAAGATGCCCAAGGGCATGGAGAATATCGACCTCAACAACCTGGACTTTGGGCAGGGCAAAAAGAAATAACGAAGAATGCAGCAGCATTCTTCGTTAAGAAAGGGCCGGCGCTTTTTAGCGCCGGCCCTTTTGGATTAAATGGCTTTATCTGCTGGATATGCAGGATAGGGGATAGGCACCGCGGGTGTGGCCGGTGACGTCTCAGCGGTCTGGGGCACCATGGGACTGTCCGTCGGAATCTGCGGGGGCTGCTGCTGCACCGTCTCGCCATTGAGGAAGGGGGTGATGGCTTCACGGATGAGCGGGATGGCCGAATCCGCAAAGGCCTTGGTGAAGTGGTGCATATCGCGGTAGACCATGATGTTGCCGATGATGACCGGGCAATCGCCGTTGGCATCGCAGAACCACTTCGAGGTGTCCACGGCCAGCATGTTCTTGTACTGGGAGAGGACTTCGGCGCCGGGGTCATAGGGAGCGTAGACCTCTTCGAAACGCATGCCGCAGCCGAGGGAATCCTGGGTGGCTACGTAGCATTCATCAAACTGGAGGCCATTGCCGTGCTCATCGAATCCCCACGGGTTATCACGGAAGCCCAAGAAGGGAATATCGTGCTTGGCCAACTCGTCCCAGAAGGCCTTATAGCCGGGCGGGACAGCGTCTGGGCCGTGACCCAAGGGCTGACCGGGGCGCGTTGAATTAGAAACTACGAGGGCCGGGTCCGCGTCGATAATGCGCTTGACCGCTTCCTTGCTCCACTCGGCGCAAGAAGGCTTGACACTCAGTTCATCGCCGAGCTCAATGGGGCAACCCACGCGGGTGAGCGGAACCAGCTTGAAACCCATCTCGCGGCCCAAGTGATCCAAGGCCGAAGAGTACTGCTCCGCGTGCGAACCGCCTACTAAGTAGACCTCGACGTCGGAATCAACGTCACCAAAGATGCACGGCGTCACGCCGTCCTTCTGGGTCTCGATGAAGTAGTCCGTTGGCTCTTGTTCCGGGATGAAGCACCAGTTATCGGCGACTGGCGGCTGGATGCCACGCGCGAGAATCGGATCAGGCTTGATCTCTACGTTCTCAGGCGGCGTGATGTTCTCGACGAAGGTCGTTGCCCCTGGGTAGAGCTTCGGGTCGAGGATTTCGTGGTTCGCCTCCTGTAGGCTGCGCAGCCACAGCGGTTGAACGGCCACGAGTGCAACGGTGCAGGCGGCGACGACGACTCCGCCAACGCCGCGCAGAGCGCCGGTGCGCGTGCGAAGGTCGGCGAAACCGCGGTGGACGGGGAGGTCGTCGGCAAGCGGGCGTTTGCGGTGCTGGCGCAGGGGCTTTTCGACGAAACGGTGCGTCACGTCCGCCAAGCCCAGCGACACCACGATGATGATGGATCCGAGCCACCACGGAGGAGTCTCAAGACCGAGCGCGGCGATGGAAATGATGAGTAGCGGCCAATGCCACAGGTAGAGCGGGTAGGCGATATCACCGAGCCAGCGAGATACCCGGGTGGTGAGCACCCGCGAGAACGACCCGCCAGAACCAATGATGATGAGTACTGCACCGCCGATGGGCAGAAGAGACAGCGGCCCAGGGAAGGCCAAGCTGTCGGAGATAACTAGGCCGGTACTAGCCAGAGCCGCCAAGCCGAGAGCCGTGGCGAGGTTGGACAGGCGCTGCGGCATGCGCAGGTGCGAACCATAAATGACGAGCACTGCGCCCAAAGTCAGCTCCCAAGCGCGAGACCATGTGGAGTAGTAATTTTCGGGGGTGCCGAAGAGTCCGTCGCGGGATGCATAGGCAAAAGAGACGACGGTAACTACGAGGAGAATCGGGCCAGCGATGGAATTAATGGAAGAGAAGCGCTGTTCTCGCAGCCCCGTGTTCTTTGGGCGCAGGCGCATGAAAGCGGCCAAGCCAAGGGCGAAGAAGATGCCCAGTAGGTAGAACTGGCCCTGCACTGCCATGGACCACATGTGCTGCAGAGGCGATGTTGTTGCTGAAGCGGCGGCGTAGTCAGCGTTCTGCCGTGCCAATTCCCAGTTCTGGTAGTAGAAGACCGTCGCAGTGATCTGCTTGGTGAGCTCCGTGTTCATGAGCTTCGGCGCGAAGAGCCGGACAAGCACATAGCTCACGCCGATGACGAGCACGAGGGAAGGAACAAGCCGGCGGAGCGTGCGCCAGATGGGCCACCACGGGTTCAGGGAGGCATTCGGCCGTGCGGCATAGCGCAGCTGCGAGCCTAAGAAGAAGTAACCGGAAAGCAGGAGGAAGACATCGACGCCACCTGAGACACGACCAACGAAGACGTGGTACAGAACAACCAAGGCGATCGCGATGCCGCGGAGGCCGTCGAGGTCATAACGGTAGCGGAATGTAGAGGGGGCTTGTTTATTCATAAAAAGAGGATTGTGTGGCGTCGAAATAACCGCATTACAGACTACCCCCTTCGCGGGGTAAGGCCTAACCACGCAAGAGCTAAGGGGAATTTCCTATCTCGTGTGGGTTCCGCTAAAGTTGTTGAGGTTGTTCACGCACCGCGTGGAGGACACGTAAAACTTCATCTCTGCGTAACGTCGGTACCGCCTACGGACGGCCGGCACGTCACGCGCAGGATAAAATTCAAGGGTTGAACCGGCGCGCCACCAAGCGGCGCGTGTCTGAACTGCCCGGTGACTAGAAAAGGAGCCAATCATGGCCGTTAAGATCAAGCTGCAGCGTATGGGTAAGATCCGCAACGCTGAGTACCGTGTCATCGTTGCTGATGCACGCACCCGTCGCTCCGGCAAGGCTATCGAGAACATCGGTATCTACCAGCCGAAGCAGGAGCCGTCCCTGATTCAGATCGATTCCGAGCGCGCTCAGTACTGGCTGGGTGTCGGCGCACAGCCGACCGAGCCGGTTCTCGCACTGCTCAAGGTGACCGGTGACTGGCAGAAGTTCAAGGGTCTGCCGGGCGCAGAGGGCACCCTGAAGGTTGCTGAGCCGAAGCCGTCCAAGCTGGACCTCTTCAACGCTGCACTGGCTGAGGCCAACAACGGCCCGACCATCGAGGCTATCACCGAGAAGAAGCGCAAGGCCAAGGAAGAGGCCGAGGCTAAGGCTGCCGCCGAGAAGGCTGCTGAGGAAGCCGCTGCTGCTGAGGCTGCTAAGGCCGAGGAAGAGGCTGCTAAGGCTGAAGAGGCCGACTCCGCTGAGGCTGAGGAGTCCGCAGAGTAAGTTCTACTCGGCTAAAAGATTAACCCCGCTGACCTGTAGGTCGCGGGGATTATCTAGTTTTTCGGCCGTGGGAGGCGGACCTCCAGAGGATTTTCGAAGTCCAACCCGCGGACAGCGGAGGCAATAACCGACTGCGCCATAGCTTCCACCTTTTCCTCCGGTAGCGATCCCAAATGACCGCTGAGGCACAAGACTGTGAAACCGTGCACCGTGGACCATCCGGCTAGGCAATTCTGCATCATGTGCTGCCTATTGGGTTCCTGGCCAATCGAGCGCGCGTACTGTGCCATGTAGCCGTAGAAATTGAACATGGCTTGTACACGGGGGTCTTCGCCGGGCCCCTCAGCCGCGGCTACGAGCCCGGCCGGAATATCAAAGCTGCTCGCGGCCATCATGCACATAAAGAAGTGCGGCTCTTCCAAGGCATGGTGGAAGTAGGTGAAACCGGCCGCCATCATTTTGTCAATGATGGTGCCCTCCGTCGTTTCGAAGGTATCGCTGAGCTTGGTGATGAGTTCGTAGGTGGCGACGGTCCCGACGGCGTCGAGAAGCGCGGCTTGGTCCTTGAAGTGACGGTAGGCGGCTGTCGGGGAGACACCGACCGCGCGCGTTGCCGCGCGAATCGTCACCGCCTCCGGTCCACCTTCCCGGCCGAGCTTGATGGCCTCCCGGAGGATCTCTTCATGCAAATTTCCATGGTGATACGGCTTCGAACTACTCACAATAAAAGTATCGTACTAAAAGTCTAGACATTCGCGCCAATGTTCGGCGTTAACATGGTGAGCAGCATGAGTGCAGGTTGATCGCTGCAGGACACCGCATGTGGTATGCGCGCCGGAAGGTGCACGATTTGTCCGGGAACGAGCACGTGCTCTTCTTCTCCGCAACTAAAAGTCACCGCTCCTTGTAGCACTTGGACAGTGATAGGGTGCGCGGCTTTGTGGTCAGGTAGGTCTTGTCCAGGTAGGAACGAAAAGAGGATGAGGTTCGCGCCATCGGCGCTGAGGACCCGCTTAACGGCTGGTCTGGGGCGCGATGGGTTCGGTTCAGGCGCCTCATCGAGCAGGTTTAGCGTTGTGAGGGCGGCGCTGTTGTGGGAGGCGTCGCCAAAGGTGGTCACATCATTGATCGGAAGCTCAGTCATGCCGCCCCAGCGTAGCCCGTTAAGCTAGCAGGCATGGAACTACTCATTGGTCGCGTGGTGAAATCCCACGGCATTAAAGGCGAGGTCTCCGTCGAGGTGACCACCGATTCCCCTGAGACCCGATTCGCCGTCGGCGAGGTTCTCCACGGCACACAAGGCAAGAAGGAACACGAACTCACCATCGCTGCGGTGCGCGCCCACAAGGGGCGCCTGCTCATCACGTTCAAGGAAGTCCCGGACCGCACGGCCGCGGATTCCCTGCGCGGCACCCAGTTCTTCGCCGAACCCCTGGATGACCCGGAAGACGACGGCTTCTATGACCACGAGTTAGAAGGTCTGCGCGTTCTCCTTGATGGTAGTGAGGTGGGCGAGGTGACCGGCGTGACGCACGGTCCCACGCAGTCCCTCCTTGAAATCACTCTCACCGAAGGTAAAGAAGCGCTCGTTCCCTTCGTGGAGGAGATCGTGCCGGAGGTTGATTTGGAGGCGGGGACCTGCACCATCACCCCGCCGGAAGGGCTGCTCGACCTATGAGGATTGACGTTCTCACCATTTTTCCGGAGTACCTCGACCCGCTGCGCCACGCGCTGCTGGGCAAGGCCATCGAGCAGGGAAAGCTTGCGGTGGGCGTGCACGACCTGCGCCAGTGGGCCACCGACGTGCACAAATCTGTCGACGATTCCCCCTACGGCGGTGGCCCCGGAATGGTGATGAAGCCTGAGGTCTGGGGGCCGGCGCTTGACGACGTCTCCTCTGGCACCGCCTCGACCCGGGATCTGCAGAGCGCTCTGCCGCACCTGAGCAAGCCGCGCCACGACGACATCCATGGCGTCGAGGCACGCTCCTATGGCGAAAGCGAGAATTCGGACAAGCCGCTGCTTATCGTGCCGACTCCCGCGGGAAAGCCTTTTACGCAAGCCGATGCACAAGCGTGGTCCACCGAGGAACACATTGTGTTCGCGTGTGGGCGCTACGAGGGCATCGACCAGCGCGTCGTCGAGGATGCCGCGCAGCGCTACCGCGTGCGAGAGGTGTCCATCGGCGATTATGTGCTCATCGGCGGCGAGGTGGCCGTGCTGGTCATCGCCGAAGCTGTGGTACGCCTTATCCCCGGAGTGCTGGGGAACCGGCGCTCGCACGAAGAGGATTCCTTCTCCGATGGCCTGCTGGAGGGGCCCAGCTACACCAAGCCGCGCGAGTGGCGCGGCCTCAAGGTCCCGGACGTGCTGACCTCTGGTGACCATGCCCGCGTGGACCGGTGGCGCCGCGAGCAGTCGCTGGCGCGAACATGGCAGCGCCGCCCAGAGCTGCTGGACGCGGCAGAGTTAAGTGACACCGATCGCGCCTACCTGGAAACCCTAAAGGAGGATTGAGATGGACGTGAGTACTGACTTGTCAATACTTATGACTGAGGCTGAATGGAACAAGGTCCTCAAAGACATGCCGCAGCGCCTGCACGAAGGCGGAGTCGAGCCACAGGACATCAACGCCGAGGTCGTGTCATTTACCTGCGAACCCGACAACATCTTGGTCAATGAGTACATGGATAAGCACGGCCAGCCGCCGGTGAGCGAACACGTGTGGCGCGTCATCGTCAACGGCGCCTCTGAACTGCCGCTGACCAAGGTCACCGCCGCCGTCGCGGAGTGCTTGCCGCCGCACACACTCTGGTACGGAACCTCAGAGATTGGTCACACCGAGTTTGGCCTGGGCACTTCCTGCGCGTGGCAGGGCGGGGTATAGGGTGAGAAGGTCTTAAGTCCCCGACCCAAAAAGAGGTTTTGTGAATATCGCAGCCACCATCGCTGGAGAGCTGGGCGTCAAAGAACAGTTTGTCGAAGCCGCCCTCAAGCTCCTGGCGGAGGGTAACACCGTTCCGTTCATTGCCCGTTACCGCAAGGAAGCCACCGGCGGGCTGGATGACTCGCAGCTGCGTATCATCGAGGAGCGCTCGACCTACCTGCGGGAACTGGAGGAGCGCAAGGAAACGGTGCTCGCCGCGATTGAGGAGCAGGGCAAGCTGACCGACGAGTTGCGTGCCCTCATCCAGGGCTGCGAAACCAAGGCGCGCCTGGAGGATCTGTACCTGCCGTATAAGAAGCGCCGCAAGACCAAGGCGGATATCGCGCGTGAGGCCGGCCTGGAGCCGCTCACGGATAAGCTCATCGAGAATCCCTCGGCGGATCCGGCCGAGCTGGCAGGGGAGTATCTCACCGAAGGTTTCGAGGAAACGAAGAAGGCCCTTGAGGGTGCTCGCGCTATCTTGGTGGACCGCTTTGCGTTGGACGCGGATCTCGTCGGTGAGGTCCGCGAGCGCATGTACACCAGCGGTTCCATGAATGCCGGTGTGGTGGAAGGCAAGGAAACCGAGGGCGCGAAGTTCAAGGACTACTTCGAGTTCTCTGAGCCCTTCGACAAGCTTCCTTCGCACCGCATCCTGGCGCTGTTGCGCGGCGAGAACGAAGGCGTGCTGCAGCTCAACCTCGATGCCGGTGATGACGCCATGTATGAGGGCATGATCGCAGACCGCTTCGACCTGGACGTGTCTACGTCCCGCTGGCTTGCCGACGCCGTCCACTGGGGCTGGCGCACCAAACTCTCCATCTCCTCGGGCCTCGACGTGCGCATGCGCCTGAAAGAGAAGGCCGAGGAAGGCGCACTCAAGGTTTTCGCCACCAACTTGCGCGACGTTCTGCTGGCGGCCCCAGCGGGCCAGCGCGCGACGCTGGGTTTGGACCCGGGCTACCGCAACGGCGTCAAGTGCGCGGTCGTCGACCCGACGGGTAAGGTCCTTGCCACCACCATCGTCTACCCGCACCAGCCGCAGCAGAAGTGGGCCGAGGCGGTGAGAGAGTTGGCGTCGTTAAGCGCGGCTCATTCGGTGGACCTTATGGCGATTGGTAATGGCACTGCTTCGCGTGAGACGGAGAAGCTTGCCGGTGAAGTCGCGGACCTCATCGCGCAGGCGGGTGGGAAGCGGCCGAACCCGGTCGTGGTCTCGGAAGCCGGCGCGTCGGTGTATTCGGCTTCGCAGCTGGCAGCCGATGAATTTCCCGACATGGACGTCTCCCTGCGCGGCGCGGTCTCGATCGCGCGCCGACTGCAGGACCCGCTGGCGGAACTGGTGAAGATTGACCCGAAGGCGATTGGCGTGGGGCAGTACCAGCATGACGTCAACCAAGTCGCACTTGCGCGCACGCTCGATGGCGTGGTGGAAGACGCGGTGAATGGCGTCGGCGTGGACCTGAATACGGCGTCGGCCCCGTTGCTCGAGCGCGTGGCCGGCGTGAACTCCACGATTGCGGCCAACATCGTGGCCTACCGCGATGAGAATGGCACGTTTGCCTCGCGCAAGGAGCTGAAGAAGGTGCCGCGCTTGGGGCCGAAGGCCTTCGAACAGGCGGCGGGCTTCCTGCGCATCAATGGCGGTAAGGACCCGCTGGATGCTTCGGCCGTGCATCCGGAGGCGTACCCGGTGGTGGCGCGCATCGCGGAGAAGACCGGTCTGGGGGTGTCGGAGCTCATCGGCAATTCGCGAGTGTTGACGACGCTGTCGCCGGCAGACTTCGCCGACGAGACCTTTGGTGTTCCGACGGTGACGGATATCATCGCGGAGCTGGATAAGCCGGGCCGCGACCCGCGCCCAGAATTCAAGACGGCTACCTTCAAGGAAGGCGTAGACAAGGTCTCGGACTTGAAACCGGGCATGATTCTGGAGGGTACCGTGACCAACGTTGCGGCCTTTGGTGCCTTCATTGACGTCGGCGTGCACCAGGATGGTCTTGTTCATGTCTCCGCGATGAGCCACAAGTTCGTCTCTGACCCGCACGATGTGGTCCGCTCGGGCCAGGTGGTGAAGGTCAAGGTCATGGAGGTCGACGTGGAGCGCCAGCGCATTGGCTTGTCGCTGCGGCTTGACGACGAACCCGGCCAGCCCGCCCCCAAGCGCCGCAACGGCGGTGGGCGTTCCGAGGGGCGCGGCGGCCGCTCCGACCGTCGCAACTCCCGCCGCGACGGTGGGCGTGGCCGCTCGGACCGCGGCGGCGGTGGTTCGATGGCCGATGCCCTCAAGAAGGCCGGCTTCTAAAGTTCACCTAGTTGCGCACCAAACCCCCTGACTGTTCAAACGGTTGGGGGTTTGCGAGTTTTCAGCGGCTTCTTCTGTACGGACGGTGGGTTGGACAAGCCCGTGGGGTGGAGCGATCGCCGAAGGCGCGGAGGACCTCGCAAACGTTGAGGTTTCCGCGTGGCGCAAGGCTGAGTCCGCCGAGTTAAGGGGGTCGGGGTGCCGGTTCGGCGTGCGGACGTGTGCGGTTAAGCTGCGGCGAAGATTATTCGTGCGGCGGCGCAGTGGTGGGTGGTGATGGGCGTATGTCCGGCGGATCGGGTGGTTGGCTTGTAGGGGTGCTCGTCGGGCTTGCGGCCTGTCGATTTACGGCTTCTTGGTAGGCCGGCTGCGCTGTAATCGGCGTTCCCCAGGGCGGGATGTAGTCAACCGGTCCTTTCAACCGAAAGACGTAGCCTCTGCCGGTCGGGCTTGTCGGGTCATCGTCGTTGATGCCATTGTGGTAGGCGCACAGCATGGTTAGGTTGGGCGGATTGGTTTCCCCGCCCGCTTGCCAGGGGACGATGTGGTGGACTTGGCAGTAATCGGCTGGCTTGTTGCAGTCTTCGATCGCGCAGGTGGGGTGCTCCGCGCTGGCCATGATGCGCTGCTCGAGGCTGGCAAAGCGCGAAAGCCGGTGCAGCCACACCGGGCCGATGGTGGGGTGGACTAATGTGGCGTAGCCAGTCTCGGCGAATTTGTAGGTGAGAAACTCCGCGCCGCTCATGCGCCCGCCGTTGGTGAGTTCGAGCTCGATGTCGTCGCCGTCGTGGCGGATGATTTTGTCAAGCTCGTCGAGTGTTATCACGACGTTTGTTCCCACTGCCGGCCGAGACCCCACTCCTTCTTTAAAGAAGACCTGGCGGGTGGCGTCCAGGAGGTCGGTGGGGTTAATGGACTCCAGGGTGCTGCGCATGGTGGAGATGTTGAGCGCGGAATCAGTAACCGTGAGCGAGTAAGGACCATTCTTGCGGTAAGTCAGCCGCACTCCTGGTGAAGGCACGCGTTTCGGTTTGAGTTCCTTCACTCGCTGCGCCGCCACTGAAGGCACCCGTTCCGAGGGCACGGAGGCGAGCGCGACGCGCAAATTCCAGACGTCAACCTGCTTCTTCAGCTTCGCGGTGTAGGACTCAATCAGGCTCAGCGTGGCCAGGTCGTGGCCTTGGCGTTGGGCCGCCTGGCGGGCGGTGCGCTGCTTGCCGGTGAAGCGGGTATCGCCGAAATAGATGGCATGAAGCGACGCCAGCTCCTCCGCATCGCCGTGCGAGGCGCCAAGTGCGCGCAAGCTTTCGGGTGTGCTGGTTGCTGCTTCCACCAGCGCAATCCCCGAGTTGCGAAGGCGGATGTAGGTTTCAATATCCCCCATGTGCACAGAGCCTAAAACAGGCCACGCGGCCCCGCAACCGGAGAAGAAAACGCCCTGCCTACAGGCTGTAAAGGGCAGGGGCTTGCCGGATGAAAGCCCGATTCGAATGCACTCGCCCGCCCGTCACAGGGGAGTGCTGGGTGATGTAACTCAGGTGGTGCGCAGCGCGGCACAACGAGACGAATGGCTATAAGTTCACAATGTCAACTTAATCGGTGGTATGTTTGTTGAAACAAATGACTTAGTGGCCTCGCTCACGTTTGGGTGTCTAGCTTTAATGGCTGGATAAACGAATAAAAGCGGACCTGAATCATCACGTCAAGGAGGCAGGCATGAGCCGTGAGGATGAATCCAACCGGGAAGCAGGGGCGAATAGCGCTTCGCGCAGAATGCCGTACGAGGGGAGCGCTGCTACCCAGAGCGCGGCAGGCCACGACAGCGAGGCCATGGGGTGGCACCGCGTCCTCGATTGGCGCCCCACGAGTACCTTGTCGCGCGTGCTCATCGTTTTTCTCCTCGTCGCACCCATCGTTATCGCCGGCACCATGATGTGGGCCATGTGGGACCCTTCCAAGTACATGCGCAACATTGACTTGGCGGTGGTGAATGAGGACGCGGGCGTCGAGAAGCAGGGCACCTATACCAACTACGGTGACCAGGTTGTGGAAGGCCTGATGGAGACGCAGTATCTGAATTTCGCTGAAGTCAGCAAGGGCGACGGGGATGAGGGTCTGCTCAAGGGCAAATACCTCATGGTGGTGACCATCCCGAAGAACTTCTCGGAGCAGGCCGTCACCATCATCAGCGATAAACCGGTAAAACCGGAGATTCACTTCGCTACGAATGACTACTACGGCACGAATGGTTCGGTGATTTCCTCCAGCCTCATCCCGCAGGTGCAGACCAGCGTGGAGAATGCGATTTCCAAGAAATACGCCGATCAGGTCATCGAGGGGCTGAATAAACTCAGCGATGGCCTGGGCACCGCCGCCGAGGGCGCGGGCCGGCTCGACGAAGGCGCGGGGAGGCTGCAGGAAGGCGGCGGGCGAGCGGTCGAGGGAATCGCCAAGCTGGACGCCGGCGCGGGCGATCTCAACAACGGTACGGGCCAATTGCTGGACGGCACGACCCGTCTCAACGAGGGCGTGGGGCGCTTGAGCGGTGGTGCGGCGCAGCTGGATGATGGTGCCGCCCAGCTTGCCGACGGCTCCGACAAACTGCTCGCCGGCACCGGCCGCCTAGCGGATGGCGCGGGCCAGATCGATGGCGGTGTAAACCAGCTCACCGGGATGCTCATCCCGGTGCTCAAGCAGGCGCAGGCTGTGGCCCCGGCGCTGCTGCAGCTTGTCGACGTCCTCCGCGGCCTCGGCATGCACCAGCAAGCTGAGCAACTCTATTCCCTGGTGTCCAAGCTCGACCCGGCTGCCAGTGGAAACATGGTGGCGCAACTGGAGAAGCTCTCCGCCGGCACCGGCCAGCTCTACTACAACCTGTCCGATCCCAATTCGGAGTACCTGGGCGGCATGATAGCGCTCAATGACGGCGCGCACCGCTTGTCCGATGGCTCGCAGCAGTTGCGGGCAGGCGTCGGCGAGCTGAGCAACGGCGCCGCCCAGCTGCAGGACGGTGCTTCCCGCCTGCATGAGGGCACCGGCACGCTGAAGGACGGCACGAGCCAGCTGGCCGCCGGCGGCACGGAGCTCAAGGACGGCATGGACCAGCTCAAGGCCGGCTCCAATGAATTGGCCACCAAGCTTGCCGACGGCGCCGCCAAAGCCCCCTCCATTACCCAGCCGGATACGTCGGCGCAGAACATGGCCGTGCCCATCAACTTCACCTCCTCTAACCTCCACCCTGTACAGACGGTGGTCAGCCCGGTTGACCCGACCGAGAAGAACATCACGGGCGGCGCCTCGCTGCTCTTCGTTCTGGTCTTTGGCTTCCTCGTCATGCTGCTGCTGGCGATGACGCTGCCGTACTACCTGGGTCGTCGCGGCGAGTCGGCCACGAGTCCGGTGCGTGGCATTCTGGCAGCCTTTGGCGTGGTGGCGGGTCTGAACTTCTTGGTCTTGGCCTTCATAGGCGTTATGTCCTCCACGATGGGCTGGAGTCCTGCCAGCTGGCCGATGATGCTGCTCGTCATCGCAGCGATTGCCGCCGTCGGCGCGGCGACCTACCAGTTCTTCCTCGTAACCTTCGGCCGCAAGATTGGTGCTGTCTTCGCCGTCGGTGCTTTTGCCTTAGGCGTCATGGTCTTCGGCGGCGTGTGGCCGGTGGCGGCTATTCCGCGGCCGTTGAGCATGCTGCATCCTTTCCATCCGATGACCTATGCGAAAAACGCCTTTACCCGCGCCACCGACGGTATCCACGACGGCACCTTCTGGGCGGGCATTGCGGTGCTGTTCATCGTGACCGCCTTGGCACTGGTGGCCTCTTGCGTGATTTTCCGGGCTCGCCACCATGGCACCGCGCGCATCCTTGACGAGCACCTCTTCCGCACTCCGGCGGTGGCTGGCGCCTAATAGCCGTGTGCTGCGAGCCCACCGGGAAGGTTGCGTAGCTCGATGCCCATGTCTGCAGCGAGGTCGGCGTAGCGCAGGACAAAGCCAGCGCTGCGCCCACCGGAGGGGCAGGCCACGTAGACCAGTTCGGAGGCGCACGAAGTCAGCGCACGACGCACGGAATCATCATCGGTGACGGTATGCCAGGGCAGTGTCACCGCGGCCTCTGGAAAGTTGGGCTCCTCGGAGATATCGAGGAGGGCAGCATGACCGGTGACAAGTTCCGGCGGCAGGGTGTGTCGGGCAGGTAGGGCAGTAACGAGGGAGCGGTCGGGATCGGCGTCCACCCGCAGCGTGCGGAAGTTACCGGGGAGCGCGTCGTAGGAGGTTACGCGCCCGACCATGTCCCGATGATCTGGGAGTGCGCCGAGCGTGGCGACCGCCGCGGTGGCCATGAGCCCTGCAATCACCGACGTCGTTGCGCCCAGCACCCCGGCCGTCGAGCACTCGAGAGCCTCGCCGTTAGGCGGGGCGGGGAAGAGATCACGCAAGCCCACGCCGCGCCCGTCAGCACATGCATTGCCGGAGTGCCACAGCGCGGCCTGCCCGCCGTAGCGCAGCACGGTTCCCCAGGCCAGCGGGGTAGAGGTGAGCTCGCAGGCATCGGCGACGAGGTATTTCGTGTCGAAGGTATCGGAACCGTCGAGGACGAGGTCAGACCCTGCGCAGAGGTCAAGAACGGTGGAGGAAGTCAGCCGCGCGTTGAGCGCGGTGATCTGTAGCTCGGGGGCAAGCTCGCGGGCGCGCGCAGCGGCCACCTCTGCCTTGGGCTTGCCGACGTCCCCCGCACCAAACAGCACCTGCCTGTGCAGGTTGCTGATATCGACGGTATCGGAATCAATAATCGTGATGCGCCCGATGCCAGCCGCCGCTAGCTGCTGGAGGGCCGGGCAGCCCAGCCCGCCGGCGCCCACGACGAGCACGTGCGCGGCATTGAGCCGCTCCTGGGCCGCGTCACCGAAGCCGGGTAGAAGGCGTTGGCGCGCGGTGCGGGCGAGTTCATCTTTGCTGAGCATAGGTCCCTCTCGCGGCGGCGATCAGTGCCACAGGTCTAGAGAACTTGGTCGGCCCAGGAGGCTAGGCCCTCGAAGGTGGAGGATGCCTGGGCATGTTCGCGCTGCGGGATGCGCCCTGCACTTCGGGCTAGTCGTCCCGCTTCGACGGCGTGGCGCATGGCGGTGGCCATGGCCTCGGGATCCTGGCAGCGGTTGACTGCGCTGGCGAGCAGCACACCGGAGCACCCGAGCTCCATGGCGAGGGTGGCATCGGAGGCGGTGCCGATGCCGGCGTCGACAAGCACGGGCACTGAGGCGCGTGAGCAAATGAGCTCGAGGTTGTGCGGGTTGAGGATTCCCAGCCCAGTGCCGATGGGAGCGCCCAGCGGCATGACGGCCGCAGCGCCGGCATCTTCGAGGCGCTGGGCGGCCACGGGATCGTCGCTGGTATAGGCCAGCACGGTGAAACCTTCGGCGCTCAGGAGCTCGGTGGCGTCGAGGGTCTCCACGACATCGGGCAGCAGCGTGTGTTCATCAGCGATGACCTCTACTTTGACCCACGTCGTGCCCAGCGCCTCACGGGCCATGCGGGCGGTGAGGACGGCTTCGTGCGCGGTGCGACACCCGGCGGTGTTGGGGAGTGGGGCAATGTCTAACCGACGCAACAGGTCGAAGATGCTCTCACCACCACGGGTACCAGCGTGGCGGCGCATGGCCACGGTAGTCAGCTCGGTTCCGGAGGCGACGAGCGCACGCTCAAGGGCGTCGTGGCTCGTGGCCCCTCCGGTGCCCATGATGAGGTGGGAAGAAAAGGTGGTATCGGCGATGGTCAGCATTTAACCTCCTTGGACTGCGGTGAGGATTTCCACGGCTGCGCCCTCGGTGAGTGTGGTGGACTCCCACTGTGAGCGGGGAACGACCTGTTCGGCCACGGCCACCGCGGTGCCGTCGGCGGCAATGCCTTTTTCTTCCAGCAGCTGGGCGACGGTATCGGCCGCCGTGTCATAAGGGTGGCCGTTGAGGATGAGGATCATTGTTGCTCCTTGAGGTGTCGCAATGGGTTACAGGCCGCGAGATCGATGCTGGGATCGGTTCCTTCGATGAGCTCGCGGGCACAGCGCGCGGCCAGGGCCGTGAGCAGGATGCCGTGGCGGAAATAGCCGGTAGAGATAATCAGCCGGTCGCTGACGCGGCCAAGATAGGGAAGGTCATCCGGGGTGCCGGGGCGAGCTCCCGCGCTGGCCTCGAGGAACTCGCATTCTTCGACGGCGGGGAGGACGCGGATGGCGTCGCGAAGCAGCGAGTAGACGCCGCCGGCCTGGGCCGTGGCAAGAGTGTCCTCGCGGGTTGTAGCGCCAACCGCCAAGGTTCCATCGCCGCGCGGGATGAGGTAGATGGGGCGGTCCTCCACGAAGCCGCGCACCACGCGGGTGAGCAGCGGCTGGAGCTCTTCCGGTACGCGCAGGCGCAGGATATCGCCGTACACCGGGCGCAGGTGGAGCGGGGACTGTTCAAGCCCGGCCGAGGCAGCCCACTCGATCTCGCGTGCTCCCAGGCCTGCTGCGAGCACCACCTGTTCAGCTTCGAACTCGCCGACGGCCGTCGTGACCACGCCCGTGTCAGCATTGATTGACTGTGCTGCCGTGCGGAAGAAACGCACACCGAGCGCTTGGGCAGCGCTGAGCAGTGCAGCTGTCCATTGACGGGGGAAGACCTGAGTGTCACCCGGGATGCTCACCGCAGCAGCCAGACGTGGCGAGAGCAAAGGTTCCGCGCGCCGGGCTTCGCGCACGGTGATGCGCTCGACCTCCATACCGTGGAGGGACTGATAATCCGCTAGCTCGGTGAGGTGCTGAGCATCCGCGCGATCAGCCGCGACGACGAGGGTCCCTTCGGCGCGGTAGCCGGTGGGCACCTCTGTGTGTGCGGCGACCAGATCGATGAGCCCCGGATACCACGCGCCGGAGGCACGCATCAGCGGGAAGAGTGGATCCTGCTGGTAGACCACCTCTGCGGCGGGGGCGAGCATGCCGCCGGCATAGTGCGAAGCCCCAGAGGCCGGGGCCGGATCCAAGACCGTGACCTCATGGCCCTGGGCGGCCAGTTCCACGGCGGTGGCCAGGCCAATGACGCCCGCGCCGACAACGATGACTGAAGAATCAGAGCTAGTACTCATCGCGCACCTTCGTCGAAACCGGACAGCAGCTCGCGGCAATAAATTTCCGGGTCATCGGCATGCATGATGCCGCGCACGACGGCTAGGCCGGCCACGCCGGTTGCCGCAAGATCGGCTGCATCGTTGGCGGTGACATCCCCGATGGCCACGAGGGGGACGCGGGAGAGCTTCACCAAATCCGGGTAGGCATCAAGCCCCAACGGGGTGCGCCCGGAGTCTTTCGTCGGTGTGGCGCGGAACGGGCCGCAGCCGATGTAATCAATCAGGTCTGCTACTTCGTTGGCGGCCTCGACTAACTCGCGTGTGCCGGTGGTCAAACCGATAATCGCGTCCGGCCCCAACAGCGTACGGGCAGCGGCCACGGGCAGATCATCCTGGCCGATATGCACGCCGTGCACCGGCTCGCCAGCGTGGCGGAGGGCGGCGGCGACGTCGACGCGGTCGTCGATAAGCACGCGCGTTTTTGGGTTGGCCTGCTCCACCGCGCGGGCCACGTCGCGGCCTAAGTGGTAGAGGTTGCGGGCGGAAATCGGCTTGGAACGAACTTGTACCACCCCGGCGCCGCCCCGGGCCGCAGCGGCAGCGATGCGCACGACGTCCTCATGCGAGCCCGCGCCCGTGACGAAGTAGCAGCGAAGATCAGGCATGTGTGGTCTCTTCTTCCTGGTATAGCTGTGAGCCCTGGGCCTTGAACTCCTCCGACATCTGCTTCTCGCCCGCGCGGGCAGCTGCCACGACCTCCGGATCGATGGCTCCCTTGCCCGGGAAACTTGGCATACCAAGGGAGTCGGAGAAGGTATCCCGAATGTCCTGGCTGATGCGCATGGAACAGAACTTCGGCCCGCACATGGAACAGAAGTGCGCGGTCTTCGCCGGCTCCGCGGGCAGGGTCTCATCGTGGTAGGCCTGCGCGGTGTCTGGGTCGAGGGAGAGCGCGAACTGGTCGTGCCAGCGGAACTCAAAGCGGGCCTTGCTCATCGCATCATCCCAGGCGCGCGCCCCTGGGTGGCCCTTGGCCACGTCGGCCGCATGGGCGGCGAGCTTGTAGGTAATCACGCCGGTCTTCACATCATCGCGGTTGGGCAGACCCAAGTGCTCCTTCGGGGTGACGTAGCACAGCATGGCTGTTCCTCCCATGGCGATGTGCGCCGCACCAATGGCGGAGGTGATGTGGTCATAGCCCGGGGCAATATCGGTGACCAGTGGGCCCAGCGTGTAGAAGGGCGCATCCGAAGCCCAGTCCTGCTCCAGCTCGTTGTTTTCTTGAATCATGTTGAGCGGGACGTGGCCCGGGCCTTCCACCATGACCTGGACGTCATACTCCCAGGCGCGCCGGGTGAGCTCACCGATGGTCTTGAGCTCAGCGAATTGGGCGGTGTCGTTGGCATCCGCCAGCGAGCCGGGGCGCAGGCCATCGCCCAATGAGAAGGCGACGTCGTAGCGCGCGAAGATCTCACACAGCTCATCGAAGTTCTCGTAGAGGAAGGACTCCTTGTGGTGTGCCAGGCACCAGCCCGCCATGATGGAGCCGCCGCGGGAGACGATGCCGGTGACGCGGTCCGTGGTCAACGGCACATAGGGCAGCAGCACGCCGGCGTGAACGGTCATGTAGTCCACGCCCTGCTCGCACTGCTCGATAACGGTATCGCGGAAGATTTCCCACGTCAGGTCCTCAGCTACGCCGTTTACCTTTTCCAACGCCTGGTAGATGGGCACGGTGCCGATGGGCACCGGCGAGTTGCGCAGAATCCACTCGCGCGTGGTGTGGATGTCATCGCCGGTGGAGAGGTCCATGACGGTGTCCGCGCCCCAGCGGGTGGCCCAGCGCAGCTTCGACACCTCTTCCTCAATGGAGGACGTCACCGCGGAGTTGCCGATGTTGGCGTTGATCTTGGTGAGGAACTTCCGCCCGATGATCATCGGCTCCGACTCCGGGTGGTTCACGTTATTGGGCAGGATGGCGCGGCCGCGGGCGATTTCGGAGCGCACAAACTCCGGGTCGCAGTGCTCGCGCAGGGCCACGAACTCCATCTCCTTGGTGATGATGCCCTGGCGCGCGAAGTGCATCTGGGTGACGCGCTTGCCTTCCTTCGCGCGCAGCGGCTGGCGACGCTCACCCTTCCACTCCTGCGAAGCAGCACCGCGGCGCTCGGCGGAGCGGCCGTCATCGGCGAGGTTGCGGGCACGGCCCTCGTACTTCTCGACGTCCCCGCGCTCTGCAATCCACTCCGCGCGCAGCGCCGGCAGGCCTACCTCGGGCTCGCACTCCGGGCCGCGGGTGCGGTAGATGCGGAAAGGTTCATTCGGGCCGGTAGGGGAATCATCCAGCTGGATCTCGGTCTCCGGTACCTCCAGGCCGTGCTCCCGTATGGGGGAGTAGGAGTGCTTGGGGTGGATCTCGCCGGAGTCGGTGGACTGGATGGGGTTATGGGTAGCCGTCATGGCTGCTCCTCTCTTCCTTCGCTGGTGCTAACCAGACAGGTTCAAACGGTGCAGGCGCGGTATCAGCGCCACTCTCAGCCCACTTCCCGTGGGCACCCGTGGGGTATCAGTGCGCCACCCACCTTAGAGCCCGCAGTAAGGAGATGTCAGGCGTTTGGCACAATTTGTTCTGCGGGGGTGGGGTGTGGAAAGATGGCGATGTTCTGTGTAATAGGCACGAACCGGTCAGCTGCCGCGAGGTGGCGCTAGGGTCCTCTGTCTTAAACTGAAAAGGAAAACACCAATGGCAAACCTCATTGACAAGGTTGATGCAGCTTCGCTGCGCGACGATATCCCGTCCTTCCGCCCGGGCGATACCCTTGACGTCAATGTCAAGGTCATCGAGGGCACCACCGAGCGTACCCAGCTCTTCAAGGGTGTCTGCATCCGCCGTCAGGGCGACGGCATCCGCGAGACCTTCACCGTGCGTAAGGTCTCCTTCGGCATCGGCGTTGAGCGTACCTTCCCGGTTCACTCCCCGAACATTGCCTCCATCGAGGTAGTTCGCCGCGGCCGTGTCCGTCGCGCCAAGCTGTACTACCTGCGCGACCTGCGCGGCAAGAAGGCCCGCATCAAGGAGCGCCGCTAATCTACGGCGCGTCACAGCCCTTCGCCTTTCTCTCATCGCGAGGAATGGCGAAGGGCTTTTGTGATCCACGTTTGGCGGCAAAAAGGGATGTCAACACCACGCCGCGGACCCGCAAGGCCCGTGAGCTTAAGGTGCATTGCTAGGATTTAGCCCGTGGAAAAAGAAAACGACATTACTGAAGGTCCCCAGGAAGTTGGGGGAGAGACGTCGGAAAGCACGGCGCCCCCAGCTGAGGAAAAGAAGCAGATGCCCTGGTTGCTGGAGACGGCCCTCGTGGTGGTCTCTGTGCTCGCGGTCGTCGGCATTTTCCAGAACTTTGTGGGCCGGCAGTACGTCATCCCTTCCGGTTCCATGGAGCCGACGTTGCATGGCTGTGAAGGCTGCAATAATGACCGCATTTTTACCGAGAAGGTTTCGTATTACGGCGATAACAGCCCGGAGCCCGGTGATGTCGTGGTGTTCAAAGGCACCCCGGACTGGGACAGCAATTGGGTATCCCCGCGTTCCGATAACCCGGTCATCCACCGCATTCAGGACGCCCTGAGCTATGTGTCGCTTACCCCGCCCGATGAGAACACGCTGGTCAAGCGCGTCATTGCCACCGGTGGTCAGACGGTGTCCTGCCAAGAAGGGGATCCGGCAGTCATGGTGGACGGCAAGCCTATTGAGCAGGACTATGTGCAGGATCCACCGACCTATCGCGTTGATGAAACCACTGGTTCCTATGCCTGCGGCGGCGCGTACTTTGGCCCTGTGACCGTGCCGGAGGGCAATATCTGGGTGATGGGAGATAACCGCACTGCCTCTGCGGACTCGCGCTATCACATGCAGGATGAGTTCCAAGGAACGATCCCGCTGGAGAACGTTCGCGGTAAGGTCATGTTCGTCTTCTTCCCCTTCAACCGCATTGGTGGAGTCGATGACCCGGACATCCAGTCCTAGAGTCCGCGATATTCTGTCGGCGCTAGCAGTCACCTTCGTGGCGCTGGCGCTGATTCAAGCTTTCGTGGGAAGGCTGTACCTTATCCCGTCTTCCTCCATGGAGCCCACCTTGCACGGTTGCCCGGGATGCACGAATGATCGCATCGCCGTGCAGAAGGTGAGCTACTACTTCAGCGATCCACGTCCCGGCGAGGTAGTGGTCTTCGCTGGTCCGGAATCCTGGAACACATCTTTTGAGGTCAAGCGTTCCCGCAATGTGCTTGTGCGCGGTGTCCAAAACATGGCTGCCGTCGTGGGGCTAGCACCCAACGGCGATAACATTCTGGTCAAACGGGTCATCGCGACTGGTGGCCAGACCGTGTCCTGCCAGGAAGGGGATTCGGCCGTCATGGTGGACGGCAAGCCCACCAACCAGGACTTTGTCCTTGACCCGCCGGAGATACCCGTCGATGAGCGCACAGGCTCGCTGGCCTGCGGGGGTGCCTACTTTGGTCCCGTTACGGTTCCCGAGGGGCATGTGTGGGTGATGGGGGATAACCGCACAAACTCCTTGGATTCACGCGCCCATCTGGGTGATAAGTTTCAAGGCACCGTCCCCGTAGAAAACGTGCGTGGGAAGGTCGCTGCCGTGGTGGTACCGATTAGCCGTGCACAGACTATCGAGGACATTCCGCTCTAACCACCATGCGCCGTCTGAAACAGAAGAGAACCTATGAGGTCGCGCTCTCCAAAGCAGGGCTCGGGCCTGTTGCAGGGGTGGATGAAGCCGGGCGCGGGGCATGCTGCGGGCCAGTGACCATCGCCGCGTGCATCCTTCCGGACTGCATCCTGCCCGGCTTGGAACGGCTTGATGATTCGAAGAAGCTCACGCCGGCGGCCCGGGAAAAGCTGGAGCCGCTGATCAAACGCCGCGCGCTGGCCTGGTCGGTGGTGCACATAGGTGCGAGGGACATCGATGCCTTTGGCATTCAGCACGCCAACTTGTCAGGGATGCGCCGTGCGGTGGCACAACTGGAGGTTCATCCGGGCTACGTGCTAAGCGACGCCCTCTTCGTCCCCGGCCTACCTGCCCCGCAGCTGCCGATCATCGGTGGTGATACCGCCGCGCGATGCATCGCCGCGGCCAGTGTTTTGGCCAAAGTTTCCCGGGACCGCCTCATGGTGGATGCGGCGAAGCAATACCCGGGCTATGCTCTGGAAACCCATAAGGGCTATGGCACAGCTGTGCATCAGGAGGCCATCGCCCAGCTGGGGGCGACGCCTGAGCACCGCATGAGTTATCGCAATGTTGCTGAAGCTCATGCGCGATTCCTCGCGCGCGCCTGAAGGCTTAGGCGGCAAGTGCGAACTAAGCTGGTGCTCAATCTGTGACACCGTGATCCCGGGTAATTGTGAGCGAAGGAGAAGCACACCGTGAGCGCTGAGGAACTCGATAACTACGAGGCTGAAGTCGAGCTGTCGCTGTACCGCGAATACCGTGATGTGGTCAGCCAATTCTCCTATGTGGTGGAAACAGAACGCAGGTTTTACCTGGCCAACGCGGTGGAGCTCATCCCACACACCTCAGGCCCGGATGTCTACTACGAGGTCCGCATGTCGGATGCCTGGGTGTGGGACATGTACCGCTCGGCGCGTTTTGTGCGCTATGTCCGTGTGATCACCTACAAGGACGTCAATATTGAAGAGCTGGACAAGCCGGACTTTGTTCTCCCTGAATAGAATTCTAGGTAGGAGAGTGCGGGGAAACGCTATCAAGGTGACCCCGGACTAGTTATCCACAGATTTGCCGTGGCGAGGGATGAAGCCCTCGCCATATTGCAGTTAATGGGGTGTTCTGGAAGTGCCGTAAGGGGTGTGCGGCACGGGGATTTTCTTGTGTCGTGCTTACGGCGTGTTGTGTACACGTTCAATTCCAAGGAGCACCATAGTGACAAGAAATCTAGCAACCACTTTGCATTCACCGACAGTGGGCCAGACCATCCGCCCGGCGGATGCACTGGGAAAAGCGGGGGAAAAATTCGCCGCTGACTTTTATCGTGCGCGCGGGGCGCAGGTCATCGCTGCGAACGTCCACTACCGCGTGGGCGAGCTCGATCTCGTCGTGCGTGAACCCGATGGGACCATCGTCTTTTGCGAAGTAAAGACCCGGGCTACACGCAATTTTGGCGTCGCGGAAGCGGTAACCCCGCGCAAGCTTTCACGTTTGCGCAAAGCGGCCGCGCAGTGGCTGAGCTCTGCCCGGAGTGAGGCCAAGGCATTAAACAAGATTCGCTTTGACGTGCTCGGGCTTGTGGCCACCGGGGCGAAGTCGGGGGAGGCGTTTGAAGTGGAATACTTCCAGGGAGTCGATCATGGCTCTCGGTAGATGCGACACGATTGCGCTGGATGGAGTCCTTGCCCGGGTAGTCACAGTGGAGGCCAACGTTGGCCCCGGGCTGCCCGGAGTCCACGTGGTGGGGCTGGGTGATGCCGCGATCTCTGAGTCACGAGACCGCATTCGCACCGCGGTGAGCAATTCGCATTTGCCATGGCCCAAGACGAAGGTCGTGGTGTCCATGTCACCGGCGTCGCTGCCTAAAGCCGGGGCACATTTTGATCTCCCGATGGCTCTGTCCATCCTGGCGGCAGGGCAGAGCGACAAGAACCGGCTCAGCGGGGCGCTCGTGCTCGGTGAGCTAGGACTGGATGGGCAGGTGCGCCCCGTTTCCGGCATCATTCCGGCCATCCTGGCGGCACGCTCGCAAGGCTATGACACCCTCATCATTCCTGTAGGCAACGCGGCGGAAGCGGCATTGGTCCCCGGCATGACAGTGCTCGTAGCCGAGACCCTGTGGGATGCTTTCGCCTGGGCATGCGGGAGTGATTGTTTGCCGGATGCACGTCTCATCGCCCATACGGAAGTCCCAGCCCGCGAACAGGTGGCGGACTTCAGTGAGGTGGCTGGCCAGAGGGAGGCCAAGTGGGCAGCGGAAGTCGCTGCCGCCGGCGGTCACCACGTGATGATGGTGGGACCGCCCGGTTCTGGAAAGTCGATGATTGCCTCGCGCTTGCCGAGTATTTTGCCGCGCCTGAGCACGGAACAGGCCGTCGAAGCTACAGCCATTCACTCTGTGGCCGGCGCTGTCGGCACTGCGATTTCCCGGGCCCCCTTCATTGCACCGCACGCTTCGGTTACCAGGGCCGCGCTGATTGGTGGCGGTTCGGGGCGTCCGCGGCCAGGTGCGGTGAGCTTAGCCCACCATGGTGTGCTCTTCCTCGATGAAGTCAGTGAGGTTCCCGCGCAGGTTCTCGATAGCTTGCGCGCCCCTTTAGAAGAAGGTCAGGTGCGCCTGACGCGAGCGAGCAGAGAAGTCATCTTCCCTGCACAATTCCAACTGGTACTAGCCGCGAACCCTTGCCGGTGTGGTGCCGAAGAACCAGCGCGCTGCGAGTGCCGTGCGGCTGACAGAATGAATTATCTGTCGAACCTGTCAGGGCCGCTGCGGGACCGCCTCGACATCATCGTGTCGCTATCGGGGCAATCCGCGGTGCTTCATGCTGAAGGGGAGGAGAGCTCCGCGGAGATAGCGCAGCGCGTGGCCGCCGCCCGTGAACGCATGAAGGCGCGCTGGGAGGGCGACGGGCTGGGAGCCGTGGTCAATGGTGCCGTGTCCGCCTCCTACCTGCGGCGCCACCGTCCGGCGGCGGAGTCAGCGATGATCATGCTCTCGGCCTATCTGGCGGAAGGAGAACTGAGTCAACGCGGGGTCGACCGCGTGCTGCGCCTGGCGTGGACGTTGGCAGACCTCGATGGGTCCGCACGCCCTGAGCTCGAGCACGTCAGCCGGGCGCTGGATCTTCGCGGGGCAGGGACGATTGAAAGGCTGGCGGCATGAGCGAGCTTAACCTTTCGACTAGTCGGCACACGTGGGCCTATCTCAATCGCGTGGTGGAGGGTCCTTCACCAACTCTTCACGCGCTGTTGACCCAATACTCGGCTGAGGAGATTGCTCGGGGAATCTACAAAGGAGAGGATTGGATTGGGCCCCTGAGGCAAGCCACGGCTTCGCGGCGTGAGTGGCTGCGGCAAGACGAAGACCTGGCTGTAGCAGATGCGGAAGGCGCTCGGCTTATTACGCCCGCGGATGCTGAGTGGCCCGGGGAAGAGTTCTCCCGTGCCTTCGGTTTCTATCATCAAGGGGTGGTTGATGCCCCGGCAACGTTTGATGACCAAGCAGTTCCACCGCACAGTCTGTGGGTACGCGGTGGAAACCTGCGCGAAGCGGTATCCCAATCTGTGGCCCTCGTGGGCACGCGCGCGGTGAGTCGCTATGGCTGGGAAGCTGGCACCCTTTTAGCTAGCGGTCTCGCCGCTCATCACTGGACAGTAGTCTCCGGCGGGGCGGTGGGCGTTGATACAGCAGTCCACGAAGCTGCTCTGGATGCAGGAGGTTTAACGGTGGCGGTAGCGGCGTGCGGCATCGATATTTCCTATCCAGCGCGCAATGCCGCACTCTTTGACAGGATCGCGGGGAAAGGGTGCATCGCGTCTGAATTCGCGCCGGGCACGCGGCCGCAGCGTCATCGTTTTCTATCCCGTAACCGTCTTGTGGCGGCGATGACGAGCGGCACCGTGGTGGTTGAGGCAGGATTCCGTTCTGGCGCGCTCAACACCTTGAATTGGGCGGAAGCATTGGGCAGGGTTGCCATGGCAGTACCAGGCCCTATAACGACGTCTGGATCGCTGGGCTGTCATCAACGCATCCAGGATGGGCGGGCCCAACTGGTGGCTTCGGCAGACGAGGTTCGGGGGCTGGTTGGCAAAGCAGGCGAGGTGGACGTGGCGGGTCAGTATGAACTGGAATTTCAGCCGACTGCGGGGCAGCGTCTGTCTCGCAATGAACTTCGGGTGTATGACTCCACACCGCCGGAAACCGCGGAGGAAGGCGCGAGCGCAGAGGATATCGCGGCGGCTGCAGGAATGCGGGTGGCGCTGACTATTCACCTGCTCGTGGCGATGCAGAAGATGGGGGTGATCACCCGCTCAGGCGCGATGTGGCAGCGCACCTGAGTACACTCATGAGACATGAGTGGTGAAAGTGGCAGTAGTGAGCGGAACGTGGGCAGCCAGCTCGAAGAGGCGATCGAGGACTTCGCTGAATTCCAGCGCATCGTTCGCGGCCGCTCTGAAGCGACCGTCCGCGGCTATTACTCTGACCTGCGCCTGCTGGCAGCGGAAGTCCCCGAATTCGCAGCATTTACGCTGAATTCTCTGCGCGAATGGTTAGCCCACGCCGTTGCTGAAGGTAAGTCCCGCTCCACCTTGGCGCGTCGGACCGCCGCGGTGCGCGCTTTTTCCACGTGGGCTGCGCGTGAAGGCTTCCTAAAAACTGATGTGGCGCAGCGTCTTGCCACGCCCAAGGTGGGCAAGCATCTGCCCACCGTGATGTCACCCACCGCGGCGGGGGAGCTGATGGGCAATGCGGTCTCTACCGACGAGATTCACTTTCTGCGCGATAGTGCCATGCTCGAATTCCTCTACGCCACCGGTGTGCGCGTGGCGGAACTCGTCGGCCTCGACGTCGGCGATATCGACCTTGCCCGCCGCACAGCTCGCGTGACCGGCAAGGGCAATAAGCAGCGTGTCGTCCCCTTTGGGGATGCTGCTCATGATGCGCTCTGCGCTTGGCTGAAGACAGGCCGCCCCGAGCTCGCCGGCGAGACTGAAGCGGTGTTTGTGGGCACACGCGGCCGGCGCATCGACGCACGTCAGGTCCGTCGCGTCGTCGAGCGCGCCGCACAGGTCACGGGTGCGCCGGGCCTCACCCCGCACGGGCTACGCCACTCCGCAGCTACGCATCTGCTCGAGGGCGGAGCGGATCTACGCATCGTGCAAGAATTGCTCGGCCATTCCTCTCTGCAAACCACGCAGGTCTACACACACGTTTCTGCTCAGCGGCTTAAGGACGTCTACGCCCGTTCTCACCCACGGGCTTGAGCCGAATGACAGGTTCCCCGAGCAGGTCTAGTGGGTTAACGTAGTTCTCTCGGCCCTCAATCGCGCCCCAATGCAGCCCCGGATAGCCGTCCACGGACGGGGCGAGCGTTCCGATTACGTCCCCTTCTTTCACACTCTCGCCCTTCTTGACCCGCGCAAACACAGGTTGATAAGTGGTGCGTAGGCCGTTGCCATGAGCAATCGAAAGGGCCGGTTTGCCCGCTATGGAGCCGGCGAAATATACGACACCATCGCCGGCGGCGCGAACCTTCCCGCCGACAGGTAGGTCCAGATCGACACCGCGGTGGCCAGCCATCCACCGCTTCTCAGGAGGCTCGAAGCCACGCAAGACTCGAGAAGCAACCGGTTCTCCGGTGGTGGGGTCGACGAAGGCGGCGGCTAAGGGGACGTCGACAAGCACAGCCCACGTGAACAGGAGACCCAATAGATAAAGAAGACGGTGACGCATGACCTCAAGCCTGCGCGTGGGCGCGGTTCAAAGAAAGAGTCGGTGATAGATCTGTGGATAACGTGTTAAAGAAGAAACCCATGGTGCTTCAGGGGAAAGATTCGCGCATCCATCAACAATCCTGTGGCGATGTTTTGGTCGCGTCGTTTGGAATCACCGCCTGCGCAGTACTAAGCTTGCCCACAGCAGTCTGTGCTCAAACCCAATAGGGTTCCGTATGGATTGACTACGCGCGGCGAAGTAGTCGCTTCCTGGGTTAAGGAAGAGACAGTCTGTGGTTGACGCGGTCCCCACAAAGTTGGGGTGTTGACCAGGGCCTTCGTTGCTAGGGTGCGGAATAAAACACCGCACAATTTTTGCAAAACCGAAACAACGTATAGAAAGCGAGCGAATCATGGCAGTTGTAACCATGCGCGAGCTCCTCGACGCTGGTGTCCACTTCGGTCACCAGACCCGTCGCTGGAACCCGAAGATGAAGCGCTTCATCTTCACCGACCGTAACGGCATCTACATCATCGACCTGCAGCAGACGCTGACCTACATCGATGAGGCCTTCGAGTTTGTTAAGGAAACCGTCGCACACGGCGGCACCATCCTCTTCGTTGGTACCAAGAAGCAGGCTCAGGAAGCCGTTGCTGAAGAGGCAACCCGCGTTGGTATGCCGTACGTGAACCACCGCTGGCTCGGTGGCATGCTCACCAACTTCCAGACTGTCTCCAAGCGCCTGAAGCGCATGAAGGAGCTGCAGGCTATGGATGCGGCTGAGGACGGCTACAAGGGCCGCACCAAGAAGGAAGTTCTGATGCTGACCCGCGAGCGCACCAAGCTGGAGCGCGTCCTGGGCGGTATCTCCGATATGACCAAGGCTCCGTCCGCACTGTGGATTGTTGACACCAACAAGGAGCACATCGCGGTCAAGGAAGCTCAGAAGCTCAACATCCCGGTTGTTGCCATCCTGGACACCAACTGTGATCCGGATGAGGTCGACTTCCCGATTCCGGGCAATGACGACGCAATCCGCGCTACCAAGCTGCTCTCCGGCATCATCGCCACCGCTGTGGACGAGGGCAAGAAGGCTCGCGAGGAGCGCCAGCTTGCTCAGGCCAAGGAGGCTGCCGGCGACACCGCTGAGAAGGACGCCCGCGACGCTGCTGAGGCTGCCGCTGCGTCTGATCCGGCTTCCGCTGAGAAGTCCGAGGACGCCGAGAAGTCCGCAGAGTAATCTGCATACCTTAAGCCCCCGTACCGCACGGCCCACAGTGTCCGCGGCGATGGGGGCTTTTTCTCACGTGTTTTTCTTGGCTCGCTAAGGCACGTGACACACTAGAAGGTTGAAACGCCACGCAGAGGTTTCCCTCCGCTGGGGGAGTGGGCGAAAAACTACCACCCCCTCAACGCGACGTGGTGGTAGTGATTCGGCTACGCTGTTTCAACGAATACCGTTTAATTCCAAGGAGGATCGCTCCAACTATGGCGAACTACACTGCTGCAGACGTAAAGGCATTGCGTGAGGCCACCGGCGCCGGCATGCTCGATTGCAAGAAGGCTCTCGACGAGTCCCAGGGTGACTACGACAAGGCCGTTGAGTACCTGCGCATCAAGGGCGCAAAGAACGTGTCCAAGCGCGCTGAGCGTGAGGCTACCGAGGGCCTGATCGCCGTTTCCGGCAACACGATGGTTGAGATCAACTGCGAGACCGACTTCGTGGCCAAGAACGAGGCTTTCAAGTCCTTCGCTTCCAAGATCGCTGAGGCTGCCGGTGAGGCCAAGGTCAACTCCGGTGAAGAGCTCAACAACCTGGAGATCGACGGCAAGAAGGTTTCCGAGGTCGTCGACGAAGAGTCCGCAAAGACCGGCGAGAAGCTGCAGGCCCGCCGCGCAGTCACCATCGAGGGCGACAACGTTGCTGTCTACCTGCACCAGCGTTCCGCTGACCTGCCGCCGGCAGTAGGTGTTCTGGTTTCCTACGAGGGCAACGCAGAAGGCGCTCACGCAGTCGCTCTCCAGATTGCAGCCATGAACGCTGAGTACCTGACCCGCGAGGACGTTCCGGCTGAGATCGTTGAGAAGGAGCGCGAGATCGCTGAGGCCACCACCCGCGAGGAGGGCAAGCCGGAGGCAGCCCTGCCGAAGATCGTGGAAGGCCGCCTCAACGGCTTCTACAAGTCCGTGGTTCTGCTGGAGCAGGCAGCTCTGTCTGACTCCAAGAAGACCGTCAAGCAGGTTGCAGACGAGGCCGGCACCACCATCACCGGCTTCATCCGCTACGAGGTTGGCGCTTAAGCCTTCCTGAGACTCGTGCAGTCCGGGTTTAGAGCCTAGTGACTGCGAGTGCTCCCTCCTCCTCTTTCTTCCCCAAGGGCTGAGTGCCCGGTGGGGAGAAACTGGGGGAGGGAGTTCGCCGTTTTGCCCCCGCCCCTGAGGGTGGGGGGTCGCACGCAGCTGAATATATGACAGCGCCTTCCTATGGTTAAGATGGAACAGAATTATTCAAGCGCTTAACTGAAGCGTCGCCATGCGTGAAGGAGACGATGAAGACCGTGACTACCCCTGAACCGAAGCGAACCGGATACAAGCGAGTCATGCTCAAACTGGGTGGTGAGATGTTCGGCGGTGGCAAGGTCGGCATCGATCCTGACGTTGTAGAAAATGTTGCCCGCCAAATCGCCGAGGTGGCGAAGCAGGGGACTGAGATCGCCGTGGTGATCGGTGGCGGTAACTTCTTCCGCGGTGCCGAGCTTTCCCAGCGCGGTATGGACCGCGCTCGCTCGGACTACATGGGCATGCTAGGCACCGTCATGAACTCCTTGGCTCTGCAGGACTTCCTCAAGCAGCAGGGCATCGACTGCCGCGTGCAGACTTCCATCAACATGGCCCAGATTGCGGAGCCCTACCTGCCGCTGCGCGCCGACCGCCACCTAGAGAAGGGCCGTGTGGTCATCTTCGGTGCTGGTATGGGTATGCCGTATTTCTCCACCGATACCACCGCGGCGCAGCGCGCGCTGGAGATCGGTGCGGAGGTCCTCTTCTTGGCCAAGGCCGTCGACGGCGTCTATTCCGCCGACCCGCGCACGAATCCCGATGCGGAGCTGTACTCCGAAATCACCCCGCGCGAGGTTATCGAAAAGAACCTTAAGGTGGCCGATGCCACGGCGTTTAGCCTGTGCATGGACAACAATATGCCGATTCTGGTCTTCAACCTCCTCACGGAAGGCAATATCAAGCGCGCCGTGAACGGCGAGAAGATCGGCACGCTGGTTCAGTCCTAGTACAAACCGGCCGCGACCTGCTAGATTCTTTCCCAGTACTTTTGACTATTTCAAGGGAGTTGTAACCCTCATGATCGACGAGATCCAGCTCGAAGCTGAAGAGCACATGACCGCTTCGGTGGAGCACACCCGCGAGCAGCTGATTACCATCCGTACCGGCCGCGCCAACCCGGCCATGTTTAACGGCTTGGTTGCTGAGTATTACGGAGTGCCGACTCCGATTACCCAGATGGCCACCATCTCGGTCCCTGAGCCGCGCATGCTGCTTATCAAGCCTTATGAGCAGTCCGTAATGAATGAGATTGAGAACGCCATCCGCAACTCAGATCTGGGCGTGAACCCGACTAATGACGGCCAGGTGCTACGCGTGACCATTCCGCAGCTGACTGAGGAACGCCGCCGCGACATGGTCAAGTTGGCTAAGAGCAAGGGTGAAGACGGCAAGATTGCTATCCGCAACATCCGCCGCCGTGCCATGGAGCAGCTCAAGAAGCTCCAGAAGGATGGCGACGCCGGCGAGGATGAGGTTATCGCCGCCGAGAAGGAGATGGAAAAGATCACTTCCGGTTACATCGAGCAGGTGGACAAGCTCGTTGCCAATAAGGAAGAGGAGCTCATGGAGGTTTAACCTCCACTCTTCTAAGAGCGTTGATTTGCCGCCGCGCCAGGCACCGGCCAGCACGGCGGTCTTTTCTGTGTAGAGCCAGACCACCCACGATTACCTGAGGAGCATGCGTGAGCACTGAGCACTCGAGCCGGATGCCCAAACCCAAGAATTCTGCGGGGCGAGACATGCCCGCGGCAATTGCCGTCGGCGTCGGCTTGGGCGCGCTCGTCGTCTTTGCGGTGTGGGCTGGGCCTCTCGTGTGGTACCTCGTCGTCGCAGCCGCAGTGGGGTTGGGCATGTGGGAGGTGCTTACCCGTTTGCGGGAGCACTCTTACTATGTTCCGCGCACCCTACTGATCGTTCTTGGCCAAGCAATGCTCTGGGTCTCGTGGTTCCTTAACGCCCCAGGCCTTGTCGCTGTGTATGTGGTAGCGGTCCTTGCCCTCATGTTTGGGCGCCTCTTCCATAATGGCAGGCACCGCCCGCCGATTAACTATCTTCGCGATATGTCGATGGGCATCTTCGTGCTGACCTGGATTCCCCTGTTTGGCACGTTTGCCGCAATGCTCTCACGAGTGGAAACGCCGTTTGCTTCGGGGGCGGCGTCGATTGTCGTGTTTATGCTCTGTGTCGTCGCCTCAGACACCGGTGGCTTCATCGCTGGCGTTATGTTCGGGTCGCACCCCATGGCCCCAGCCGTTAGCCCCAAAAAATCGTGGGAAGGCTTTACCGGTTCGGTTGTTTTCGGCACCCTTACCGGCGCGCTTTCTTTCGCATTCCTGCTTCACCACAAGCCATGGGTGGGCGCGCTGATGGGACTCGGTCTTGTCTTCTGTGCAACCCTCGGTGATTTGGTGGAATCCCAGTTCAAGCGCGAGCTGGGAATCAAGGATATGTCTGCCTTGTTACCGGGACACGGCGGCATCATGGACCGCTTGGACGGCATGCTGCCGTCCGCGATGGTGACGTGGGTGGCGATGAGCTTCCTCACCACCCTTGCACCTTAGGTTTAGCGGCGAGCTTGCTTGCGCACCTGGCGGCGCAGCTCGAACATGCGCCAGCCGCCGACGAGGGCCATGATGAGGGCACCGGCGATGGCGCAGATCAGGTAGGTGACGCCCGCCGGGAACTGGACGGACCAGTTAAGGAAGTTCAGCGGTACCTGGTGTTGGTTCTGCAGGATGAAGATGATGAGGACGATGAGCAGCAGGAAGCCCACGATAAGGGCAATCCACGTGCTGGCAGCGAAAGAGCCCTTCACCTTGCCATCACTCTTATTCTCATAAGCCGTCGTGGTTGGAACTGGCTCGACCGAGCCTTCGGTGGCGGGGGATTCCGTGGTGTAATCAGTCAGCGGCTCCTCGGCCGGGGTGGTGGTGCGGAATTCCTCAGGGGAGTTTTCTGGATTCGTCATGCATCTATTAAATAGGTTGAGATGTCACTTTCGCCACTCCAGCAGAGCTTAGATTGGATAATGTGGCCGAAAACGTGGAAAATGGGCTCTACCATGGCTGAACCACTGAAACTGAATTTCTCCGCTCCGCGCCGCGGGCTACCCCCGAAGCATTTCGCGGACCTGACCGAGGCCGAGCGCATTGAGGCGCTCGCGGAACTTGGCCTGCCCAAATTCCGCGCAAAGCAGCTGGCCAAGCACTACTACGTCCACCACACCGCCGATGCTTCCGAGATGACGGATATCCCGGCCGCCGCCCGCGAGGCGGTCCAAGAGCGTTTGTTCCCCACGCTCATGGAGCCCATTCGGCAGACCTCCACCGATGATGGGGAAACCACCAAGTCCCTGTGGCGCTTGCACGATGGCACCCTGTTGGAGTCCGTGCTCATGCGCTACCCAGGGCGCGCCACCCTGTGTATCTCCTCCCAGGCTGGCTGCGGCATGGCCTGCCCATTCTGTGCCACCGGCCAGGGCGGGTTGGACCGCAACCTGTCCACCGCGGAAATCGTGGAGCAGTTTAGGCACGCTGCCCGCCTCATGGAAGAGGAGGGCGGACGTCTTAGCAACGTTGTCTTCATGGGTATGGGCGAGCCGCTGGCCAACTACAAGCGCGTGGTCCATGCGGTGCGCCAGATTACCGGATCTGACCTCACAGGTTTCGGCCTTTCCCAGCGCAATGTCACGGTGTCCACGGTCGGCTTGGCTCCGGCCATCCGCAAGCTCGCGGATGAGGACCTGTCCTGCACCCTCGCAGTCTCCCTGCACACCCCGGATGATGAACTGCGCGATACCCTCGTGCCGGTTAACAACCGCTGGCCGGTTGAGGAGGTCCTCGATGCCGCTAAGTACTACGCCGATAAGTCGGGCCGCCGCGTGTCCATCGAATATGCGCTGATCCGCGATAAGAACGATCAGGATTTCCGCGCCGACATGCTGGGCCGGAAGCTGCATGCGGCACTGGGATCCAAGGTCCACGTCAACGTCATTCCGCTCAACCCCACACCGGGTTCGGAGTGGGACGCCGCCCCGAAGGCGCGCCAGGACGAGTTCGTTCGCCGCGTCATCGCGCAGGGCGTGCCGTGCACCGTGCGCGATACCAAGGGCGATGAAATCGCTGCGGCCTGTGGCCAGCTCGCTGCCGACGAGCGCGAGACCGCTTAAGCATCCAGCTCACAGTTTCCTAACAATAGTTTTGCTGGAGAACAAGGCATTAATGGTTCTTGATACCGTTAATGCTTATGACTCATCCTTATCGCGAGGACTTAGCCACAGATCCACGCACCCAAGCTTTAGCGGTGCGCGATCTGCGCAAGTCTTTTGGTTCTCAGATCGCTGTCAACAGCCTCAACCTTGATGTCCCGCGCGGATCCATCTACGGCATAGTGGGGCCGAATGGCGCGGGCAAGACCACGATGCTGACCATGGCGTGTGGCCTCCAGCGCCCTGATGCCGGCCACAGCTTCATCGCCGGCCACAACGTGTGGGAAGAGCCCATCCCCGCCAAACAGGCCATGGGGCTGCTCATGGATGGGGCGCCGGTCTTTGACCGTCTCACTGGCGCTGAATACCTTCACTACCTCGGCGCCCTTCACAAGTTGGAGCGCTCCGAGTCGCTGCGCCGTGCGCAGGAGCTTCTCGACGCCCTCTCCCTCTCCGATGCCGCCGATAAGCGCATCGCGGATTATTCTGCCGGCATGACCAAGAAGATTCTCTTGGCGGGGGCCGTCCTGCACAACCCAGAGGTGCTTATCCTTGACGAGCCTCTGGAAGCCGTGGATCCGGTCTCCGGGCGCCTCATCCAGCAGATGCTGCGCGCCTATGCCTCCCGTGGCGGCACGGTTATTTTGTCTTCACACGTCATGGAGCTCGTCGAGGGGCTGTGTGACCACGTTGCCATCATCAACGGCGGCCAAGTCATCACTGCGGGTCACGTCGACGATGTCCGCCAGGGCCAAAGCCTGAGCGATCTCTTTATCGCGGCCGTCGGCGGGCGGGACCTGGATGCCTCGAAGTTTGGGTGGCTGCGCTCGCCAGCGGCAGGTGACGCTGAATGACATCCACTCTGTTCAGCCTTCATCGCACTCTGTGGTGGCGAAGCGTTTCTTCCAATCCGGCGACGCTCATGATGGGGCTCATGATGCTGATTTACGGAGCAATCGGCCTCTTTTCCATCGCAGCCATGGTGTATGCAGATATCACCACGCCCGGACACGGCTACCAAGCACTGACCGTCGGCGTGGCGGGCGGCATGCTCATTTACATACTCCTCGCTCTCTTTATGCCGGCGGGGGAGAATCAATTGAGCCCGACAACTCTGGGAGCCCTTCCTCTGACTCCCCGTGAGGTCCTTCCGGGCTTGTTCTTCTCCGGTCTGCTGACCACCCGCGCCATCATGTCGGTCGTCTTTTCCCTGGTGTATGCGATCATCGGCAGCATTTTCCTCATCCTGACAGGAACCGGGTGGGCTGCGGTGCCCTTCGTCGTGGGCATGGTGCTGTCGTGCGCGACGACCATCATTGTTGGCGAATGCCTTGTCCAAGTGGCTTCCGCTATCGCGGATTCCCAAAAGTCGCGCACCCAAATTGCGGCGATGGTGGTTATGGGCCTGCTGGTCTTTGGCATGCTGCAGGCACAGAGCGTCCTCGAGTCCTTGCCTCCGCTCGATTCCGTGGGCACCATCATGGCCTGGACCCCGTTGGGTGCCGGGGTGGGGTGGGCGCTCGCGCTTGCCGACGGCCACCTCATCACCGCCCTATCCCAACTCTTGATCGCGGTGGCCAGCCTTGTCCTGCTGGTATGGGCGTGGTCCCGTCAGATAGGCGGCCTCATGCGCAACCCCGGAACAGGCGGTGACGCAGCCAGCGAAGTGACGGGCAAGGGTGTGTCCAAGTTGGAGTTGGGCGCCTGGTCTTATTCCAGCCCGGCGGCGATGGAATATACCCGGGCTTTGCGTTATCTCACCCGCGATAAGCGGCAAACAGGCATGCTCTACACGATGCCACTGTTCGGCGTGCTGACGCTTTACCAGTTGTGGAGGGGCGATGATTTCACCGCCTATTTCATGCTGTGCTTCAGCGCGATCGTGCTCTCTTCGCTCTTGGCTAATGATTATGGCTTCGATGGGCCATCGAATTGGGTCCACATGGTGGCTCCGGTTGCTCCGCGCACCATCCTTCATGCGCGCCACCTCGCACACGTCACTATTCCCTTGATCGGGTTTGTGCTGCTTGCCGTAGTGGTACTTGTCTTTAGCGACAACTTCACCTTGGGCATGTTGTGCACAGCTGTGGCTCTAGGCGTGTTCATTTCCACGGCGGCGGTGGGCTTGGGACTGACCGTGCTTAACCCTTATCCCTTGTCAGCCCCGGGACAGAACCGGTGGAATGACAAATCCGGCTATTCCGCTGGCGCTTTCTTCACGGCGTTCGTCGGCATGATGCTGGTCTGGGTGCCCGCGCTTCCCGGCATCGTGGTTTCTGCCCTGAGCTATGAGCGCGGCGGCTGGCTGCTGTACGCCGCTGTGATAGTTTCTCTGCTGGTTCCGTCACTTGTCTACGCTGCTGTCTGGCGCTTCGCCGGAAAGAGGGCGCAGGAGCGAACCCCGGAGATTTACGCCACGGTAAACCGTTACGTGAGCTAGGGGGAAACAGATAGAACAAAAGCTCCCTTCCCGCAGTTCATTCATGAACAGCGGGAAGGGAGCTTTTGTTTACAGCGAAGAAGCTTTAGTTAGCCACCGGCTTGGCAGCGTGGCGGCCGTCGGACACGCCGCGGATGTGAGCAACGCGGGAGGGCTCAATGTTGAGGGCACGCAGCTCGTCATCGGTCAGGGAAGCGTAGACGTTGTGAACGGTCTTCTGCTCATATGCCCAATCCGGTTCCTCGTGGCCCACCGGCTTGTTACGGGCGGTCAGGGTGCGCACCTGGGAGAGCTTTGGCTGCAGGGCGTAAATCACCAGACCAAGGGCAATCAGGATTGCCAGGGCGAAGAGCCAGATCGTCTCCACGTGGCCCTTGTGGTTACCAAAGTTATAAGCAAGCAGGAACACGACGGACGTCCAACCAGCGATCTGTACGCCCGAGCGGCTGATGCGGGACCAACCGAAACCTGCGGACGGGACGTCATCGGTGGATACGCCGTCGAAAACCTGCGATGCCGGCTTGTGGGAAGACACTTGCTCTCCTTTGCGTGTACATGCAGCTCGCCCTGCTTAGAACTAATTGATTCGAGCGAGTGCACGAAAAATGCCAGTTATTCTGTGTAGTAGTTTAAATGATCCTGCCGATAACCGCGATTAAACACCCCCGACTATCGTTAGCGCAGCGCTCGCGACTCTTGCTTGGGTTGACCGGCTAGGGTTGAGAGGGTGAGTACCCAACGCATTCTTATTCTCGGCTCTACTGGCTCGATTGGCACCCAGGCTCTGGACGTTATCGCGGATAACCCGGATAAGTTCACAGTCGTGGGTATCGCCGCCGGCGGTTCCAACCCGCAGCTCGTCATTGAGCAGGCACGTGCCCTCAACCTTTCGTTTGACCACGTGGCCGTCGCCAAGCCCGATGCGGCACGCACCGTTTCCGAGGCCCTCGGTGGCACCGTGCTCTCGGGCCCAGACTCCGCCGAGAAGCTGGTCAAGGCGGTGGACGCCGATAAGGTCCTCAACGCGCTTGTAGGCTCCATGGGCTTGGCCTCCACCATCGCCACCTTGGAGAAGGGCGAGCTGTTGGCGTTGGCAAACAAAGAATCCCTCGTCGCCGGCGGCTCCATCGTCACCCGCTTGGCGGGGGAGGGCCAGATCATCCCGGTGGATTCCGAGCATTCCGCCATGGCGCAGTGCCTGCGCGCAGGCAGCGGCGTGGAGCTCGAGCGCCTCGTTCTCACCGCCTCCGGTGGTCCTTTCCGCGGTTGGACTCGCGAGGAGATGTGGGATGTCACCCCGCAGCAGGCTGCGCAACACCCGACGTGGTCGATGGGGCAGATGAATACCCTGAATTCGGCGACTTTGGTGAATAAGGGCCTTGAGCTCATCGAGGCGACGCTGCTTTTCGACATCTCCCCGGACCTCATTGACGTCACCGTTCACCCCCAGTCCATTGTCCACTCTATGGCTACCTTCACCGATGGCTGCACGATTGCGCAGTGCTCGCCGCCATCGATGAAACTGCCGATCTCCCTGGCACTTGACTGGCCGCGCCGCGTGCCGGGTGCCCAGCCGGCCCTGGACTTTTCCACCGCACATGATTGGCGCTTCGAGCCGCTCGATGACGAAGCCTTCCCGGCCGTTCGCCTTGCCCGTGAGGCGGCCGCTGCCGGAGGCACCCACGCTGCCGTGTATAACGCTGCGAACGAGGAGGCAGCGGCTGCTTTCTTGGCGGGCCGTATTCATTTCCCGGAAATTGTTGACGTGGTTAGCCACGTCGTGGAGCAGGCCTCAGAGTTCGCTGGTGTACCCTCTAGCGTCGATGATGTCCTCACCGTGGAAGGTGAGGCCCGCCGTCGCGCTAATGCGTTGGTGGATTCGCTCGCTCGTTAGAAAGCCCCCTAAATTATGGCCAATGTGCTCGGTATAATCCTCTTCGCCGTGGGGATCGGCATCACTGTTGCCTTACACGAGGCGGGCCACATGTTTACCGCCCGTGCCTTTGGGATGCGAGTGCGGCGCTACTTCATCGGCTTTGGGCCGCGCGTCGCATCCTTTACACGTGGCCACACCGAATACGGCCTTGCAGCTTTTCCGGTGGGCGGCTTCTGCGATATCGCGGGCATGACGGCACAGGATGAGTTCCTTACGGAGGAGGAAGAGCCCTATGCCATGTACAAGAAGCCGGCGTGGCAGCGGATCATCGTTCTGGCCGGCGGTATTACGGTCAACCTGCTGTTGGGATTCATTATCCTGCTGATCATTGCTATGACCACGGGCTTGCCCAACCCAGACGCGGATGTTCGTCCACGTGTAGGGGAGGTCTCCTGTGCCGTGAACCAGAATGCTGAGGGCGAATTGGAACCCTGCCAGGGGCTGGGCCCAGCTGGCGAAGCGGGCGTGGAGCCGGGGGATATTGTTGTCGCGCTGAACGGCGAGACCATGGACTCCTTTGCGCAGCTTCGCGATACCGTCATGAACTACCCCGGTGACACCGTCACCCTTACCGTCGAACGCGATAGCGAGCCGCGTGATTTCGATATCACTCTTGCAACAGTGACCCGGCTCAACGCGGAGGGACAGCTGGTGAAGGTCGGCGCCATTGGCATGACCAACCAGATTATCGATATCAGGGAGACCTACTCCTTCGTCGATGCCTTCCCGGCCACCGCGCGTTACTCGGGATATGCCTTGAACGCTACTGTCCAGGGCATCGCCCAATTCCCGGCAAAGATTCCGGGTGTGGTGGCTTCTATCTTCGGGCAGGAACGTGATGTCAACGGGCCGATGTCCGTGGTGGGTGCCTCCCGCGTGGGCGGCGAGCTGGTGGAGCGCAGTCTGTGGTCCACCTTCTTTATGATGCTGGCCACCCTCAATTTCTTCCTCGCGTTGTTCAACCTCATCCCACTCCCGCCGTTCGATGGCGGCCATATCGCCGTCATCATTTATGAGAAGATCCGCGACGCCCTGCGTCGCCTCATGGGTAAGGAACCGAAGGGGCCCGCGGATTACACCAAGCTCATGCCGGTGACCTATGTGTTGGCTTTCGTTCTGATGGCGGTGGGTGCGCTCATCATGATTGCGGACGTGGTCAACCCAATTCGGCTGTTTGGCTAGTGCTCCAGCTGCCGTATGCGGTGCTAGAGTAGGGGCGTTAAAACCCAATTAGCAAGGAGCACACATGTCGACCCCTATCGGTCTTGGTATCCCCGACGGCCCACCTCCTACCTTGGCGCCGCGCCGCAAGACGCGTCAGCTCATGGTTGGCCAGGTGGGCGTGGGCTCTGACCACCCCATCTCCGTGCAGTCGATGACCACGACGAAGACGCATGACGTCAATGCCACCCTTCAGCAGATTGCACAGCTGACCGCGAGCGGCTGCGACATCGTTCGCGTGGCTTGCCCGAAGACGGTGGACGCGGAGGCTTTGCCGGCGATTGCGCAGAAGTCCCCGATCCCGGTGATCGCCGATATTCACTTCCAGCCCAAGTACATCTTCGCCGCCATCGATGCCGGCTGTGCCGCTGTCCGCGTTAACCCGGGCAACATCAAGGAATTTGATGGCCGCGTCAAGGAGGTCGCGAAGGCGGCTGGTGATGCCGGCATCCCGATTCGCATCGGCGTCAACGCCGGCTCCCTGGACAAGCGCATCATGGAGAAGTACGGCAAGGCCACCCCAGAGGCTCTCGTTGAGTCCGCACTGTGGGAGGCTAGCCTCTTCGAGGAGCACGGATACGGCGATATTGCTATTTCCGTCAAGCACAACGACCCGGTCGTCATGGTGGAGGCCTACCGCCAGCTCGCCGCTCAGTGCGACTACCCGCTGCACCTCGGCGTTACCGAGGCCGGCCCCGCATTCCAGGGCACCATCAAGTCTTCGGTCGCTTTCGGTGCCCTGCTTGCCGAAGGTATCGGTGACACCATCCGCGTGTCTTTGTCCGCGGACCCGGTCGAAGAGATCAAGGTTGGTGACCAGATTCTGCAGTCGCTTAACTTGCGCCCGCGCAAGCTGGAGATTGTCTCCTGCCCGTCCTGTGGTCGCGCGCAGGTGGACGTGTACAAGCTGGCCAACGAGGTCACCGAGGGCCTTGACGGTATGGAATTCCCGCTGCGCGTGGCCGTCATGGGCTGCGTGGTGAACGGTCCGGGCGAAGCCCGCGATGCTGACCTTGGCGTAGCTTCCGGTAACGGTAAGGGCCAGATCTTCGTCAAGGGTGAGGTCATCAAGACCGTTCCAGAATCCAAGATTGTGGAAACGCTCATCGAAGAGGCAATGCGTCTGGCAGAAGAGCAGGGCCTGGAAGCCGTCGAAGGCGCCAAGGCTGAGGTCCGCGTTACCAAGTAGCCCATCTGCGGTGTGGGGCGGCCGTCGGGCCGCCCTCGGCTGCTACGCTGCCCAACCATGAAGAAGTTCGTGGCGCTGCTCGGTGCGGCAAGCATCGCGGCGTCGTCTTTGGTGGGATGCACCCCCAAGCCGGTGTCCGCACGCCCAGTTGCCGAGCAATTCCTAGAAGACATGGAAACCCGCAACAATGAGGACCTAACACAGCTCGTTGATGACAGCACCACGGCCACGAACACCCTCGACGCAACCTTCGCGGGCCTGCAAGCAGAGGGTCTCGACGTTGAATTGACCGACGTTGAGCAAGAGGAAGCCAAGGCGACCGCGCACTATTCAGTGACGTGGACTCTGCCGCGCAACCGTTCCTTGCGCTATGACACGTCTATGGCCTTGACACGCAAGGATAAGGACTGGACCGTGCGCTGGCAGCCCAGCATCATCCACCCTGACCTCGGTGCGCACCAGCACCTTGAGCTGCGATCGATCGCACCGAAACGCGCTGGCGTGGTCTCCTCTGATGGCGTGGAGCTGATGTCTCCGGGTTTGCAATACCGGCTCGTCGTCGACACCGACGTGGTGGATGATCCCCGCCCCGTTGCCGCAAAAGTATCCGGCGCGCTGAGCCAGGCGCACCGGGAGGATGATTCCTTCCCCGAAATTGATTCTGGGGAGCTCGCCAAAAACCTCGAAGAGGTCGATGGTGCTTACTCGGTCACCATGCTCAATGAGTCTCAAGCAGCGCGGCTGCGCCCGGTACTGGAGAACCAGAAGGGGATTCGCTTCAACGAGGAATCCGCGCTTATCACGCGCGATACTGGTTTGGCCCCGGATATCCTCGCCCGCGTGCGGGCGATGGTCTCTGAGGAAGTCGACGGGACTAATGGCTGGTCTGTCTCGGTAGTCAACGAGCACGGCGCCGCGCTTTCCGACGTCGAGTATCACGAACCCGAGGCAGCCCCTTCCGTCAAAGTATCGCTGGACTATGACGTCCAGCGTGCTGCGCAAGAAGCGGTCAATCTGCGCCCCGAGTATGAAGCCATGATCGTGGCCATGCGCCCTTCGACGGGCGAGATTCTTGCCGTGGCCCAAACCCCGGAGGCAGATAAGAAGGGTGATATTGCCCTCCAAGGCCAGTTCCCTCCCGGTTCGGTGTTTAAGATCATTACGGCTTCGGCGGGCGTCGACAAGCAAGGCCTTTCGCCAGACTCCATCGTGCCGTGCCCCGGAACCATGGACCTGTATGGGCGAACCGTGACCAACTACAACGGCTTTTCCCTGGGCTCGGTGCCGCTGCGCCAAGCCTTCGCGCAATCCTGTAACACCACTTTCGCGCAGATTTCGACGGACCTTCCGAAGGGAGAGCTGCGCGACGTGGGCAAGCAATATGGCCTGGGCATCGACTATGAGGTACCGGGACTGTCGACGCTCACCGGCTCCGTCCCCGAGGGTGAGACTCCTCTGGAGCGCACGGAAGCTGGCTATGGTCAGGGCCTGGACCTTGTGTCTCCCTTTGGCATGGCGCTTGTCTCTTCGACAGTTGCGGCAGGCAAGACCCCGACGCCGACGCTCATTGAGTCACGCGAAACCAAGGTTTCGGAGGAGGTCCCCGCGCCTAGCGAGGAAACCTTGGCTCAAGTGCGTGACATGATGCGCCAGGTAGTGGCGAGCGGTACCGCCGCAGGAATGCAGGCCCAGGGGACTGTCTACGGCAAGACTGGTGAGGCGGAAATCAACGGCGGCTCGCACGCCTGGTTCACCGGATTCCGGGATGATGACATTGCTTTCGCAACGCTTGTCGTTCTGGGCGGTGGCTCGACGATTTCGGTCAACATCACTGATAATTTCTTGCAGCGTCTGGACGCCCTACGCGCGGAAGGCCACGGCGAGGTTCCTCCCGCACAAGAACAGTAAGGCGCGCTCGTTAGGGCGTCGTTGGTGCTCTTTGTCGGGTGCTGGGCAAGAGGGCTACCATGAGTAGTTATGACTAAGCGCGCGATGCTGAAACAAGAAAAAGATACCCCAATCCGCAAGGTACCGAAGGATATTGAGCGCCCCGAGTACGTGTGGAAGGACACGGTTCAGGAAGCTCAGGGCGAGCCATTCGTGCAGACCCCGGAGGTTATTGAAGCCATGCGTGAGGCCTCCCGGATTGCTGCCAACGCCCTTCAGGAGGCGGGAAAGGCTGTGGCGCCCGGTGTCACCACGGATGAGATTGACCGCGTTGCGCACGAGTACATGTGTGACCACGGCGCATACCCGTCGACGCTGGGATACCTGGGTTTTCCGAAATCCTGCTGCGTCTCCCTCAACGAGATTGTCTGCCACGGCATTCCGGATACCACGGTGATTGAGGACGGTGACATCGTCAATATTGACGTCACAGCGTTCAAGAATGGTGTCCACGGCGATACGAACGCTACATTCCTCGCGGGTAACGTCACCGAGGAACACAAGCTGCTGGTGGAGCGCACCAAGGAAGCGATGATGCGCGGCATTAAGGCAGCAAAGCCCGGCCGTGAGATTAACGTCATCGGACGCGTCATTGAGTCTTATGCTCACCGTTTTGGCTACAACGTGGTCACTGACTTCACGGGCCACGGCGTAGGCCCCACCTTCCACAACGGGCTGGTTGTGCTGCACTACGATTCCATGACCTACCGTGACATCCTCGAGCCTGGAATGACCTTGACCATCGAGCCGATGATTAACCTGGGCTCGCTGGACTATGAGATTTGGGATAACGGTTGGACCGTCCAGAACACCGATGGAAAGTTCACAGCCCAGTTCGAGCACACCATCGTCATCACCGATGATGGCAACGAGATCCTCACCTTGCCAGATGAGGCCTAGCGTTTAAGCGCCGACGTTTAAGCGCCGAGCGCTTAAACACTTCCAAAGAAGAAAACAACGCCCTCCGCTTCCCGTGTAGTCACGGTGAGGCGGAGGGCTTAGTTCTTCCGAAGGGGAGCGCGCGAAGCGAAAAACGTAGGCGGCACGAAGTCTCCCGCTGTCGCGATGGTGGCATGGCATGCAAAAGCGCCCATCCCCTTAAAGAGAAATGGGCGCTGATTAAGCGTGCTGAGTAAGTCAGCACGCCCGCAACTTAATTAGCGGCGGAAGATCGGGTCCAGCACGTGTGCCGGGATGATGCCGTTGTAAACAGCGTAGTTGTAGGCGCCAATGACAGCGCCGATAACGGAGGAGATGCCCAGGGCGATGGTGCCCTGCTTCCAGTAGGAAGCCCACTTCGGCATGTTCGGGTCGACCTCTTTGCCGAACATATCCTCGCCGGTGACCTGGTTGCCAGGGTTAACGACAGGCTTGCCGTCCTCGCCCTCTTCCCATGCGCCCCACTCCTTGCCCTTCTGAGTCAGGGAGCTGGAGGAGGAGAAGGAGGAGGTGCCCTCGTTGTTGTTTGCGGTCTCTGCGGAGGCAACGGCGGTGCCGCCGAAAGCTACGGTGACAGCGGTAGCAGCAGCAACGGCTGCGGTGCGGAAGTTACGCATTGTGAAAATTACCTTTCGGAAGTTTTGGTGGAGCCGTGTGGCTGTTGCTTACAGGGACGGGCCGTGTACGAAGAAGTTGTATACGGGGCCGATGATGCTGCCAAGCAGAGTGCCGAGGCCAGCAAAAATGGTTGCGCCGTAGAAGATCTTTGCCCATGCCGGCTGGCCGGAGAAGTCCTTGGAGGAGCCGAAGATGGCAACGCCGTTAGCTGCCTTGTCGCCCTCAAGCTGCTGGCCGATCTTGGAGGACAGGGAAGGCTTGTAATCCTCTGGGGTCGTGTCGGCTTCGCCGTCCGGAGCGGTCTTGGACGGGCCGTGATCCTTAACGGGAACGGTGTGGTTGCCCTGCTCAACGTTGTCAGCGGCGGAAGCGACGGTGGTGCCGCCGAAGGCAACGGCGAGAGCGGTTACGCCGGCGATAGCTGCATTGCGGATACGCATATCAAAAGTCCTTAGTGTCGTACGTGCAAGACCCCGAGACGGAAGGTCTTGATTTACAGGGATAGGGATTAGTTTGGTATCCCCAAAACACACCGAGTCGGTAGAAGCTACCGACTCTTTCCGGTGTCCGTAACTAAAGTAGCCAACGGTCAGGCAAAATGCACGTCAGTTTGAGCCTTCTTTTAAGTCCCGGGGTCTACCACCCCCGAAATAGGTGAAATTCTGAAAGGTTGCTGGCAGATGTTAGTGACGTAAAGTGTTGTCTGTAGTGGCATCCAGCGGTTTAAAGAATTTAATGTGATGGAAATGTGAAAAACATCACACTTTGAAATGTAACTTTTACTCCTGCCACTCTAGTCCCAAAACTGCGTTTTCCACTACTTCTGGCAGCGCCGGGTGGATCCAATATTGAGAGCGGGCAAACTCGCGCATATCAAGCTCATAGGTCATCGCAGTGATCAACTGCTGGATAAGAGTGGACGCTTGTGGGCCCATTAGGTGGGCGCCGAGGAGCTTGCCGGTGGCCCGATCAGCGACGAGCTTGCAGATGCCCGTTGTGTCTTCCATAGCCCAGCCATAGGCAACGTCGCCAAAGTTCTGCACCTTCACCGTGACGTCATAGCCCTTCTCGCGGGCTTGTGCCTCAGTAAGTCCCACCGTTGCAATTTGTGGGTGGGTGAAGACGGCCGCGGGGACGTGCTCATGCGGCATTGGCTGGAGATCGTCTGTGTGCAACAGGTTGTGCTGTACCGCCCGTTGCTCCGCATTGGCTACGTGCTTGAGCATGTAGGGGGAGGAGACATCGCCGAGAGCCCACACACCCTCGCAGGTGGTGCGACCAAACTCGTCGACCTTGATGCGCCCGTCCTCGTGCATTTCAATGCCGCTGTTAGAAAGATCCATCTGATCGCCATTGGGTTGGCGGCCGGTGGCCACGAGGATGGCTTCTGCCTCCACGACATCACCGCTATCCAAGGTTAGGCGTACACCGTCTGCGGTTTCCTCTAGTGCTGTGGCGGTGCCAATGCGGACGTCGAAACGCTTGCGTGCGATGTCGTTGAAACGGGAGCTTAAGTCTTCGTCGAGGAAACGGAGGAGCTTCTCCGAGCGGTTGACCACGGTTACTTCGGTGCCCAGGCCGTCGAAGACGTGGGCAAATTCCATGGCGATGTAGCCGCCACCGACCACGATGAGGCTGCGCGGCTGCTTCTCAAGCCGCATGATGTCCTCGTTGGTGTGGATTGGCACGGAAGAGCTGGCATAAGGTTCGGGCAGTACAGGGCGTGATCCGGTAGCAATAACTATATTGTCGCCGGTGATGATGTCGTCGCCGGCCTGCAGGGTTTTCGGTCCGATGAACCGAGCGTGCTGATCAAAGACTGTAATATTGGGCGTTTCCTCGCCACGGCGGTACTCTTCGCCGCCGCGGGCTATCTGATCAATGCGGTTGTGGAATACGCGCTCGACAATGCCCTCCCAATCCACAGCATCCACGTGCGCGCTGAGCCCAAGACGGGTTGCCTCGCGCGCGGCGAGTGCAACGTCGGCGGCGTAGACGTACATCTTCGTCGGAATGCAGCCCACGTTGAGACAGGTTCCGCCGAAGGTTCCCTTTTCGATGATGGCGATGGATTTATCGTCGAACTCAGGAGAGGGGATTGAATTTCCCGACCCGGTGCCGATGATGACGAGGTCAAAGTGCTGTGCGGAAGTCATGCCGACCATTCTAGAGGCTGCCTAGCCGCAACTCCTGCAGGTTGAAAAGCGCGAGGTGAGCGAGTCTAAACCGTCTCAACTGGGACCACGGTGCGCAGCCATTCCGCGGTGGTGGAGAGGGCTTCCTGCAGCGGTTCGGGGCGGGAAAGAAAGAGATCGTGGCGCCCATTATTTACAATGTGGAGCGTATAGCGAGCGCTGAGCTCCTTGGCCCATCGCTGGCTTTGGCGTACGTCCACGACAACATCGGCGGTGTTAGTGGATTCGCTATAGGGCTGATTGAGCTCGGAACGCCCTGAAGTCATGGTCAGCAGCGGGAGTCCCATGTCGATGCGGCCGGAATGGATCGCGTCGAAGCCATGGAAGACCGCTGCTACCCAGCCCAAGTATTTCGGATGCCCGCCCAGTGGCTTGAAGCGACGGTCGAAATCCCAGTCACCCTGCTCTTTGGAATGGATAGATTCCCCGTAGGCAGTGAGATCGCCTCCGGGAATCGGGAACCTTGGGGCGATAGCAGCGCCGGCGTAGATTACGTTCTTGAGCAGCTCATAAGTTTTATCCGCCATTCCCATCATGGCCAACCAGGGGCTGTTGAAGACGACGCCGGAGATACGGTTGAAGCGGTCGCGGTCCTGGCGGCGGAGGCGATCCAGCCAGAGTGCGATGATGGTGCCGGCGGTGGAGTGGCCCATGATGACGACACGCTGGTTGGGGAGGGCGTCGAGAGCCGCGTTGAGGTCGGCGTCGTAATACTTCATATCGCTGATGTAATGCCAGGTTTGGCCGCTCCTTCGGGAGCGCCCGCACTTGCGCAAGTCGAGAGCATAAAAGGCATAGCCGAGCTCGTAGAAATAGCGCGCTACGTGTTCGTGGAAGAAGTAGTCCGTCATGCCATGGACCCACACCAAGGCGGGGCGGTCATCGTGGGCATCCGTGTCGGGACAGTAGCGCACGAGCGTCGCGCACACATCGCCCTCGCCATCAGGGTCGGCGCCGAGTTCAAGGGTGGTGGTTTGGAAATCGGGCCCGAGGAAATCTTCTGTCCATTCGAGTTCGTCATATGTCATGGAGCTCATAATAGGCCGTGCAGCCAGGTACGTCGGGCGGGGCGGAGCGCTAGCGGCAGATGTCCTGCACCACGAATGGGGTAATGGGCTCGGATTCGGGCATTTATTCTCCCAGGAATGCCTATTTTGCGGCGAGGGGCGTAAGGTGGAGTCAATGCTTGACGGACCTCTCGCAGGGGAGGTCTGTATGCCGGTTTGCTTCCTAGCATCGTCGAGCGCTTCTCACCGCGCCCTGTGCACCCACATGCGCCGGGCACTTGACCACAACGAATATATCGACTCAAAGAGGTAATAAGTACAGTGTCCTCCGATAAGAAGACAGCACAAGTAGTAGACGAGGTTGAGGTCGCACTCATTGGTGCAGGTATTATGAGCGCCACCCTCGGCGCCATGCTGCGTGAGCTCGAGCCTAGCTGGACCCAAATGGTCTTCGAGCGCCTAGATGGACCTGCCCTTGAGTCCTCTTCGCCGTGGAACAACGCCGGTACTGGCCACTCCGCGCTGTGCGAGCTGAACTACACCCCGGAGAAAAATGGCCGCATTGATATCTCCAAGGCTTTGAACATCAATGAGAAGTTTCAGGTTTCTCGCCAGTTCTGGTCCCACCAGCTCGACAACGGCATCCTGACGGACCCGAAGGCCTTCATCAACCCGGTTCCGCATGTGTCCTTTGCGCAGGGCTCCATCCAGGTGGACTATCTGAAGCGCCGCTTCGACGCGCTGAAGGATAACCACATGTTCCCGAACATGCAGTTCAGCGACGATGACGCCACCTTCCAGGAGAAGCTGCCCCTGATGTCCCAGGGCCGTGACTTCAACTCGCAGAAGGTTGCTATCTCTTGGACCGAGGCGGGCACCGACGTCAACTTTGGTGCCCTGGCTAAGCAGTTCTTCACTGCCGCTAAGGCTGCCGGTACCGAGATCCGTTATGGCCACGAGGTCGTTGATATCAAGCGTGAGGGATCCAAGTGGCGCGTGGTGGCAAAGAACCTCCACACCGGTGACTACCAGGCTGTCCACGCCAAGTTTGTCTTCGTAGGCGCCGGCGGTTACGCACTCGACCTGCTGCGTAAGGCTGGTGTCCGTGAGGTTTCTGGTTTCGCCGGTTTCCCGGTTTCGGGCCTGTGGCTGCGTTCCAAAAACCCGGAACTTGTCAAGCAGCACCACGCCAAGGTGTATGGCAAGGCTGCTGTGGGCGCTCCGCCGATGTCCGTGCCGCACCTGGATACCCGTGTCATCGACGGTGAAGAAGGCCTGTTGTTTGGCCCCTACGGTGGCTGGTCCCCGAAGTTCCTGAAGAAGGGCTCCTACCTGGACCTGTTTAAGTCCATCCGTCCGGACAACATCACCTCTTACCTGGGCGTGGCAGCACAGGAGTTTGGTCTGACCAAGTACCTGGTGACCGAGGTCCTCAAGGACTTCGACAAGCGCGTTGAAACCCTGAAGGAATATGTCCCGAGCGCTGACCCGGCTGATTGGGAGACTGTCATCGCCGGCCAGCGTGTCCAGGTGATTAAGCCGGCGGGTGCACCGCAGTTCGGCTCCTTGGAGTTCGGTACCACCCTCATCAATAACCCTGAGGGCAACATCGCCGGCCTGCTCGGCGCTTCCCCGGGTGCTTCCATCACCCCGGCCATCATGGTGGAGCTGCTGGAGCGCTGCTTCGGTGAGCACATGATCCAGTGGGGCGATAAGATTCAGGAAATGATTCCGTCCTACGGCACCAAGCTCTCCAAGGACAAGAAGCTCTACAACGAGATGTGGGAGTACACGCAGAAGACGCTGCAGCTTGAGTCCAAGTAGTTTCTCCTTTCGGCTCGTAGGTGCTTGCCTCGCAGGTTATTCTCAGTAATTGGCAGGAAGTGTTCAGTGCACCGGAACGCTTCACCAAGGACAACGCCCCATAATGATGTTGTGCGTTTGAGAGAGCGCATGCGAGAGAGATAGAGAGAACCCCAGCCGCGCGGGGCGGTCGGCCTGAGAAACCGACCGGGAGCGTGGCAGTGAAAGATAGAGACGCACCGCCGCCCCGAGACTCCGTTTCCTTTCCTACGGAGACCTCGGGGCGGTGGTGTGTTTCCTTCTGTTTCTGCGCTTTAGGCTCCTAGGTTCCGCAGAAGGTGAGATAGCCTTCCGTACCGCCGGGCTGCTCATACTCCGGCGCAGCATTAAAAGGATGCGTGGTGGCGTGCAGGAGACGGGCGAACTCTTCGGCATCGCCCAGAGCGCTTTCGACCAGCCGCGGCCGGGGAATCACGCGCGGTACGGTCTGGTCTAGGAGCTTGATGTCAGGGCCACTTGTGCAGTAGGCATCAACGAAACTCCTATCCTCGAACTTCTCATAGGCTGCCGCAGGTTCGCCTGCCACGGCGTTGACGAGGCTGCGGTTGGCCTGTGTCAGGTCCGGGGCGGCCTCTGCGAGGGCAGCGCTGTACTCCTGGAAAAGCTCGTCGGGCATCTGCAGGCGACGCTGTGCCTCTCGGCGGCGGGCCCTCTCATAACGTTCGCCAAAGGTATCGATAGCCTCTTGAGCCCAGGTGAGGGCGATGTCAGGGGAGTCGTCGAAAAGCGGCAGCAGTGACTCCGCCAACCGCGCAAGGTTCCATCCCAGCATGTCGGGCTGGCGCCCAAAACGGTAGCGGCCCTGCGTATCGATGGAGCTAAACCAGGTGTTGGGGTCATAGCTTTCCATGAACGCGCAGGGGCCGTAGTCAATGGTTTCGCCCGATAACGTGGTGTTATCGGTGTTCATCACGCCGTGAATAAAACCCAGCTGCATCCACCCGGCGACCGTCGCGGCTTGTGCCTCCATGACGTGCGTGAATAGCTCCTGGCAGTCGGCGCCGGGGTAGTGGCGTTCACTGGTGTAGGCGGCGAGCTGTTCGAGTAGCCCGGGCACCTGCGAGTGCGCGGCAAAGTGGAAGGATCCGACACGGATGTGGCTTGCGGCCACCCGCACGAGGACCCCTGCCTCTTCCACCATTTGGCGCTGGATGGGGCGCCCAGTGGCGAGGACCGCCAGCGAGCGCGTGGTGGGCACACCTAGGGCGTGTATCGACTCGGAAAAGAGATACTCACGCAACATTGAGCGCAGCGTGCCGCGTCCATCAGAGCCATAACGCGAGTAGGGAGTCAGCCCCGTGCCCTTGGCATGCAGATCCCACAGGCCCGAGGGGTTGTGAGAGGCGGTGGGGCCGGTGACTTCGCCCAAGAGCAGGGCGCGGCCGTCACCCATTGCCGGGTTATATTGTCCGAATTGAAAGCCCGCATAGGCCATCGCGTGGGGAGTGACTGCTCCGCGGCCGAGGAGGAACTCTATTCCGTCCTCGCTGCGCAGCCAGTCTGGGTCGAGGCCGAGCTTAGCGGCTAGGTGCTCATTGAGCGCCACGATTCGTGGTGCTGGCTGTTCTTCCCCGCGGGTTGCCCTGACCATCTGTGGCAAGCGTTGGGCAAAGTCATTGTGCAGCTCAAAAGGCAGGGACTGCTCAGTCATCGCGGGACCCCAGGGTTCCGCGCACGCGAACGTGGACGTTGCCGCCTACCCAGAGCTCGTCCCCGTCATCGTCGATAAAGACGCGGCCATCGCGGCCTACCTGACTGCCCTGTGCAGCGGTATAGCGGGCAGGTACAACGCCCTTGGCGCGGAGGAACTGGGCCGCTCCGCCGTTGAAAGAACCTGTGACGGGGTCCTCGAATTGCCCGGTGATGGCGCGAACCTCGTAGGCCGGTTCCACATCCCCGGTGAGGCCGACCACGCCGACCTTGACGCCCGGGGTGGGTGTGGGGCGAAGCTTCCGCACGGCTTCAGCAGACTCGAGCTGGACCAAGCGCCAGCCAGGCCCGTTGTCCACCCAGCCGGAGTCAACGATGTTCTCTTCGTCGATTCCGAGTACGGCGGCTGCTTCGGAGCGCTCAGCCTCACTGAGCTCCCCGTGGCGCAGCAAGGGCGGGGTAGCGAAGGCGAAACGGCCTTCGTCTTGGCGCACGGTGACTAACCCGACACCGCATTCCTGAATCAGGGGCCCGCTCTTTCCTAATAGCTCCGCCGCGACGCGCGCACTGCCCAGCGTGGGGTGACCTGCGAAGGGGAACTCTTCGTACGGGGTGAAGATTCGCACGCGGTAGTCCGCGCCTGGATCTGTAGGCGAGCACAGGAACGTCGTCTCAGAGAAATTGGTCCAGTGCGCGATACGCTGCATCTCTTCGGTGCTTAAACCATCGGCATCCGCAACCACGGCGAGGGGATTACCGGTAAACGGCCCAGTGGCGAAGACATCTACTTCAAAGAATCGGTGCTGCATGGGGCCTAAGTCTAGTCGCACTGGCGGGCGGGGAGGTCTACGCTGGGCTGCATGAGCGAAGCACTTTTTAGCCGCGTTGAACCTATCCAGACCATGGCGGATGGGACCGTCAAACAGGTCAACCCTTTCTCCGGGACAGAGGTGTGGACCGTGCCAGGACGCGGCAACCGTCCGCTTGCGCATGCAGCAAAGGATCCGCATCCGCTGGGCCCTGATGCCTTGACGCACAGCTGTGCCTTTTGCTCAGGCCGCATGTTGGATACTCCGCCGGAAAAGTCTCGCATCTTGGCCTCGGGGGAGATTCAGCGCGGCCTTCTTCCGCACGAGCTGGATAACTCCCAGCCGCTGTTTCGCCGCGTTCCTAACCTTTTTGAAATCGTGTCTTATGACTACTGGCACGAGAACTATGGCTTCACCATGGACCCAGACCTGGCTTGTCACAAGGAAAGCTACGAGGCTGACGAGGCCGGACGCCTGCACGTACTCAATGTGGTGCGCACCAAGCTCAAGGCGGCGGGCAAGGATGTCGCGCTGGACGACGATTCTCTGCTCGCCCTCGCTGATGGCTTCTTCGGCGGCGGACACGATGTCATTATCTCCTCGCGGCACTTCGTGGACGGGGCGGTCGATGATAGCCAACTAGCCTCCTCCGGCACGCTGAGCCCCGATGAGCACTTCTTGCTGACAACGTTCACTGCGGAATCGACGCGCGAGCTCTACCAACGTAACCGCTACGCCTCTTATGTCGCCGTATTTCAGAACTGGCTGGCACCGGCGGGTGCGTCCTTCGACCACCTGCACAAGCAGCTCGTTGCGATTGATGCCCTGGGCATGGCGGCTCACCAGGAAAATGCGATTCTGCGGGCGCACCCCAACATGTACAACGATTGGGCTGTGGGCTATGCGGCAAAGCGCAACCTCGTCATAGCAGAAAATGACTATGCGGTGCTCTTCGCAGGATTCGGTCACCGCTATCCCACGCTCGAAATTTTCTCCAAGTCACCGCGCTGTGAACCGTGGGAACAAAGCCCTGAGGAAGTGCGCGGAATGTCGGATCTTATCCATGCAGCGCACGCCGCGGTGGGGCCGGAGGTGGCCTGCAATGAAGAATGGCACCACCGACCACCCAGCGTGGATCTGCCGCAGCCGTGGCGCGTCATGATCAAGCTGCGCGTGTCCACGCTGGCCGGTTTTGAGGGCGGCACCAAGGTCTATATCAACACCATCGATCCGTGGGGCTTGCGAGATCGCATCGTGGACGCCATGTTCCGCCTCCGCGAGCACGGAAAGATTGCCTCCGGCATCTCTATCGCCACTGAGTGCGAGCTCAAGCGCAATAGTTTGCGCTATAGCCCATTGGTTTGAATGGCCCCGCTTCGATTGAGCCAGATAAACTGATAAATAGATAAATCGGCGGGCGTAGATAAATTGATAAATAGATAAATCAGACCACGAGCACCAGCTCGGTGCCGCGCAGTTCGGTGCTCATGCCTGCCTCTTGGGCTACGCGGGCGGCATCCTCGAGGGAGGAGACATTATCGCCCTGGAGGGCGAGTACGCGAGCGAGTTCCCCCTTGTAGTGCTTGTTGAAGTGAGAGACCACCTTGCGGGAGCCATCCTCTTGTACTGACTCCACGCGCACGGTAGCGGCGTCCTTGAGCTTGCCCAGTTGCTGGTAGGTGCCCGAGCGCATATCGATGAGGAACTCGTCAGCGTCGACAAGCGCACGCAGCTCATCGGTGATGGCCGTACCCCATCGCGACTTCAGCGTGCGCCCGCCCAGCTTGGTGCCGCCGGAAAGCCGGTAGTGCGGGATGAGGTCATCAGCGCGCACCAGACCAAATAATGCATCGCCCACGGCGAGGAAGCGCCGCGCTTCCGGGGGGAGGGTGGGGGCGTTGAGGGCGTCGTACAGCACGCCGGTGAAACGCTCCAGCGCGGGCATGGTGGGGGAGGATACCAACTCGCGGTTGGACTCGGCTTCCCCACGTAGTTTCTCAGAGAGCTTGAGCACCTCCACCGCTTCATCGACGTCGAGGGAAGACAATTCTGCAGCGATTTCTTGGCGGATCGGGTTCAGTGCGGGGAAAGAGAGCTCGTCCCAGTTGAGGGGCGCGCCGCTGCCGCCGTGTGCTTTGGTCTCAGAAGGAGGGAGGATGATCAGCATGGCTACATGCTAGCGATGTAGACTGAGCAACCATGATTACACGTCTTTCTGAGCTTTTCCTCCGCACTCTTCGTGAGGATCCGGCTGATGCCGAAGTCCCCAGCCACAAGCTTCTCGTCCGCGCAGGTTATGTGCGCCGCGTTGCGCCGGGTGTGTACACCTGGCTGCCACTGGGGCTGCGTGCCATGCGCAAGATTGAAGACGTTATCCGTCAGGAGATGAACGCCATCGGCGGCCAGGAGATGCTCTTTCCGGCGCTGCTGCCGCGCGAGCCTTATGAGGAGTCGAACCGCTGGACGGAATACGGCGATAACCTGTTCCGTCTTAAGGACCGCAAGGGTGCGGACATGCTGCTGGGCCCGACCCACGAGGAGATGTTCACCACCGCGGTGAAGGATATGTACTCCTCCTACAAGGATTTCCCGGTTACGCTGTACCAGATCCAGACGAAGTACCGCGATGAGGAGCGCCCGCGCGCCGGCGTGCTGCGCGGCCGCGAGTTCACCATGAAGGATTCCTATTCCTTCGACATGACGGATGAGGGGCTCGATGAGTCCTATGCCCGCCACCGCAAGGCTTACCAGAACATTTTTGACCGCCTGGAGATCGATTACGCGATTTGCAAGGCCACCTCTGGTGCGATGGGTGGCTCGGCCTCCGAGGAATTCCTCGCTGTGTCTGAGGTGGGTGAGGATACCTTCGTTCGCGCCACGGAGGGAGACTACGCTGCCAACGTGGAAGCAGTAGTGACCCAGGCGCCGGAGGAGATTCCCTTCGACGGTCTGCCGGAGGCACAGGAGCACGAAACCCCGGACGCCGAGACCATTGAGTCCCTGGTGGAGTGGGCTAAGGACGCCGGCATTACTGTCGACGGCCACGAGGTCACCGCAGCGGACACCCTCAAGTGCATGATGATCAAGGTGGCCGCCCCCGCAGCCACGGAGGAAGAGAAGGAATGGGAGCTCGCCGCCGTCCTCATTCCGGGTGACCGCGAGCTGGATGAAAAGCGCCTGGAGGCTTCGCTTGAACCGGCAGAGTTCGAGCTTGCCAGCGATGAGGACTTCAAGAAGACCGACTTCCTGGTCAAGGGCTATGTCGGTCCACGTGCGCTTAACGCTCACGACGTGAAGGTATATGCCGACCCGCGCGTAGTTTCCGGTTCGTCGTGGATTACTGGCGCGGATGCCCCGAACCGCCACGTGGTGGGCTGCGTTGCCGGCCGTGACTTCACCGTTGATGAATTTATTGAGGCCGCGGAGGTCAAGGAGGGTGACCCGGCGCCGAATGGTCAGGGCACTCTGACCCTGGAGCGCGGCATTGAACTTGGTCATATCTTCCAGTTGGGCCGCAAGTACACCGAGGCTTTCGACGTGCAGATTCTGGACGAAAACGGCAAGCGCGCCGTGCCGACCATGGGCTCCTACGGCATTGGCGTTACGCGCATGCTCGCCGTGTTGGCGGAGCAGCGCCATGACGAGAAGGGCCTCAACTGGCCGGTGGCTGTGGCCCCGTACCAGGTGCACGTGGCCGTGGCCAACAAGGATGCCGCTGCCTTGGAGGCGGGCCAGAAGCTGGTGGAGGACCTGGACCGCGCGGGCGTCGAGGTGCTTTTCGACGACCGCCCCAAGGTCTCCCCGGGCGTGAAGTTCAAGGATGCCGAGCTCCTGGGCATGCCGTTCATTGCCATCTTGGGCCGCGCATTTGCCGATGGCATCATTGAGCTGCGCATCCGCGGCGGCGAGACCCGTGAGGTCCCCGCAGATTCCATCGTGGACACCTTAACGGAGCTCATCCGCGGCTAGGTGCGTTAAGCGCGTAGGCTCGCGGGTATGAGTTCTCACAACCCCGCACTGACATATTCAATGGCTGCAGCACTCTCTGCCATGGGAGTGCTGCATTTTGCTAAGCCGAAGCCCTTCGAGTCCATCATCCCGCCACAACTTCCAGGGTCGGCTCGCTTCTACAACTTAACCTCTGGCGCCTGGGAAGTGGTGACCGGTGCACTCCTGGCGAACCCATCGACGCGGCCTGCAGGCGGCCTTTCAGCCCTAGCTTTGCTCGCCGCCGTGTGGCCGGCGAACTTCTACCAGGCCTACAGGGACTTAGAAAGCGGCAAGGCATCAACCGGCAAGAAGATCTACCACGCGGTGCGTCTGCCGTTGCAGATTCCGGTCATGCGCTATGCCTGGTCGCTGTACGCCGAAAAGAACGCCAAACGTCGGTAGCTCAGGAAAATCGAGCCCGCGAGGGAGGAATTAAGCTGCACTGATGCGGTGAGATTGGGCGGCTACAGAAATAAGCCAGCTTCGCCATTCAGCATTGGGTGCCGCTTGGTCAGGCACCTCCTGTGAGGCGGCGGAGGTCCATGTCACCGTGTCACTATGCGCGACGTAGTCAAGGAACGCGCGCGCTGAGTCGGCGTCTACGGGCAGCTCACCGGAGGACGAGGTGTAGGCCGCTGCGGGCTGTGGCACTGGTCCGATTTTGGCTACTGCTTCTTGGAGCGCGAGGACGCGGTTCTCGTGCAGAGCGAGGCGCTCATCAACCAGCTCTTCGACGTCAGGTGTGACATAGGAACGAGCAAAGTCCAACGCATACACCTGCTGGTATTCCCAGTCCAAGAGTTTGGTGGCGAGGTCAGCGTCATCCTCCGTCAGGTCCGGCACAGCGCCCGGTTCATCGGTGGAGCGGGCCTCCATTGCGATGGCTTGGGCGACGAGCAGGGGCCGAGATTCCGGGGAGACCGCGTCAAGCTGCTCTTCAGTCGATGAAGAAGCTGCGGCAAGCACGGCAGCCGCATCAGTGGCCTCGTGTGCTTCACCCTCACGATTCACTTCGCAGGAGCGCGGAACGTGTCCTTCCTCGTCGCGGCCGCAGAGGCGCTCAATTTCGGAGTAAAGCTCGTCTGCGTGCTGCGCGCGCAGGGCAGCGGCATCCGCATCAATCTCTTCCAAGGCGAGAGCATCCGCGCTGGCGGATTGAGCAAGCGACGTGAGGGAGGGGTCTGCGTGGGGGCCAAAATAATCCACGATCGCGTCGGTGGCTTGGCAGCCGCCCAGCCAGGGGGCAACGCAAGCAAGCAGGGTGGGGATAACTACTCGGCGGTTCACGCGATAGACCCTACCCGTGTGACCTAGTCTAGAGCGCATGGCATTCCCAACACCCGCGCAACTAACCGAAATTCTGCAGCCTGTCGCCGCCGCACGCGGCCTCGACATCGAAGATGTGAAGACCACGCGAGCTGGTAAGAAGTCTCAGGTCATCATCCGCATCGATGGCGATGAGCGCCCGAGCTCCGATCTTATCGAGGAGCTCTCGCAGGAGATCTCTGCGCTCTTTGACGCTCAGGAAGAAGCGGGCACCCTCAACTTCGGTGCCGGCTACACCCTAGAGGTATCCACGCCAGGAGTGGACTTTCCGCTCAGCGCCCCGCGCCATTGGCGCCGCAACCAAGGAAGGCTCGTTGGCTATGCGCTGGCCGAGGAGCCTGGCACCACCCGCGTCGCCCGTATCGGTGCCCTGTCCGAGGATGAAGAATCCGTGGCGCTTATCACGACGGTGAAGAAGGAGGTGCGCTATCAGATCGAACGATTGGAAAACCTAAGCCGTGCAGTGGTAGAAATTGAATTTGCTCAACCTTCAGCAATGGAGCTGGAGGCGGCTATGCAGACGTTCGACTTCGCCGAGCAGAACTCGGCAACCCGAGAGGACTAACAAGTGAATATTGACCTAGAGGCACTCCGTACGATTCAGCGCGAGCGCGGCGTCCCCGTGAAGGACTTGCTCGAAGCTATCGCGGGTGCCCTTTTGTATTCCTACCTGGACCACCGTGCGGAATCCGCTGAGACAAAGGCGGAAGGCACGAAGTCGCGCGTAGACATTGACGCCGACAGCGGCGCCGTCACTGTCATCGTGACCGAAAGTGATCCGGAGACCGGAGAGGTTATCAGCGAGTACGATGACACCCCGGACAACTTTGGGCGCATCGGCGCGCAGGCGGTCCGCGATGCCATCCTGCGCAAGTTGCGCGAGAACGAGGCTGAGCGAACCTATGATTCCTATTCTGAGCTGACCGGAACGGTGGTGTCGGGCGTCGTCCAGCGCGATATCCACGCCAACAAGCGCGGCGTCGTTGTGGTGCAATTGGGCACCGAACACGATTCCCAGGATGCTTTCCTGTTGCCTGCTGAGCAGCTGCCGGGGGAGAAGCTGGAGCACGGTGACCGCGTCAAGGCCTATGTCGTGGGTGTGAACCGTAACGGTGCCAAGGTGCAGATCACGTTGTCGCGCACTCACCCGGAGTTGGTTCGCGGACTCTTTGAGCTGGAGGTTCCGGAGGTCGCCGACGGTGCGGTCGAGATTATCGCCATCGCTCGCGAGGCTGGCCACCGCTCCAAGATCTCCGTTCGCGGCCACGCCAAGGGCCTCAACGCCAAGGGTGCGTGTATCGGCCCGAAGGGCTCCCGCGTCAGCAACGTGATGCGTGAACTCGGTGGTGAGAAGATTGACATCATTGATTTCAACGAAGACCCAGCCGTGTACGTGGGCAATGCTCTCGCCCCGTCGAAGGTCGTGCGCGTAGAAATCCTCGACGAGGAAGCGCAGGTGGCCAAGGTCACCGTGCCGGATTACCAGCTCTCGCTCGCTATCGGCAAGGAAGGCCAGAACGCTCGCCTCGCAGCTCGCCTGACCGGATGGAAGATTGATATTCACTCCGATGCCGCTCGGGACTAGCTTTCCGAGCAGCCTACGGTGGAATTAAAGGTTTGGCCTATTTTCGCGTAGACTAGACAACGGCCCACATGCAGGAATGCTGTGGCGTAGCAGCAGTAGCGATATGACCTAAGGAGTTGGATGTCTCAAGGACAGCGTCTCCGCACTTGTATCGCTACGCGCCAAAAGCATCCCGACACGGAACTGCTGAGGGTTGTCGCCGATAAGGGCGATCCCTCAGGGCGCCGTGTCGTTCCGGATCCCGGCCGCCGCCTTCCTGGAAGGGGAGCGTGGATAAGGCCTGATCTGGAAGCAGTAGAGCTGGCGGAGCGAACCCGTGCCTTCAGGCGCGCGCTCCGATTGTCCACAGACGTGGACACAGGTCACGTACGTGAGTACCTCGCTGCCAGGCAGCAGGTGCAGTCGGCGGGCAACAGCCCGTGCGACCCAGAGTTAAAAAGGAAGACCGAACACTGATGAGCGCACAACCATGAAGCAGCATCAGCGATGAAAGTCCATAGCCATTAACTAGGGGTCAGGCCGTATTCCGCGGCCTTGGCTCCTAGAAAGATTAAAGAGGAGACAAGTGCCCGGAAAGCTACGTGTACACGAGTTGGCAAAGCAGCTCGGCGTAACCAGCAAGGAACTACTCGCCACGCTGAAGGAACAAGGCGAGTTCGTCAAGACCGCATCCTCGACCATCGAACCCCCGGTGATCAAGAAGATGCGTGCACACTACGAAGCTAAGGGTGGCGAGGACAAGGCAGCGGAGAAGAACGCGCCGGCAGCCACCCCAGCTTCTGCTGCCAAGAAGCCGGCAGAGAAGAAGCCTGCCGCTGCAGCAAAGCCAGGCCCGAAGCCAAGCGCCGCCCCTAAGCCCGGTGCTGCCCCGAAGCCGGGTGGCGCCCCGAAGCCGGGTGCCACGCCAAAGCCCAGTGGCGCACCGAAGCCTGGGGCACAGCGCAAGAACAACGAGAAGGGCGGCGAGCGCGCTGTCACTCCGCGCAGCATGCCGAAGCCTGGCGGCACCCGCCGCGTGGCCAACAACCCGTTCTCCACGGGTAGCTCCAGCGATCGTCCGAGCCCCGGACCTCGCCCAGGCGGTACCAAGGGACAGCGCTCCGCTGGCAAGCCCGGTGATAACCGTGGCGGCAAGGGCGGCGCACGCCCGCAGGGCGATGGCAACCGCAGCGGAGGACGTCGTCCTTCGCCGGCAATGATGCCTTCGCACCCGAACCCGGCCAGCATGCCGTCGAAGGCCGCTGGTAGCGGCGGCGGTGGTCGTGGTCGCGGCGGCCGCGGTGGCGGGCCCGGCCACGGCGGTCCTGGCCACGGTGGTTTCCGTGGACGCGGCGGTCGTCGCGGTGGCACCGCCGGTGCATTCGGCCGTCCGGGTGGCGCACCGCGTCGCGGAAAGAAGTCGAAGCGTCAGAAGCGCCATGAGTTTGAAGAGCAGCAGAAGCATGAGGTAGGCGGCGTACGTCTGCCTGACGGCGGCGGTAAGGTCGTACGCCTGCGTCGCGGTGCTTCCCTGGCTGACTTCGCTGAGAAGATTGGTGCAGATCCTGCAGCATTGGTGCAGGCACTGTTCAACCTCGGTGAGATGGTGACTGCTACGGCTTCTGTCTCCGAAGACACCCTGCAGCTGCTGGGTTCGGAGATTAACTACGAGGTCCAGGTCGTCTCCCCTGAGGATGAGGACCGCGAGCTGCTCGAGTCCTTCGACCTGCAGTTCGGCGAGGACGAGGGTGGCGAAGAGGCACTTGAGAAGCGCCCGCCAGTTGTGACCGTGATGGGTCACGTTGACCACGGTAAGACTCGCCTTCTTGACACCATTCGTAAGACCAACGAGGGTGCCGGCGAGGCCGGTGGCATTACCCAGGGAATCGGCGCCTACCAAACCACGGTGGACCTCGAGGATGGTCCTCGCACCATCACCTTCCTGGATACCCCGGGTCACGAGGCCTTCACCGCCATGCGTGCTCGCGGTGCTAAGTCCACCGACTTGGCCATCCTGGTGGTTGCCGCCGATGACGGCGTGATGCCGCAGACCATCGAGGCAATCAACCACGCGAAGGCAGCAGACATCCCTGTGGTTGTCGCGGTCAACAAGATTGATAAGCCGGAGGCTTCCCCGGACAAGATCCGTGGTCAGCTCACTGAGTACGGACTGGTTCCGGAAGAGTACGGTGGCGACACGATGTTCGTGGATATCTCCGCGAAGAACAACATCAACATTGATGATCTGCTCGAAGCCGTCATCCTGACGGCGGACGCTGCCTTGGAGCTCACCGCTAACCCGGACATGGATGCGCAGGGTTCTGCCATCGAGGCCCACCTCGACCGCGGCCGCGGTCCGGTGGCTACGGTCATCATCCAGCGCGGTACGCTGCGTATTGGTGATTCCATCGTGGTTGGTGACGCACACGGACGTGTGCGCCGCATGCTCGATGAGTTCGGCAACGACGTGGAAGAGGCAGGCCCGTCCCGCCCGGTCCAGGTGCAGGGTCTTAATGGTGTTCCTGGCGCCGGCGACAACCTCCTGGTTGTTGAGGATGACCGCGTGGCACGCCAGATTGCCGCACAGCGCGATGCTCGCAAGCGTTCTGCTCTGCAGGCAAAGGCTCGCAAGCGCGTCTCCCTCGAGGATCTGGATGCAGTGCTCAAGGAAACCTCGACGCTCAACCTCATCCTCAAGGGCGACAACGCAGGTTCCGTGGAAGCGCTCGAAGATGCCCTGTTGGACATCGAGGTCGACGACGAGGTACAGCTCAACATCATCGACCGTGGTGTGGGTGCGGTGACGCAGACCAACGTCTCCCTGGCTGCCGCTTCGGACGCCATCATCATCGCCTTCAACGTTCGCGCTGAAGGCAAGGCCACCGAGGAAGCCAACGCTGAGGGCGTCGATATCCGCTACTACACGGTGATTTACCGCGCCATCGAAGAGGTTGAGGCAGCGCTGAAGGGCATGCTCAAGCCTATCTACGAGGAGCGCGACACCGGTGCGGCAGAGATCCGCGCGCTGTTCAAGTCCTCCGCCGTCGGCACCATCGCCGGTTGTATGGTCACGGAGGGCAAGGTCAAGCGCAATGGCAAGGTGCGCCTGGTCCGCGACGGAAACGTCATTACCTCCGATGCCAAGATCGAGTCCCTGCGCCACGAGAAGGATGACGCAAACGAGATCAACGCCGGCTACGAGTGCGGTATGGTTCTGTCCTATCCGGATATTCAGGTAGGCGATATCATCCAGGCCTACGAAGAGGTCGAGGTCCCGCGCGACTAAGCGCAAGAAACCTCAGGCAGTGAAGCCCAGCCAGGAAAGATTCTGGCTGGGCTTTCCTCATTTCGGCCGAAAGGTGCAGAATCGGTATCCTAGACTAGTTGCCAGTAACCGTACGTAAAGGAGCTTCACCATGGTTGATCACGCCCGCGCCGCACGCATGGCAAAGCGCATTCAGACAATCGTCGCCAGTGCAATTGAGCGCCAAATTAAGGATCGCCGCCTTGAGCTGGTGACAATCACGGATGCCCGGGTCACGGGTGATCTCCACGACGCCACCGTGTTCTATACGGTGCGTGGTACGGATATCGAGACCGAGCCTGATTATGACCAGGCAGCCGAAGCCCTCACCAGGGCTAAGGGGCAATTGCGCAAGATTGTGGGTGATGAGCTCTCCGTTCGTTTTACGCCGACGCTGTCCTTCGAGCTCGATACTGTCCCCGAGGCCTCCGCGCACATGGAGGAGCTGCTCGCCCGCGCCCGTGCCCGCGATGCGGAGCTAGCCAAGCTGAAGGAAGGTGCACAGCCCGCAGGCGACGCGAACCCGTACAAGACCTCGGACGAGGAAGAGGACTAAGTGTCGCGAACCAACTACGAAGCCGCAGTGGATGCGCTGGTGCAAGCCAGCAGCATTTGCATCATCACGCATTTGCGCCCAGACGCCGACGCCGTCGGCTCGGCAGCCGCCCTTACCCTGGCACTTCGCCAGCGCGGGAAGCAGACCCGCACCGTGATTGGCCAACGCCGTGATATTTCAGCCAACCTGTTTTCCATCCCCACGGTGGATGAGATTGAGTTGGTGGATGAGCTTCCACAAGGTTATGACCTCTATGTCACTGTGGACTGCGGCTCGATAGATAGGACGGGTTCGGTGGCCCAGGAAATCGAAGAAATGGCCGCCGTGGGCCGCGTCCTGTGCATCGACCACCACGCCTCCAACGATGGCTTCGGAGCCATCAATGTCGTGGATCCGGTATGCGAGTCCACCACGGTGGTGCTCCTGGACATCCTGGATAGGCTGTCCATCCAGATCGATCGCGTCATCGCGCACTGCCTGTACGCGGGCCTAGTCACCGATACCGGTAACTTCCGGTGGGGCCGCCCAGCGATGCATGATATCGCTGCGCGCCTGATGCTCTATGGTCTCGATACCAAGCAGATAGCGTTGGAACTCATGGATTCCAGCACGGCCGATGACCTGCAGATGATTGGACGCGTGCTCTCAGGCCTCAGGATTGAGGAAGCAGGGGAGCACCGCCTCGCTGTTCTCTTCGTCCCGCATGAGGAGGTCAGCTCCCACGCCGATTCCGCGATTGAATCTTTCGTCGATTATGTCCGAGCCTTGAAGGGCACTGACATCGGCGTGGTCTTCAAGGAGCAAGCGCCTGATGTGTGGGCGGTGTCCCTGCGTTCCTCCGCCGTCAACTGTGCGGAAGTGGCCCTCACCTTCGGCGGCGGCGGGCATATTCCGGCTGCAGGTTATACCGCGCATGGAAACCCCGAGGAGGTTATCGCGCAGCTGGTAGGTGCGTTGTCCTAGATGGTTTCCGAGCAACCAGTGAAGGTTTCTGCCGCTGAGGTCTTCCGCCTCGCCCTTCCTGCTCTGGGCGTTCTGGCGGCCATGCCGCTGTATTTATTGCTGGATACTGCGGTCGTCGGCCGTTTGGGGGCGGAGGATTTGGCCTCGCTTGGCGCAGCGGCCACGCTCCATTCGGTGGTTACCACCCAATTAACCTTTCTGTCTTATGGCACGACCGCGCGTGCGTCACGGCTGTTCGGCGCGGGGAAGCGCGAGGAGGCCGTCGCCGAGGGGGTGCAGGCAACGTGGGTTGCCGTGGGCGTTGGGATGGTGCTCGCCGTCATCATGTGGCTCTTCGCCGGGGTCTTTGCCACCTGGTTGACGGGTAACCCGGATACAGCGCGGGGGACCGCACAGTGGTTGCGGATTGCGGCCGTCGCCATTCCTTTTACCCTCATCAACATGGCCGGCAACGGCTGGATGCGAGGTGTTCAAAACACCCGCAAGCCCCTCTACTTCACCCTGGCAGGTATGGTTCCCGGCGCCATCGCGGTGCCTATTTTCGTGCATGTGTGGGGGCTTGCAGGTTCCGCCCTGGCCACGGTGCTGGGGATGGGGATTATCGCGGCGTTCTTCGTAGCGGAGCTGCGTCGCGAGCATACCGGCTCGTGGGAGATTCGGTGGAGCGTGGTTCGTCGGCAGCTAGTGCTGGGACGTGACCTCATTGTGCGTTCGCTGAGCTTCCAAGTGGCGTTTCTGTCAGCGGCGGCCGTGGCCTCGCGTATCGGCACGGCGCAGCTCGCCGCGCATCAAATCATGATGCAGATGTGGAATTTCCTGTCCCTCGTTCTGGATTCCCTCGCGATCGCTGCCCAAGCCTTGACCGGCGCGGCATTGGGAGCGGGATCAGCGCGCTATGCCCGCACGGTGGGAACCAAGGTAACGCTCTACTCGACGTCCTTCTCCCTCGCGCTGGCAGCGGTACTGGGCCTTGGCTCCGCTTTTATCCCACGGATTTTTACCACGAGCCCGGAGGTCCTAGAGGTCATCTCCGGCCCCTGGTGGGTTATGACCTTCCTCGTCATTATTGGCGGCGTCGTCTTCGCCTTGGACGGCGTCCTCCTGGGGGCTGGGGACGCGGCCTTCCTCCGCACGCTCACCCTCGCTTCGGTGCTTCTAGGCTTCCTTCCCGGCGTCTGGTTGGCCTTTGTTTTCGACACCGGCTTGACCGGGGTGTGGGGCGGTATTGCCGCGTTCATCCTCATCCGCATGGTGGGCGTGGTCTGGCGCTTCTACTCCATGCGGTGGGCGCGGGTCTAAGCCTGTGGTAGAAGTAGAGGGACTGTTCGTATGAAGGAGGCGCTATGACCACTTTGTGGGCCGTCTCCGATCTCCACGCGGCGGTGCGTGTGAACGGGGAACGTATCGATGAACTTGTCCCGCCGAACCCCAACGATTGGCTGATTGTTGCCGGCGACGTGGCCGAGCGCATTGACCTTGTTATCAACACCTTGGCGCGGCTAAAGAACCGCTACGCCACCGTCATTTGGGTGCCCGGCAACCACGAGCTCTTCTCCCGCGGCCAGGACGCCTACCAGGGGCGCTCGAAATACGATCGCCTCGTTGAAGGCTGCCGGGAAATTGGCGTGATCACCCCGGAGGATCCGTTTCCGGTATTTGGAGGGGTCACGGTGGTCCCGCTGTTTACGCTCTACGATTACAGCTTCCGTCCACCAGGCACCACGGTGGAACAGGCGCTGGCGAGTGCGAAGGAGAAGCAGATCGTCATGACTGATGAATTTGCTATCGCCCCCTTCGTCGATGTGCGCGCGTGGTGCTGGGACCGCCTGGCCTATTCGATCAAGCGGCTGTCACGCGTCGAGGGTGAAACCGTCCTCATTAACCATTGGCCGCTGGTGCAGGAGCCGACGCTCTATTTGCGCTGGCCCGAAGTGGCCTTGTGGTGCGGCACCCGCCATACGCGTTCTTGGCCGCGGCGCTATAACGCTAAGGCAGTGATTTATGGTCACCTCCACATGCCTAATCGCGCCAACGTTGACGGGGTAGACCACATTGAGGTGTCCCTGGGCTATCCGCGTGAGTGGCAGGCGCATGGCGGTCTTCAGTCCTGGCCGTACCCGGTGCTTACCATCGATGAGAAGACGGGGAGGGCCGAGCATGCTTGAGCCTTCTCTCTTCCCCGAGTCAGCGCGCTTTTGTTATGTGCGTACAGATGAGTCGATGACCAACCTTCTCAACTACCACCACCTATCCCCGGAAGAACGTTCTGTGGTCTCCCAGGCCGTGGACGTCCGCAAATCCGAGTTTGGGGATGCCCGCTGGTGTGCTCACCAGGCCTTGAAGGAACTCAACTACACAGGTGATGAACCTATTCTGCGCGGTGAGCGGGGCATGCCATTGTGGCCGGAGGGCTATACCGGATCGATGACGCACACCGAAGGTCTGCGCGCAGCTGTGGCAGCTCCCGCCACGCACGTGCGCTCTATGGGGCTTGACGCCGAGCCGGCGGAGCCTCTTCCGGAGCACGTGTTGACGATGATCGCGCGGCCAGGGGAGATGCCGCAGTTGGCGCAGTTGCACGCAGCCGGAATTTCCTGCCCGGACCGCCTCTTGTTCTGTGCGAAGGAAGCGACCTACAAGACGTGGTTCCCCATGACTCGCCGCTGGCTCGATTTTGACCAGGCCGAGATCGATCTGCGCCTCGACGGCACTTTAGTTTCCTACCTTTTGGCGCGGCCGACCCCGGTGCCCTTCATTACTGGGCACTGGATAATCAGGGATGGCTATGTCATCGTTGCCACCGCTGTCCCCGCGCTTAACTTTGACCGTTAAAGCAGGCAACTACAGCGTCGAGGGGCGCGCAACAAAAACTGTGGCCAGGCGCTTTCCCTTTTCCTTAATCAGAGCGATGGAACGGCCCTGCGGATCTACGGCCGCGTAAGTACCTTTCAGCCCGCGCGGCTCCAACCATTTGCCCATGGCCAAGGCCTGGGCCTCATCGTCGGTGACCTCCAAGACCGGATAGCTGCGGGCGAGTGCCTCATCAAGGCTTAAGGACAGCTGCGGGGAGTCTTCGAGCGCAGAGAGGGGGAGGGCGTCGTTAAGCGTAAAAGGCCCTACCTCCGTGCGGCGCAGCGCGGTGAGATGCCCGCCGACGCCGAGCGCTTCTCCCAAATCCCGAGCCAGCGAGCGGATGTAGGTGCCCGAAGAACAGGCCACCGACACGTCCAGATCGATGAACTCTCCGGTGCGCCGCGTATCGAGGATATCGAAGCGGCTGACCGTTACCGGGCGAGCTGGAATCTCAATTTCTTCGCCCGCACGCACCCGTTCGTGGGCACGTTTGCCATCCACCTTGATGGCGGACACCGCTGCCGGACGCTGCATAATATCGCCGGTCAAGGCAGCAATTTCGTGCGCAATGTCTGAGTCTTCCACAGCGGTTGCCGGTTTGCCCCACGTTGTTTCCCCCTCCGCGTCGTCGGTGTGGGTTGCCATGCCCAGGCGAATCGTGGCGTCATAAGCTTTGGTGGAGGCCACCATGTGGGCAAGAAATTTGGTGCCGCGCTCGATGCCTACGACGAGCACTCCAGTAGCCATCGGATCAAGCGTGCCCGCGTGCCCCACCTTGCGGGTGTGGAAGAAGCGGCGGAGTTTTCCCACGACGTCGTGCGAGGTCATGCCGGCGGGTTTATCGACGACCACGAGGCCGGAACGTTCGAGCGGATCAGTCATGCCCTGCAGTCTAGGGCACCGGCCGCAGTGGGATAGCATGGTGCCCGTGGATATTTGGTACGGAATCGATAGCATCCCTGCTGACCTTGGCTCGACCTCGGTGACGATTGGCGTCTTCGACGGCCTGCACCGCGGACACCAACAGCTCGTGACGAAGGCCGTCGAGCACGCGCGAAGCAATGGCCAGCGCGCCGTCATGGTGACCTTCGATCCGCACCCAGTCTCCGTGTTCTTGCCGGAGCGTGCTCCTCTCTCCGTGATTACGTTTGAGCGCCGTATGCAGCTGGCGGAAGAGATGGGCATCGAGGCCGTTCTCGTCATCGACTTCACCGAAGAACTACGAGGTGTTGGGCCGCGCGAGTACGTGGCAGACCTCCTTGTGGGGCGCTTGCACGCAGAACACGTCGTGGTGGGGGAGAACTTCACGTTCGGCGCGGGTGCGGCCGGCACCGCGGAGGCGCTGGCGGAATTCGGAACCGAGTTCGGTTTCGGCGTTGACATCGTGCCCTTGCTTGACGACGACGGCGAGCGCATCTGCTCCACCAACATCCGCGCCGCTCTTGCCAAGGGCGATATTGCACGCGCGAATTGGGCGCTGGGGCGCCATTTCACAGTGACTGGGCCCGTTGTGCGCGGTGCAGGACGCGGCGGAAAGGAGCTTGGTTTCCCAACCGCCAACCAGTATTTCCCGGAATCCGTCGCCATCCCGGCCGATGGCGTGTACGCGGGCTGGTTCGTAGTCGAGCCCACCGGCGCCCCTCTGGAAGGTGACATGGAGCCCGGCGTTCCTTATCCAGCCGCTATCTCGGTGGGCACGAACCCCACCTTTGGTGACGAGGAGCGTTCGGTGGAGTCCTTTGTGCTGGACCGCGACGCTGATCTCTACGGCCACGAAGCCACCGTGCACTTTGTTGACCACGTGCGCGACATGGAGAAATTCAATTCCGTGGAGGAACTCCTGGTAGCTATGGAGCGTGACGTTGCCCGAGTTCGTGAGATTCTTGCCCGCGAGGCTTAAATGAAGATCATCCTCGACCTCGACACCGGAATCGACGATGCCCTAGCGCTCGCCTATGCCGTGGCGCACCCCGACCTCGAGCTGATCGGGGTAACGGGTACCTACGGCAACGTGCCGGTGGCTTTGGGAGTGCGCAACTCGCTGGCGTTGCTCGAGCTTCTCGACGCCGAGGAGGTCCCCGTCTTCACCGGCCCGACGCGGCCGGGCTTTCGCGTTGCTCCCATTTCAGCATTCATCCATGGCCGCAACGGCCTTGGGGAAGTACTTCTGCCTCCGCCGCGGCGCAAAGCCTACGACGATGCGGTCGGCTTCCTCATCCGTTCGGTCCGCGAGCATGGCGAGGACCTGGTTATTGTGCCAACGGGGCCGTCGACAAGCATTGCAGCCGCCATGCGCGAGGACCCGGACTTTGCCCGCAACGCCCGCATCGTCATGATGGGCGGCGCGCTAACCGTGCCCGGAAACGTCACTCCTTATGCCGAGGCCAACGTCTTCCAAGATCCCCAAGCCACGGACTATGTCTTTCGCCATGCACAGAACCTCACGATGGTGGGGCTCGATGTCACGTTGCGCACGTTGCTCACCACGGAGCATACGAAGCAGTGGAGGGCCACGCGGACGGGCCGGATCTACGCGGACATCGTGGACTACTACATCCGCGCCTATAAAACGACGTCTCCGCACCTTGGTGGTTGCGGGCTCCACGACCCTTTAGCGGTAGCAGTGGCAGCCGATCCTTCGCTGGTCACCTGCCTCGACCTGAATCTGCGGTGTGAGGAGAACGGGCGCACGATCGGTGACCCGGAACGCCTTAACGACCCCACCACTCGCGTGGCCGTTGCTGTCGATGACGCGCGCTTCGTCGATGATTTGATGTCGAAGCTGGGCAGCCTCTATACTTCTACTTCGGCTTGCTGACTGCGGTCCACAGTAGTCACGGGCAGCGCCACCAAGGCGCAACATTTCATGTGGACTGAAATACAATAGGAGATTTTTCCATGGCTTTGAGCACCGAGAAGAAGGCTGAAATCCTCAAGGAGTATGGCCTGCACGAGACCGACACTGGTTCCCCGGAGGCACAGGTTGCGCTGCTGACTTCCCGCATCAACAACCTGACCGAGCACCTCAAGGACCACAAGCACGATCACCACTCCCGTCGTGGTCTGCTGCTCATGGTTGGTCGCCGTCGTGGCCTGCTGAAGTACCTGGCTGCTAACGACGTTGACCGTTACCGCGACCTGATTTCTCGCCTGGGTCTGCGCCGCTAAGCGCTGAACTTTTCAACCCCCGCACCTTGTGTGCGGGGGTTTTCTTGTCCCATCTGCTAAAATCCTTGGGCGTTGTCAAAAACATCGAAGAAGAGGCGGCACCGAAGATCGCCATGACAGCTCCAAGGAGAGTTTCATACATGAGCGCTAAGAACGCTAAGAAGCAACCAAACAATTCCGTCGAGTTTCTTATCGACGACGATTACGGAATCACCGAGGCCATCGCCACCCTGGATAACGGCGATTTCGGCACTCGCACCATCCGTTTTGAGACGGGCCAGCTGGCTCGCCAGGCCGGTGGCTCCGTGACCACTTATCTGGACGAGGACACCATGCTGCTGTCCACGACCACCGCTTCTAACCAGCCGCGCGAAGGTTTCGACTTCTTCCCGCTAACCGTGGACGTCGAGGAGCGCATGTACGCCGCGGGTAAGATCCCGGGCTCTTTCTTCCGCCGCGAGGGCCGTCCCTCTACTGAGGCTATTTTGGCCTGCCGCCTCATCGACCGCCCGCTGCGCCCGACCTTCGTGAAGGGCTTGCGCAACGAGGTTCAGGTCGTTGTCACGGTCCTCTCCATGGACCCGGAGGAGTACTACGACGTCGTTGCCATCAACGGCGCTTCCGCTTCCACCCAGCTCTCCGGCCTGCCGGTATCCGGCCCGGTGGGCGGCGTGCGCATGGCACTGATTGCTGATGATAAGCACCCGAAGGGCCAGTGGGTGGCCTTCCCGAACAACGAGCAGCACGAGCGTGCTCTTTTCGAGATGGTCGTGGCCGGCCGCATCGTGAAGAAGGGCCGCAAGGACGACGTAGCCATCATGATGGTCGAGGCCGGCGCTGGTGTGAACGTAGCCGAGCGCATCAAGGAAGGCGCACCGGCTCCGCAGGAGTCCACCGTGGCTGAGGGCCTGGAGGCGGCGAAGCCTTTCATCAAGTCTTTGTGCGAGGCGCAGGCCGGTCTGGCTGAGCGTGCTGCCAAGGAGACGCAGGAGTTCCCGCTCTTCCCGCCCTACGGTGATGATGTCTACGTGGCTGTTGAGAAGGCTGCAACCAAGAAGCTGGAGAAGCTGCTTACCATCCCGGGCAAGCAAGACCGCGACGATGCCACCAACGACTACATGGAGCAGGTCGAGGCTAAGCTCATCGAAGACTTTGATGACCTCGATGAGGCCGATGCATCCAAGCAGATCCGCAACGCTTTCAACGCCGTGATGAAGGACATCGTGCGCACCAAGATCCTCACTGAGGGCTTCCGCATCGATGGCCGTGGTGTGACCGATATCCGTGACCTCGGCGTGGAGGTTGACCTCATCCCGCGTGCTCACGGTTCTTCCCTGTTTGAACGTGGCGAGACCCAGATCCTGGGTGTGACCACTTTGGACATGCTGAAGATGGAGCAGCAGATCGACTCCCTGACCCCAGTGGAGTCCAAGCGTTACATGCACCACTACAACTTCCCGCCGTATTCTACCGGCGAGACCGGTCGCGTAGGCTCCCCGAAGCGCCGCGAGATTGGTCACGGTGCGCTGGCTGAGCGCGCGCTGCTGCCGGTGATCCCCTCCCGTGAGGACTTTCCGTACGCCATCCGCCAGGTGTCTGAGGCCCTCGGCTCGAATGGTTCTACCTCCATGGGCTCCGTCTGCGCATCCACCTTGTCCCTCTACAACGCGGGCGTTCCGCTGAAGGCTCCGGTGGCAGGCATCGCCATGGGCTTGGTTTCTGGTGAAGTTAACGGCAAGGAAAAGTTCGTGGCACTCACGGATATTCTCGGTGCTGAGGATGCCTTCGGCGATATGGACTTCAAGGTTGCCGGTACGTCCGAGTTCATCACCGCCCTGCAGCTGGACACCAAGCTGGATGGCATTCCTTCGCACGTGCTTGCCGACGCCCTCGAACAAGCCCGCGACGCCCGTGCCGCCATCCTCGACACTATGTCTGAGGTCATCGAGGGCCCAGACGAGATGTCTGGCCTGGCACCGCGCATTACCTCGGTGACTATCCCGGTGAACAAGATTGGTGAGCTCATTGGCCCGAAGGGCAAGACCATCAACGCCATCACCGAGGAAACCGGCGCCGATGTCTCCATCGAAGAAGACGGAACTGTGTATATCTCTGCCGCTACCGGTGAAGCAGCTGACGCTGCGATCGACCGCGTGAATAGCATTGCTAACCCGCAGCTGCCGAAGGTGGGCGAGCGCTTCCTCGGCACCGTGGTGAAGACCGTGGCTTTCGGCGCCTTCGTTTCCCTGACCCCGGGTCGTGATGGTCTTGTACACATCTCGAAGCTGGGCGGCGACGAGCGCATTGAGAAGGTCGAGGACGTCGTCAACGTTGGCGATAAGATTCAGGTCGAAATTGCCGACATTGATAATCGCGGCAAAATCTCCCTGGTTCCGGTTGAGGAGGACTAATCCTCAAGCCGCCTAGGAGCTCTACTAGGAAGCTCTATTAGATCGAGGGCCCTGCCCCCAGCAGACATAGCTTGGGGCAGGGTCCCTATCGTTCCACTCCGGGTTAGTCTTGGAAATCGAGTACGAGGCGTTTAGGGTCTTCCAGGAAAGTCACCGAGTACGGCGTCTTCTTGTGCAGACCAATGATTAATTGGGTTTGTGCCTCGAATGAGGTCGTGTATACGACTTCGCTCACCACACCAGTACCGGGTGTAACTCCCGGTTTCATATATCTTTCTTCGAGCTCGGGCGTGGAGGGCCACGGGGTTCCTTCGATCCCCAGATTGAGAAATGTGTTTCCTTCTACCTCAACTGGGTAGCCTGATGCCTGTTGCCGCGGATCGTCGGTATAAGCCGTGAACCACCCCGGCTCACCTTCTCCTTCGAGGTCAACTACCACCCGCGTAAAACCATCGTGAGCACCTACGCGCACGCCCGTCGGGGTGAGGCTACCCAACCGCTCCGGCATGCGGTGTTGGTCTTCGAACGCCGGCATACCCATCCCTGCAAAGGCAGCAACATTGGCGTCCTGCTGTGAGGGAGCAGCTTGCGTTTCACTGGGCGGCGGCTCCGGCGCATCGGTGGCGGTAAAGCTAGAAGGAATTGCACTGAACTGCGGCGCCGGAGTCGTGTCCGCTCCGCGCTCCGCGCATGCGGTTAGCGGCATCACGCATACGGCGCTAACGGCTGCGATGATGGCGACGGAAGAAGATGAGTGCGTCATTCTTTGTTCTCTATTTCTTGAGCTGTACCAGTTGGATGAGGTTTCCTACGGTGTCATCGAAGACGGCGATGATGGAGGGGCCGACGTCGGTAGGCGCCATAGTGAAATGCACTCCCTTTTCAGTGAGCTCGCTATACTCCCTTTCCACGTCTGCGGATAGGAACTGGGTGACAGGGATACCGTCAGTCTTGAGTGCTGCTGCGTAGTCCTTGGCCGCGGGGTGGGCCTTGGGCTCGAGCAGGAGCTTTATATTCCCTTGGTCTTCTGCATTGGTGACTGTGAGCCACCGAAAGTCTCCGTGGGTTACATCGTCCTTGACTCGAAAGCCGAGCGTATCGACATAAAAGTCGTGCGCACGGGAAACATCATCGACGGGTACTGAAGCAATGTAGATCTGCATTCACTCCATCCTAACCGGCATGACTAAGAACAACCGGTCCCAATGCCAGCAGTTGGGGCGAGCCTGGCCGGGCCTCGTCAGATCAGTCGTCGTCTTGTTCGACGACGGTGTTTAGAAGGGGATGTCGTCGGTGTCGGCATCTGTGTCGGTCTTGCTTTTGTTCTCGGCTTCGGCTTTGGCTTTGGTTTGTTGTTGTGTGTAGTCGTCGAGTTCTTGTTTGAGGTGTTGGGCT
>NZ_KV817280.1:102002-183447 GCF_001814605.1 Corynebacterium sp. HMSC074C01 | reverse complement strand
TGTGTTGGGCGACTGTTTGCGCCCACCGTTTCTGCTTTGGCGCTAGTGGCCCGTCAGCTTCGGTGATAGTCCAGGTGCCGTCTTCGAATAGCCAGATGGCATCCCCGCTGTAGGGGTCTAGCAGGTAGTTGAGGGTGCCATCGGTTTTCATGTTGTGATGCCCTTGGCATAAACACGCCAGGTTCTTCGGGTGGGTTGGCCCGCCTTCAGCCCAGTTATGCCGGTGATCTAATTGGCTAAGATAAGCAGGCTCTTCACATCCGCCGACCCGGCAGGTACCGTCGCGGCCTTCGACAATCTTGCGCATGATCAGGCCTGGCTGGTAGCCGTCAGCTTCAGCGATATCACCGGTTAAATCCCGTGTCTTGTCATGTGGCATGGGCTCAGCCCGCCAGCCGAAGCCTTCAATATAGGTTGGTGCATTCTCAATGTCGCGGGCTTGGTAGGTGTGTAACACCACGGTGGCTGGTGGCTTTATCTCACCGGATAGCAGTTTGATGACTGCCTCAGGCACAGTGATGTTTTCTTTGGCGGCGGTTTTATGGATGAAGGCATCGAGTTTAATGCCGGTGTCTTCCCCAACTTGCAGTTCCAGCCAGGCTGAGGTGCCGTTAGAAGAAAACCGGTAGGTATCTTTAGGGCGGGTATCCCGGTAGGCGATGGAGTCATCGAGGGTTTTACATATGTCGCGGACTTTGCGCCTGATTTGGCTGCGAGTAGGAAAAGCCTGATTCGGCTTCGAAGGGGTAAAGAAATCAGCCAGGATTGTGTCGATGAAGTCTAGGGTTTCACTAGTCAAGGCTGTTAGTGCTGACATGGGCTGATCAATAGCAATCAAGGATTCAATGTCGAGCAGGCAGTGGGTGTCTTGTATGGCTTTGACTTTCGGCAGGCTGTTAAGGCGGTGGATGGCGCGCAGGCCGGATTTGATGTGGCCTTCCGGAAGTGACCAGGCTGCCACTAGGGATAGTGCGGTGGTGTTGATGTCTGCGTCAAGGCTGGGCATGGCTGCCTGCCAGGTGTCATAGGTGGCGCGGCGGGCGTTAGCGCGGGCTATAGCGTGTGGGTTATTCGGGTTAGTGGTGGAAAAGAAGAAGGGTGCAGGGCGTGTAGTGGCGGTGGTGGTCATGGAAATCTCCCCCGAGATAAACATGTGTTAGAAGAAATGTTCTAACCATGATTCTAGTACCACACACCCCGCATGGCTATAGCCTGCTCTAAATTCATGTCAAGTCGTTACTATAAACGGGGGTAGTCACCACGGGTTAGCCAGCACGTTCGATGCTGTATGGTTTGGGTAGTGTCGCGTGCGCGCGCAACGAAGAGAAAGGAAAGCTCGTATCAAAGGTAGCCGCACGAGCCCTGTCTGAAACCCCGCCAGCGTCAGGGATAGACTGGGCACAGTTAACCGCACGAACACGTATGAAGGGATTGTGTATGACTATCAAGGTAGGCGTCTTGGGGGCTAAGGGGCGCGTGGGCCAAGCAATCGTGGAAGGCGTTAATGCGGCGGAGGATTTGGAGCTAGTTGCTTCCATTGACCGTGAGACCCCGCTGGAGAAGCTGGTTGAGGCGGGCGCCGAGGTGGCTGTCGACTTCACCCAGCCGGCCTCGGTCATGGACAATCTAGAGTTTTGCATCGCACATGGCATCCACGCTGTTGTTGGTACCACGGGATTCGATGCAGAACGCCTAGCCAAGGTGGAGGAGTGGACTAAGAAAGAGGGCGCCGGCAACGTTCTCATCGCGCCGAACTTCGCTATTTCAGCTGTGCTGACCATGGTGTTTGCCGCCCAGGCGGCGAAGTTCTTCGACAGCGCTGAGGTAGTTGAATACCACCACCCGAACAAGCTTGATGCACCTTCCGGTACTGCAGTCCATACTGCGCAGGGTATTGCGAAGGCTCGCCAGGAGGCAGGCTTGGACGCCATGCCGGACAAGACCGAGCAGTCCCTCGATGGTGCACGCGGCGCAGACGTTGATGGTGTTCACGTCCACGCAGTCCGTATGCAGGGAATGGTGGCTCATGAAGAAGTTATCTTCGGCACTCAAGGCCAGTCCTTGACGATCCGCCAGGATTCCTATGATCGCTCTTCCTTTACCCCCGGTGTTCTGCTGGGTGTACGAGAAATCGTATCCCACCCAGGCCTGACCGTGGGACTTGAGAAGTACCTGGGGCTGTAATGGCAAAGGTCTCTGAGCTTGATGTCCAGCTCATTGCGGCAACCGCTTTCCATGCGCCGCGAGGAGTGGACTGGGAGGTTGATGAGGGGGCGTCGGAAAGCGAGGCTCTAGTCGAATTTGCCGGGCGCGCCTGTTATGAGTCCTTCGACAAGCCGAATCCCCGTACCGCCTCAAACCAGGCCTATTTGCATCACATTCTGGAAGTAGGCCACGATGCATTGCTGGAGCATGCCACGGCGACGCTCTATATACGGGGACTGTCGCGGTCGGCGTCGCACGAGCTGGTTCGCCACCGTCATTTCTCTTTCTCGCAGCTCTCGCAACGCTTCGTGCATTCTGAGGAAGCCGAGGTAATCCTACCCAAAATCATTGCGGAGGATGAACAGCTAACGCGGTTGACCTTGCAGGCGGCCGACGAAGCGAGGTTTGTCTACGAGGAGCTCCTTGACGCCCTCGAGTCCAAACTGGAAGAGGAGCCAAATGCATTGCTGCGCAAGAAGCAGGCTCGGCAAGCGGCGCGTGCGGTATTGCCCAATCTCACGGAATCCCGGATCGTCGTGACAGGAAACTATCGAGCGTGGCGTCACTTTATTGGCGCGCGGGCGACTGAACAGGCTGATACAGAGATGCGTCAGCTCGCCGTCACGTGCTTGAAGCTGTTGAAGGAGCAATCGCCGGTGCTTTTCGACGACTTCCATATCACCACCCTGGCTGACGGCACCGAAATGGCCTCGAGCCCCTACGCTTAAAGCATCAGCAGGAGACTCGCGCACGACCCCGATGCGGCCAATGGGGGCGAAAGCGGGTAATCTTGACGCCTATGAGCACAGGTATGACAGCACAGGCAGGCGTCGACACCTTCGGACGCGTAGGCGTAGCTATGGTCACTCCTTTTGACCAGGATGGCGCCTTGGACGTGTCCGCTGGACGTCGCCTAGCAGCTCATTTGGTTGATAACGGCGTTGATTCCCTCATTTTGTCTGGGACCACGGGCGAATCACCGACGACGTCGTTGGATGAGAAACTGGAGCTGTTCGCAGCTGTAAAGGAAGAGGTAGGCGGCCGCGCTAAGTTGTGCGCTGGTGCGGGAACTAATAACACCGCCACCAGCATTGAGGCAGCGCGCGCTTTCGCTGATGCGGGAGCAGACAGCCTTCTGGTCGTGACTCCGTATTACTCCAAGCCTTCCCAGGCTGGTGTGTACGCGCACTTTACTGCTGTGGCTGACGCCGTGGACCTCCCAATTTGTCTGTACGACATCCCTGGCCGCTCGGGCATTCCGATTGCGGCGGAGACCCTTCTTCGCCTCGCGGAAGTGCCGAACATCAAGGCTGTTAAAGACGCCAAGGGCGATCTTGTAGCAGCCGCACCGCTTATCCAGGAAACCGGTTTGGCATGGTACTCCGGAGATGACGGACTGAACTTGCCGTGGCTGGCCCTCGGCGCTTCGGGCGTTATTTCCGTGATTGGCCATATTGCTCCGCGGGCCCTGGCTGATCTCTACGTAGCCTTCGATGAAGGCGATATCGCACGTGCGCGAGAGATCAACGCGAAAACTTTGTCCCCGCTCGTCGAGGCGCAAGGTCGCCTCGGAGGAGCAACTCTTGTTAAAGCTGCCCTGCGCCTGCAGGGCATTGAAGTTGGAGAACCTCGTCTCCCAGTTACCGCGGCTGACGCGGAGGAGATCGAGGCGCTCCGCCACGATTTGGAAAAGGCTGGAGTCCTTTAAGAATGACTGAATCCCGTAACCGCTCCCGCAAGGTAACCCGTAAGGCGGGCCCGCCTTCGGAGACTGAGACCGCCTCGAATGAGGCGGCTTCGCCGGTTTTCCAAGCGCCGAACGAATCGGCTGCTTCCGGCGCTAACTCTAAGGAGTCTGGAAACTCTGACGACGGCAACCGTCGTTCCCGTTCTCGTGGTTCCCGTGGCGGCCGTGGTCGCGGTCGCGGCGGCAACAACAACCACAACAACGGCAATGACAACAACGGTGGTCGTACCAACCGTAATCGCAATAACAACCGCGGTCGCCGCAACGTGCCCAAATCCATGCAGGGCGCGGACTTGACCAAGCGTCTGCCGGAGCCACCGAAGCAGCAGAAGGATTCGCTGCGTATTTATGCTCTGGGCGGTATTTCTGAGATCGGTCGAAACATGACCGTCTTCGAGTACCAGGACGAAATGCTCATCATCGACTGTGGTGTGCTCTTCCCGTCCTCCGGTGAGCCGGGCGTGGACCTGATTCTCCCGGACTTCGGTCCGATTGAGAAGAAGATTCACAAGGTCAAGGCGCTCGTCGTCACGCACGCACACGAGGACCACATTGGTGCGATTCCGTGGCTGCTGAAGCTGCGCCCGGATATCCCGATCGTGGCTTCGCGCTTCACCATCGCGCTGATCGCGGCCAAGTGTAAGGAGCACCGTCAGAAGCCGAAGTTCGTTGAGGTCAACGAGAAGTCCGATGTGAACTACGGCCCGTTCCGCTGCCGCTTCTGGGCAGTGAACCACTCCGTCCCGGATGCACTTGGCGTCATGCTGGGCACCCCGGCCGGCAACATCATCCACACCGGTGATATCAAGCTGGACCAGACCCCGCTGGATAACCGTCCGACGGATCTGCCGGCCCTGTCGCGTTACGGCGATGAGGGCGTGGACCTCATGCTGTGTGACTCCACCAACGCCAATATCCCGGGTGTGTCCGCCTCTGAGGGCGATATTCCGGCGACGTTTAAGCGGCTGGTGTCTGGGGCCAAGCAGCGCGTGATCATCGCTTCCTTCGCCTCCAACGTCTACCGCGTGCAGGCGGCTATCGACGCCGCCGTGGCCGCCGGCCGCAAGGTTGCCTTCAACGGTCGCTCCATGATGCGCAACATGGAAATTGCGGAGAAGATGGGCTTCCTTAAGGTGCCGCGCGGCACCATCATCCCAATCGATGAGGCCGCCAAGATGGCTCCGCACAAGGTGTTGCTCATTACCACCGGTACCCAGGGTGAGCCGATGGCGGCGCTGTCCCGCATGGCCCGCCGTGAGCACCGCCAGATCACGGTCCGCGATGGTGACCTCATCATCTTCTCCTCCTCCCTGATTCCGGGTAACGAGGAAGCCGTGTTTGGCGTTATCAACATGCTTTCCCAGATTGGTGCTGAAGTCATCACCAACAAGGAGGCTAAGGTTCACGCCTCCGGCCACGGCTACGGTGGCGAGCTGCTCTTCCTCTACAACGCAGCCCGCCCGAAGAACGCCATGCCGGTGCACGGCGAGTGGCGTCACCTGCGCGCCAATAAGGAGCTGGCTATTTCCACTGGTGTGGCCCGCGACCGCGTGGTCTTGGCTCAGAACGGCGTTGTCGTCGATCTGCGCAATGGCCGTGCTGAGGTCGTCGGCCAGATCCCTGTGGGCAACCTCTACGTTGATGGTGTGTCGATGGGTGATGTCGACGCCGATACCCTCGCGGACCGCACCAACCTGGGTGCTGGCGGCGTTGTTTCCATCACCTGTGTCATTGATAACCGCACCTCGCGCCTGCTCGAGCACCCGACGGTGTCTACTACGGGCTTCTCTGACGATGACCGCGGTATCGTGCCTGAGGTAGCTGAGATGGTGGAGAACACCATGAATGACCTTGCAGCTGAAGGTGAGAACGATACCTACCGCATGGTGCAGAAGCTGCGCCGCAAGGTGTCGAAGCTGATGGATTCCAAGTACAAGCGCGAGCCGGTGATTCTGCCGACCATCGTGCCGACGAACTCGGATATCTTGCTGCCTGACGACGACGAAGTTCACGCTTCCCGTGAATCGCTCTAGGCTTTAGACCGACAGCGCCCCAGCGTTCCCGCTCATGGTGGGTATGCTGGGGCACATGTCGTTTTCCTCAAGCGAGCGCGCCAAAATGGTGGCGTTATTCCATGAACTTGGTCCCGATGCACCGACGTTGTGTGAGGGCTGGTCGGCCCACGACCTCATAACGCATTTGTGGGTTCGTGAGAACCGCCCTGATGCTGTGATCGGTGTTTTTGTCCCTGCACTGACTTCTCATGCTGATGGCATCGCTAGCAAGATTCGTGCGCAGATGACATATGAGGAGCTTGTTGATTCTTGGGGTAGGGGAGCAGGCAAACTGAATCCTCTGCGCTATGCGGACTCGGTGTTTAACACCGCGGAGCACTTCGTGCATCATGAGGATCTTCGCCGCGCCAATGGTCACACTGAACCACGGGATTTGTCACGAGCCGCGCACTCCGAGCTCGTGGCGCCGTTGAAACTACTAGGCACACGGCTGTTATCACGTTCTCGCCGTCCTGTCGTGCTGGAACCGCAGGGCTTTCCGCCGATCGTGGCGGCGGATAAGCGGTGCGTTTCCGAGCAAGGCGATTCAGTGGTACGGGTGCGTGGCACCGTGGCCGAATTGCTTTTGTGGGTTGTCGGCCGCGAGGCCGCCCGCGTGGAGATTGAGAGCGATGCCTCCACCATCGTTAGGTCAAGCCTGTAGGCTGAACTGCGAAAATTCTTTAGTATGCGCGTGTGGCGTATGTGGTTAATGGTGCGTTTGCTACTAGAGTGGCAGGCATGTCTGTCAAGAACGCTCCGTCTCGCGCCTCCGGCCGAGGTCGCACCGCTAATCGGTCGCGGCCGTCGGGCCGTACAAGCTACTCGCTGACGTCCGCAACCCGCGCTGCCGAGACCTCCGAAGAGAGGACCGGCAGCGCCTTTCGTGCCGTTGGACGCGGACTCGGCAGCGTTTTTGGCGCCACCGCCAAGGGTATGGGGAGCATGGCGCGGGGAGTCGGGCATGGCCTCGCTGGGCTCAAGCCTGCTGAAGCGGGAAGCCGGGATGAGGATCTCTACGATTCTGCCTATGATGCGCCCCATGACGAGGGGGCTTTTGATGATTACGACGAGTTGAGGGAGCCAGGGGAAATTTCTGGACGCGCGAAGAATAAGAAAACTAGCAAGAGGGCTGAGGGCGCTGCTTCTTCGAAGAGCAAGGTGACCCGGGCCCATGACGTCGACGGTGATATGCCGACGACCGTTATGGAGCGCCCTACTCGCACGGAGAAGAGCATTCGCGTCTCTAATCCAGATGCGGTTGCGCTCGTGCTGATTGGCGTGGCCATCATCCTTGCCTGTGCAACGTGGTTCCAGGTCGCCGGTGTTATCGGTGAATACCTCACCAATGCTGTTCGCTATGTCATTGGTGCAGGCGCCTATGTCCTTCCCGTGGCATTGATCGCGGTTGCCATCGCGCTCATGATGGATCTGTCCGGCCCGGCCGGCCATTTCAAGCCACGCGTCGTGGGTGGCACTGCCCTTATCGTGGTGTGCATGCTCAGCCTCATCCATATTTTTGCTGGGCTTCCGAAGCTTACCTGGAAGGACAATGCCGCCGGAGAGGCCGGTGGTGTTATCGGGTATGGAATAGGCGAGCTGTTGGTAGCGGCCTTCTCCAGCTACGTGGCGGTGCCGTTGCTCTTCCTGTTGATTGTCTATGGGGCGCTCAACATCACTGGCATCACCCTGCGCGAGGCATATGACTTCGTGGCCTCCCAGTTCTCCGCGCTCCTCGGCGGACTCCGTGATCGGAAGAACCGCTCAGATGAGGAGCTGCTTGACGACGCCCTTGCGGACGATTACGGCTACGCCAGCGAGGACATCGACGCCATCGCCGAAGGGCGCGAGCGTCCCGCACGCCCGGCGTATACTCCGCGCCCGCGCCCGAAGCAGACCCCGAAGAAGCAGACCCCGAAGCAGCCCCCGAGGCAGATGCCGGATGAGAATGCCACGGTGTCCTTTGACTCCGCGGCGCAGCCTGTAAACCAGGAGCCGGTGCAGCACGGCCGACCAAGCTTTGATAGCCGCGTCGATGACACAGATGAGATCCCTGTCGTGCCGGAACCGGCGCCCGCTCCGCAGCCGGAGCAGAAGTCAGCGCCACAGCCAGTACCGAAACCAGCACCGAAGAAGCGTCCGCGCGTGGACGTCGGCGGTGCCGCCGGCGCGGCACTGGGAGCGGCGGCTGCGGAGACGTCGGCAAGCGCAGCGTCGGTTGGCTCGGCGGGAGAGGACGTGGTCTCCGCCGCGCATTCCGAGGCAGTGCGCATGTTCCAGGAACGATCCGGGCGTGATGCGCGAACGGGTGCCAAGATTGAGGACGAGGCTCAGAGCGTAGCCGAAGAAACGACTGCAGCTCCGAGCGGTGCGGAAGACACTGCCCTGGGCGGCGGCTACGATGTGCCGACGACGGACCTGCTCACCGCTGGCAAGCCTGCGAAGGCACGCACGGAGGCTAACGATCGCATCATCGAGGCCATCACCGAGGTCTTTGAAGAATTCAAGGTCAATGCCCAGGTCACTGGTTTTAGCCGTGGCCCGACAGTGACGCGCTACGAGATCGAGCTGGGTCCAGGCGTCAAGGTTTCGAAGATTACGAACCTACAGTCCAACCTGGCTTATGCTGTGGCGACGGATAATCTGCGCCTGCTCACCCCGATTCCGGGCAAGTCCGCAGTCGGCATTGAGGTGCCCAATGCGGACCGCGAGATGGTGCGTTTGCGCGATGTCTTGGATTCCCCGGCACTGCGCGCTGACCATGACCCCATGCTGATCGGCTTGGGTAAGGATATCGAAGGTGAGTACACCTCCTTCTCCGTGAAGAAGATGCCGCACCTGCTCGTGGCCGGTGCTACCGGTTCCGGTAAGTCGGCCTTCGTGAATTCCATGCTGGTCTCGCTGTTGACCCGCGCGACGCCGGAAGACGTTCGCCTCATCCTCGTCGACCCGAAGATGGTGGAGCTCACGCCGTACGAAGGTATTCCGCACCTCATCACCCCGATCATTACGCAGCCAAAGAAAGCTGCGGCGGCCCTGCAGTGGCTGGGGGGGGAGATGGAGCAGCGCTACATGGACATGCAGGCTGCCCGCGTGCGCAAGATTGAGGACTTTAACCGTAAGGTCCGCAGCGGCGAGTATCAGGCCCCGGCCGGCTCCCAGCGGGAGATGCGCCCGTACCCGTACATCGTGTGTGTCGTGGACGAGCTCGCGGACCTCATGATGACGGCGCCGAAGGAGATCGAGGACTCCATCGTCCGCATTACCCAGAAGGCGCGTGCAGCCGGCATCCACTTGGTGCTCGCAACGCAGCGCCCGTCCGTGGACGTGGTGACCGGTCTTATCAAGACCAACGTTCCTTCCCGCCTGGCTTTTGCGACGTCCTCGCTTACGGACTCTCGAGTTATCCTGGACCAGGGTGGTGCCGAGAAGCTCATCGGTATGGGTGACGGACTCTTCATCCCGCAGGGTGGGCGTCCGGTACGTATGCAGGGTGCGTTCGTCTCGGATGAGGAAGTGCAAGCGGTTGTCGACGCCGCGAAGGCACAGGGCGCACCGAACTACACCGAAGGTGTCACGGAGGATAAAGCCAAGGACGCCAAGAAGGAGATCGACGAGGAAATTGGCAAGGACATGGACGACCTCTTGGAGGCCGTCGACCTCGTGGTCACGTCCCAGCTGGGTTCCACCTCGATGCTTCAGCGCAAGTTGCGTATCGGATTCGCCAAGGCCGGCCGACTCATGGACCTCATGGAGTCGCGCGGTGTGGTTGGGCCATCGGAAGGCTCCAAGGCTCGCGAGGTGCTGGTCAAGCCGGAGGAACTCGATACCATCATCTGGATGATTAAGGGGGCCGATCCAGCCGAGGCCCCGAAGGAGGTCCAGGAGGCTGAAGGCGCCGACGCAGTCGACGACGCTGCAGGCGATACCCGTACCGTCGAAATCAATGCCAACCCCTCCACCGGTGCGTTCTAAGTTCCGTGTAGGATAGGTCGAGTCTTGGAGGGGAGTACCCCAATCCACGGCGTCGATCGTCAACACGGCAACTGCGGTACAGTTCCCGGTCGCGTCGGCTAGCAATGCTCTGGTAGGCGTCGCTAGCGGGGGAGACCTCCGGTCTTTGTTGTCGCGCCGACCGGAGGGATAGTGCACCATGCATGTACCACTGTGGGTCTGGGTCATCACCATGGCAGTGATCCTGGGCTTCTTTATTTTCGATTTCTACAGCCACGTTCGCTCACCCCACGAGCCCACCATCAAGGAGTCCGGTGGCTGGACTCTGTTCTACATGGCCATCGCCGTAGTTTTCGGCGGAGTTGTGTGGGTGCTGTGGGATGGTGAACACGCTGCACAGTTCTACACCGGTTGGGTGACGGAACAGGCACTGAGCGTGGATAATCTTTTTGTCTTCTCACTCATCATGGGGTCTTTCAAAATTCCCCGCCGGTATCAGCAAAAGGTGTTGCTCATCGGCATCGTGCTGGCGTTGGTCTTCCGCCTCGCCTTCATTTTGATGGGTGCAGCTATCATCGCTGCCTGGTCTGATGTCTTCTACATCTTCGCAATCTTCCTCATCTACACCGCAGTGAAGCTGCTCATTGATGAGATTAATGGGACGCCCGAAACCGACCCCAATGACATGCTGGTGGTTAAGTGGCTGCGCAAGGTGGTCCACGTGACCCCGCGCTACCACGGCGACAAGCTCACCCACCGTGAAGAGTCCGGGGAGAAGAAGGGGAAGTTCGCGCTCACCCCGCTGTTCGTGGCGCTGGCGGCAATTGGGCTTATCGACGTCATGTTTGCCTTCGACTCCATCCCCGCCATCTACGGCATTACCTCGGAGCCCTTCCTAGTATTCACTACCAACGCATTCGCGCTCATGGGCCTGCGTCAGATGTTCTTCCTCATCGATGGCCTGTTGGACCGTCTGGTTTACCTGCCCTATGGCTTGGGTATCATTCTGCTGTTCATTGGCGTCAAGCTGTTGTTCCACGCATTGCATGAGAACAACTTGCCGTTCATTAATGGCGGTGAGGATGTGTCCGCCGTGCCGGAGATTTCCACGCTGATGTCGCTGTTGGTCATCGTCGGCGTGCTCGTAATCACTGTGTTGCTGTCCGTGTGGAAAGACAAGCGCGACCAAACTCAGGGTGGCGTGGTGATTTCCCACAACCACTACGACTGGGATGATTTCGGCAACAAGATAGTGCGCAACAAGGAGGGTGAGCTCGTCGGCAAGGCGGACGAGCTTCCCAAGTCCGAGCTGCCCTAAACTCGGGCAGTGGGTTTTAGAAGGAATTAATGACGGGATTCCACTCGCGGAAGGCGCGCCCAGTGACAGCGCCCTCGGTGTAGAAGGGATCCTGGTCCATGAGAGCGATGACATCGGCCACCTTTACGGACTCGTCCCCAAATTGCAGGACGATGAGCGCCCCGCCCTTGGAATCTGTATAAGGGCCAGAGCCACAGATCTGGCCCTTGTCGTGGAGAGCGCCGATGAATTCACGGTGCTTCGGGCGCACCTCAGCAATAACCGGGTTGGATGGATTGTACTCATAGGAAACTGCGAAATACTTCATGCCGACCATAGTAGTGCTCGCCGGAGGGTAGGGAGGCCACGGTAGGATGATGGACGTGAACGATTCTCAGGCTGCGCACAACCAATCTCACTCCACGGATGTTAATCCGGAGGTCTCCAATTGGAACCTGCCCAACATCCTGACCAGTTTGCGCATCCTCTTTATTCCCCTGTTCGCCTGGCTAGTGCTCGCAGATCATGAGTGGTGGGCTTTCGGCTGCTTCGCGCTCCTCATGCTCACGGACAAGCTAGATGGCGATATCGCACGCGCGCGGGGGCTCATCACTAACTTTGGCAAGATTGCGGACCCGATCGCGGATAAAGCTCTGATGACCGCGGCCTTCGTGTGCCTCAATATCATTGGCGCTTTGCCCGTGTGGATTACCGTCGTCATTTTGTTCCGCGAGTTCGGCATTACCATTTGGCGCTTCTCCTTGCTGCGCCGGGGCAAGGTGGTTCCGGCGTCCCAAGGCGGAAAGCTCAAAACAGCTTTGCAGACTTTGGCGGTGGCGCTGTACCTCTGCCCGCTGCCAGGGTGGATGGATACTCCGAGTTTGCTCGTGATGCTGGTCGCTGTCGTCGTCACCGTCGTGACCGGTATTCAGTACCTCATCGACGGCCGCAGGGAGAACCAGTGAGTATAGAGGTTCAACTTGTTTCCATGCTTCGCGCGCGCAGCGAGACCGTGGCTTTCTGTGAGTCCCTCACGGCTGGTCTGGCCGCTGCGACAGTGGCGAGTGTCCCCGGCGCCTCGGCGGTATTGCGTGGCGGGTCGGTGACGTACGCGACCGAAGTGAAGGCGCATTTCCTCAACACCACCGTGGATGCTCTAGAGAAGCAGGGCGTGGTGTCTGCTGCGACGGCCGCAGAGATGGCTGAAGCAGCGGTCGTTGAAACGCGTGCGGATTGGGGGATAGGGCTGACTGGTGTGGCAGGACCGGACCTCCAGGAAGGAAAACCTGCGGGAACCGTGTATGTGGGGCTGTGTGGGAGGGGCGACGGGGGCGTCGTCAAGCGCGGCGTCCTCTACGAGCTTCCTGATGAGGGGCGCAATGCGATTCGTGCTGCCGCGGTACAGGCTGCATTGAGCCTTCTACTATCAACTCTTGAAGAAAAATAGTTGATTGTGGGAACAAGTACGGGCGCTGAGCCGTTGTACGGAGTGATGAACACTTCAGTTGCATTACTCGATAAGCCCACCCAGTCCCCGGCGCGGGCGACGCGGACCCCTGAGCCACTGCTGCGCGAGGCCCTTGGATTAACGCTTCGCGCCTTCCGCGCGGATAAGGGTGTGACCCTTCGTGAGCTCGCCGGTGTAGCGCGCGTATCCCCGGGATATCTTTCGGAGTTGGAGCGTGGCCGCAAGGAGGTTTCCTCCGAGCTGTTGGCCTCTGTCTGCCATGCACTTGATGTCAGTGTTTCCGATGTCCTCATCGAAGCCGCTGGCTACATGGCGCTGCCATCGATGGATGAGGAACTGGCTTCCACCGCACCCGCTGCATCTGAGTTGTAGAACTGCGGCGTAGCACTGCTTGCTTCGCTAATATTAGGCAGGCAGAGAATTCTCTCATTACTTACTTTATGTACACAACGAACTGCTGAGAAAGGCACCTTCTGTTATGGCGAATCCATTCGTAAAAGCCTGGAAGTACTTGATGGCTCTCTTTGATTCGAAGATCGAGGAGAACGCTGATCCGAAGGTACAGATTGAGCAGGCAATCGAGGAAGCGCAGCGCCAGCACCAGGAGCTCTCGCAGCAGGCTGCAGCGGTGATCGGTAATCAGCGCCAGCTGGAGATGCAGCTCAACCGCCGTCTCAGCGAGATCGAAAAGCTGCAGCAGAACACCCGCAACGCTTTGAGCCTTGCGGACAAGGCCCGCGCTGAGGGCGATGCACAGAAGGCTACCGAGTACGAGAACGCAGCAGAAGCCTTCGCCGCTCAGCTGGTGACCGCTGAGGAGTCTGTCGAGGACACCAAGAAGCTTCACGATCAGGCGCTGCAGCAGGCGGAGCAGGCTAAGAAGGCCGTCGAGCGCAATGGCATGGCCCTGCGTGAGAAGGTCAACGAGCGCTCGAAGCTGCTGTCCCAGCTTGAGCAGGCCAAGATGCAGGAGAAGGTTTCCGAGTCCCTCAACTCGATGAACGAGCTTTCTGCCAACGGCAACACCCCGTCCCTGGACGCTGTGCGCGACAAGATCGAGCGCCGTTACTCCAAGGCCCTAGGCCAGGCAGAGCTCGCGGAGAACTCCGTGTCCAACCGCATGCAGGAGATTGAACAGGCCGGCGTGCAACTGGCTGGCCACTCCCGTCTTGAGCAGATTCGCGCTGAGATGAATAACCCGAAGGCTGTGGAGGGCAACTCCCAGCAGGCAATCGGCTCGGCAGGAACCCAGGCTCAGCCGAACGTGCAGAACGATGCCGTTCAGGCTCGCCTGCGCGAGCTGCGCGGAGAATAGGCTTAGTCGCCGACGCCGCGCGCTTGCAGGGCCTCGCCCATGGCGCGTGCGCGACGGATCGAGCGAATGATAACCGGGGTGCCAAAGGCGGTCAGTGATGCCGTGGCGCCCCGGGCTTTTCGTGCGTCCAGCACCTCGACGACCGTCCCCAGCATCAGCGGAAGCAAGCGAATGGTCAGGGACATGGCTAGCGTGATGTTCTCAACCGGGACCCCGAGGCGCCCCAGGGGAGCTAGGGCGCGATCCAGGGAGTCCATCATCTCCGAAACCTTTGTGGTGAGTGTTAGCAGCACCGCCGCGCTAATGGCCGCGTAGATGGTGAGGAACATGATGGCAGCCGCCGTGAAGTCCTTCTGCCACCACTGAAATGCGGCGAGCGCGAGGAGGAGATAGAGCGGCGGCGCGAGCTGGCCGAGCGCGATGCGAAAGGGAACCCGGGCAATGGGGAAGAGGGCAAGGGGGAGAACGAGGCTTAGCGCTGCCCAGCCGATCGTGTGAACGGCCAGCGAGGTCACGAGGATAAAGCCGATGAGTACTACGAACTTCACCGCGGCTGGGATGCGGTGAATGACGGTATCGGCGTCGACGTAGAAACCGAGGGGGATGTTCTTGGGCATGATTGCTAGAGTGGGCGGGATTCCATGAGATTTGTGTAGAAGGGAATGACCTCGTCGGGTGCTCCGTCGGCGGCCACGCGGTGGTTGTCAATGCACAGAACGCGGTCAAAGTCGGAGAGGAAATCGAGGTCGTGGGTAACCACGATGAGCTGCTGCTCCAGGCTGGCGAACTCGCGGCGAATGCGGTCGCGGTTGCGCAGATCCAGCAGGGTCGTCGGCTCGTCGGCGATGATGACGGTTGGTTCCATGACAAGCACCGCCGCGAGCGCGAGGAGTTGCTTCTGCCCGCCAGAGAGCGTGTGTGGAGATTGCTCGGCCAGAGCCTCAAGGCCGAAGCGTTCGAGGGCGGCGTCGACGCGCGCGGTGCGCTCCTCCCGGGATAGCTTGAGGCGGCGCAGAGAGAACTCCACGTCATCGCGTACCTGCGGCATGACGATTTGGTTCTCGGCGTCTGAGAACACGAATCCCACGCGGCGCCGGATTTCTTTGCCGTGCTTGGCGACGTCCATGCTGTCCACCAAGACCTCACCACGCGAGGGCTCACCGAGACCGTTGATGAGTCGGACCAGAGTGGACTTGCCGCCGCCGTTGGCGCCGATGATGCCGATGCGTTGTTCGCTCAAGTTGAGGGAAACGTCGTTAAGCACCGGCGTCTCGTCGAAGGTGACGGACACATTGCGGAATTCAATCTGCGGCACGGGAGCTACTTCGCCCTAGCGGTGCGCCGGTCCATCAGGTCAGGGAACGCTGCATGGACACCGACTGCGATGACAACCATCACGGCGACCTTGATGAGATCGGGGATGAGGAATGGCCCCTGGGCGATGGTGGCTGCACTGAGGGACATGTCAGAGCGGTACATCAAGCCGAGAATTCCGCAGAAGTACTGGACGGCGAGGCCAACGACGCCGGCGATAGCGAGGATGAGAGTCATTCCGCCCTTGTTGCGCGGGGCGCGGTAGGCGATGAGTCCAGCGATGGCCGGGGCGACGACGTAGCCAACGAGGTAGCCAACCGTGGGGCCGGCGAGAGCGCTCAACGCGCTACGTCCGCCGGCGAGGATGGGCAGGCCGACGAGGCCGAGAGCAATGAAGAGCAAGCCCACGAAGAGGCCGCGGCGGCCGCCGAGTACGAGGCCCGCGAGAATGATAACTGCGTTTTGAAGAACGATGGGCACGCCCGCGGTGGGAGTGGGGATAGAGACAAAAGCAAAGACTATGATGAGCGCGGTAAAGACCGCGACGTACGCGATGTCAGTCGCGACGGAATTCTTTTTCATGGGCCAAAGTTTATCCAGTGTGATAACTGTGCAGCAAATAGCACCTTTTGAACAGTGTTCAACCACGATCTTTGGGCCGCGCATCCACCCCGAACGGGGTACCCTCGGGGCATGGAAATTAGGCAGAAACAAGCATGGCTTAATGGTCTAGGGCGTCTAGGGGTGCGCTACGGCGCAGTAGTTCTTCTTTCCGGCGTGGCCATAGGTGGCCTAGCTGGATGTTCGTTGGTGAATTCCGCGAACGTCATTGAAAATATCGATGCGGCCGCTGGGGTCACGGAGGGGGAGCCGGGAAGCGTAGACATGCCGATCGGTGACATCTTCGATTCGGAGTATGAACGGGTGATCATTATTTGCCCCGGCGCTACCGAAAGGGATGTCCTCGCCGCCAGCGATGGAACCTGGCAGGGAGGTACAGATGAGGACGATGAGTGGGTGCCACCGGCGGCGGGTAGCGTTGAGCTCTATCGTGATGTGCAAGGGCCGGGGTATTCCAAGTATATGAGTAGCAGGGCCGACCTTGACGACCTGGATGTTTGCAGCTCGTTAGGGGAGGGAGTGGCCGTTCTTCAGACTGCTGAAAAGGTAACCTTCTCGCGGCAGGAACAGGACGGCCCGTGGGTGCTTCAGTAGTGGAGGCTGTCGCTGGGACACGCGCTTGGGCGAAATGGAAAATCGAACACTTGTGTGTGTATTGTGGGACGTGGTCCGGCGGGCACGTTAGGGTGACTTCGTGGCTTGAGGAGAGGGCGCTAAGGCTGTTTGAGTCGCGCCAGGGAACCTCAGCTGCCACGTGGCAGTCTAATTAGGTGCCACCTTTAATTAACGCGTAAGAACGCACTACAACTGACGCACGATAGTGAGGAAATGAATGGCTACGAAGAAGAAGTCCTCGGCAGCAAGCAAGGGCGATGATCGTCAAAAAGCCCTTGACGCTGCCATGGCGATGATTGAGAAGGATTTTGGTAAGGGCGCCGTTATGCGCCTGGGTGACGATGAACGCCCGCCAATCCAGGCTATTTCCTCTGGTAATACGGCTATCGATATTGCTTTGGGAGTCGGCGGCTTCCCGCGTGGCCGCATCGTGGAGATTTATGGTCCGGAATCCTCGGGTAAGACCACCGTTGCCCTGCACGCTATTGCATCGGCGCAGAAGACTGGTGGCATCGCGGCATTTATCGATGCTGAGCACGCTCTCGATCCGGAGTACGCACGTCTACTCGGCGTTGATACGGATAACTTGCTTGTCTCCCAGCCAGATACTGGTGAGCAGGCTTTGGAAATCGCCGATATGCTTGTCCGTTCGGGAGCCATTGACATCATCGTTATTGACTCGGTCGCTGCGCTGACGCCCAAGGCTGAGATCGAGGGCGAGATGGGTGATAGCCACGTTGGCCTCCAAGCCCGCCTCATGTCCCAGGCGCTGCGCAAGATGACGGGTGCTTTGTACAACTCAGGAACCACCGCCATCTTCATTAACCAGCTGCGTGAAAAGATCGGCGTTATGTTCGGCTCGCCGGAGACCACGACGGGTGGTAAGGCACTGAAGTTCTACGCCTCGGTGCGCTGCGATATTCGTCGCATTCAGACTTTGAAGGACGGCCAGGATGCCATTGGTAACCGTACCAAGCTCAAGGTTGTGAAGAACAAGGTTTCCCCGCCGTTCAAGATCGCTGAGTTCGACATCATGTACGGTGAGGGCATCTCGCGCGAGTCCTCCATCATTGACCTCGGCGTTGAGCATGGCTTCATTAAGAAGTCCGGTTCCTGGTTTACCTATGAGGGTGATCAACTGGGACAGGGTAAAGAGAAAGCCCGTAACTTCCTCAAGGACAATCCGGATCTAGCGGATGAGATTGAGAAGAAGATCTTCGTCAAACTCGGTGTCGGTGCCGCCGCTGCCGAAGCAGGCGAGGATGTAGCCATGGACGTACCAGGCGCGGACGATCCGTTGACGGATGAGGCAGTGGATTTGGTGCCAAACGTCGACTTCGACGACGATTAAACGGAATCAATGGCAGAACCTTCACCGGAGAAGCTCAAGAAGCTGCGCCAGGCCCTCGAATCCTATGAAGCAGGTGACGCGGGCGGGCAGCTGGTTGATGCAGAAGCCGAGGCAGCGAAGGCTCCCGTGCGTTCCCGTGCGCTGGGTCTGCTGGATCAGAGGGCGCGTTCCCGCAAGGAACTGCGTGACCGCCTCGTTGCTGCGGACTTTGAACCCGACGTGGTTGAGGATGTCGTCGATGACTTGGCAGAGGTTGGACTTGTTGATGATGAATCCTTTGCCAAGGAATGGGTTCGCCAACGCCATGCGCGGCGCGGCAAGTCGGCCCGCGCCCTCAACCTAGAGCTCAAGGAAAAGGGCGTCGAGGCCGCCGACCGTGCGGCAGCTTTAGAACAGATCACCGAGGAATCTGAAGAGGTCGTTGCCCGCCAGGTAGCTGAAAAGAAAGCCCGGACGCTTAAAAGGGTTCCGGCTGACCGGCATGAGAGGGACAAGTTCTTGCGCCGCATCGTGGGAACGCTTGCTCGGCGTGGGTACAACCAGGAGCTCGTCATGCGTATCTCCATCGAAGTTTTGGACGCACGCATTGACGAACTCTCGGATGCTGCCGAGGCATTATGAGTAGTCGGACTGGCCAGTTAGAATGTCCCCCCGTGACCTCCCCCGTAAGTAATACTCAGCCCCGCACCTATGAGGTGCGGACTTTTGGCTGCCAAATGAACGTTCATGACTCAGAGCGCATCTCCGGCCTGCTAGAGGAAGCCGGATATTCGGCAGTACCGGATGGCGTCGAGCCTGACCTCATCGTCTTCAACACCTGCGCAGTACGCGAGAACGCCGATAAGCGTTTGTACGGCACCCTGGGTGCGCTCAAGAAGACGAAAGAGAACCACCCCGGCATGCAAATTGCGGTGGGCGGCTGCCTGGCGCAAAAGGACAAGGACACTGTCCTTGATCATGCGCCGTGGGTAGATGCGGTTTTCGGCACCCACAACATGGCGGCTTTGCCGACACTTCTTGAACGCGCCCGCCACAATGATGAGGCCCAGGTCGAGATCGTCGATGCACTTGAGGCTTTTCCCTCCGTGCTGCCGGCCAAGCGCGAGTCCGCCTATGCCGGGTGGGTATCGGTCTCCGTGGGCTGCAATAACACCTGTACTTTCTGCATCGTTCCTTCCCTGCGCGGCAAGGAAGAAGATCGCCGCCCCGGTGATATCCTCGCAGAGGTTCAAGCCCTGGTGGACCAGGGCGTGTCCGAGGTGACGTTGCTGGGACAGAACGTCAACGCCTATGGCGTCAATTTCGCCGACCCAGACCTGCCGCGGGACCGCTTCGCTTTCTCCAAGCTACTGCGGGAAGTAGGAAAGATTGAGGGACTGGAGCGCCTCCGCTTTACCTCCCCGCACCCGGCAGAGTTCACCTCCGACGTCATTGATGCCATGGCGGAGACGCCGGCTGTGTGCCCGCAGCTGCACATGCCGCTGCAGTCTGGTTCGGACAAGGTGCTCAAAGATATGCGCCGTTCCTACCGCACGAAGAAGTTCCTGGGCATTCTCGATGAAGTGCGGGAGAAGATGCCGCACGCTGCCATCACCACCGATATCATCGTGGGCTTTCCCGGCGAGACTGAGGAAGATTTTGAGGCCACCCTGGATGTGGTGCGCCGCGCCCGCTTCGCTTCGGCCTTCACCTTCCAGTACTCACCGCGCCCAGGCACCCCGGCTGCGGAGATGGAGGATCAGATACCGAAGGAGGTAGTGCAGGAGCGCTTCGAGCGCCTGGTAGCGCTGCAAGATTCCATTCAGGCTGAGGAGAATGCGAAGCTCGTTGGGACCGATGTAGAGCTCTTGGTCCAGGCGGAGGGCGGCCGCAAGTCTGCCGAAACTCATCGACTCACGGGCCGTGCGCGGGATGGGCGCCTGGTTCACTTTGCGCCTGTTGATGGTGAGGGGAAGGACATCTCCACGGAGATTCGCCCCGGTGATGTCGTGCACACCACCGTGACGGATGCGGGTTCCTTCTTCCTCGTCGCTGATTCAGGCGTCAGCGAGCACCGTCGCACTAAGGCTGGCGATATGTCTGCTTCTGGCCAGACACCTACCACAGCACCGATTGGGGTGGGTCTCGGGCTGCCGGGCGTCGGCAAGCCCAGTGCTCCCGCTGATTCCTGCGGTTGCTAGAAGGGAGTAGGCTCCGTTCCTATGAGTGATGATTTGAAGCAGGTGCGCGATGCAGTTGCGGCAGAAAAGCGCGCAGCGAAGACCATCGAACTGGGAAAGCACAAATACGCGCTCATCGTGTCCGTCGTGGCGTGGGTTGCGTACTTGGTGTTGCCTTATGCCGGCGAGGCTCGCGGATGGGAGGCACTCTTCGTAGGTGGGACCGCCGAGGGAGTCCGAATCTCGCTCATGGAGACGGTCAGTGCGTGGTTGGCGCTCGGCGGCGTGGGGGTGTTGAGCACCGTCACGCTTCTTACACGACGAACGTCTGTTGCCTTGGTGGCGTGGATGATGACCACGATTTCCTTCTTCGCTAACCTTTGGGGCTTCTGGTACCGCGGCGGCGCGGCGGAAGGTGCTTCCATCGGCATGTATGTGGGAGCAATTTCTACCTTTGTGGCCTTCCTGGTGTACTGCCAAGTGTCGTTGCGCCGCAGCCCCGAGCAGCTCGCCGCAGCTGAGCGGGTGCGAGAAGTTTCCGGGCAGCTTGACCACGTGGGAGTCTTGCAGACCGAAGCTGCAACCGAGCTGCCAGCGGAGCAGAATCCGCTGCTTATCGACGATCGCCGTTCACGCGCCGCCTCACGCCATCGCCGCCAGCACGGTGAGGAATAAGCATTCTTAGATTCGTGTTGTGGAGTGCATGGCTACACTCTTTGACTCATTAGAATTGGGACGACTAACGCTGCCAAACCGCGTGACGATGGCAGCCTTGACCCGCTCACGCGCAGGCCGTGATGGTGTCCCCACGCATTTGCATGAGAAGTACTACACGCAGCGTGCCTCCATGGGGCTTATCGTGACTGAAGGTGTGTTCCCCACGGTGACCAGCCGTGCCTTCCCAGGCCAGCCCGGTATCGAAACCTTGCAGCAGATTTTCGGGTGGCGTCGCGTCGCGGATTCCGTTCACGCGTCCGGCGGGCGCATCTTTATGCAGGTGATGAATGGAGGCCGTCTGTCACATGCCAGTCTCCTCGAAGGGGCGGAGCCGGAAGCACCCTCTGCGCTGGCCTCCGGTACTGCGGTAAGAGATTTTGAATCACGTAAGGAGTGCCCGGTTCCCCGAGCACTCGAAAGTAAAGAACTTCCGCGCATTATTGACGAGTTCCGTCAAGCCGCACGCAACGCCATCGACGCAGGCATGGATGGCGTAGAGATCCACGGTGCTAACGGCTATCTTTTGCACCAGTTCCTTTCCCCAAGCTCCAATCATCGCGAAGATACCTATGGTGGAAGCCCGCAGAATCGCTATCGCCTTGTGGAGGAGATCCTGCGTGCGGTGGCTGATGAAATTGGCGCTGACCGCCTCGCGCTGCGCCTTTCGCCGCAACACAATATTCAAGGTATTGAGGAAAGCGACGCTGAGGATGTGCGCGCCACGTATGGTGGGCTTCTTCGCGCCATCGAAGACCTCGGCTTGGCATATATTTCCTTCCTTCACGCAGAGCCAACTGGTGAGTTCATCACTGAGCTGAGCACTCAAGCTCGCGCCAATGGGCGTACCCGCGTCATAGTGAATTCGGGATTCGGCCAGGTAACTCAACGCGCGGAAGCTGAGGAGCTAGTGCAGCACGGCGATGCCGTCGCCGTGGGCCGGTTGGCCATTTCGAATCCGGACCTAGTTCGCCGCTGGCAGGAGGAACTCCCTGTCACCGCGCCGGATGAGAGCACGTTCTACACGGGCGGGGAGCGCGGCTACACCGACTACCCCCTCTACACGGTGAGCTCGTAGGCGCTGCTGGCGGAGATGACGTGCGCGCCGAGGCGCGCATAGAGCGCGTTCATCGCTGGATCGGCCTGGGCCACAGAGCAGTAGGCCCGGCGAACAGTGGGCCAGTGGTGTGCCACCGCGTACTGAGCGTGCTGCTTGGCGCGCGTGGCGAGCCCGCGGCGGCGGCATTCACGGTCGGTGACAGTGAGAGTCCACTCGCACACCTCGGGGTCTGCGTCGCCGTGGCGGGAGAGTTCCGTGAGCGCGACGACTCGCCCTTGGTCGAGAATGCCCACGAGCAGAGTGTGCGCTCTGCGGGAACGTAGTCGGGCGTGGGCTTCCTTGAGGCGCTGCCGCGTCCACACGATGGGCTCGACACTCAAGTCACCGTAGACCGCGTCAGCGGAGGCAATGGTGAGCAAGCGGAGGACGTCGTCAAGCAGAGCGTCCGGAATGTCGTAGTCCGGCCAGACTTGTGCACCGAGCACTGGGGTGGCGTGTGCGATGTCGACATACATCTGGCGCTCGGCATGCTTGTGATGAAACCCCAGTTCGAGGTAAGCCTGCGACATTGGATCGGAGGTATGGTCCGCGTCCGGTGGATACAACATGCCAACTTGAGCATTCCTGCGGCCTAGCTGGCGGGTTAGGCGCAGCGCTTCACGGGCAAGGGTCCGGGTGACCTCGAGGGCTTCTGCATCTAGCTTTTCCCCGGGCAGTGGGAGGTAATCAGCAGCGAGGACGCATTCGATATCGGCGTTATCCGTCTCCTCCAGAAGTGGCAGTGAGATATGGATGAAACCGTCGAAGTCGATGTGCGGACTGGGTTCGGCCGCTGAAATGACCGGCAGGCCCAACTCTCCGGCTGTACCCATAGCGGTTTCAGTGAGCCCAAAAAGATAGGTCTGAGACTCCGAGGAGCCCTGCAGGCGCTGGAGCACGCGGCGCGGAGAGCCACTGGCTGCGGGATCGCCGCTGGCCTCTTGGGCAGCGAGGTTGGCGTCGAAGACGAAGCTCCGGAGGCAATCCGCCGGCTCAGCGTTGGCTGAGCCTGGCGGGGCGACTATGTGAACGAACACTCAGGCTGCGTAGCGCTACTTGTCGTTGACAGCAGCCGCTGCGGCATCCGCAAACTCCTGCCACTGCTTCGCCTGAGCACGCAAATCCTCCGCCTTCTTGGCGTTGCCCTTAGCCTCGGCAGCTTCCGCCTGTGCGGTGAATTCATCCACCTTGGCCTGGAACTGGGCCACGCGGGCCTGGGCCTCCGGATCCGTTCGGCGCCACTCCGAATCCTCGGCTTCGCTCACGCGCTTTTCCAGAGCCGCAATCTTGGCCTCGTACTCGCGCACCTGATTGCGCGGGACGAAACCAATCTCTTCCCACTTTTCCTGCAGCTCCCGTAGCTTGGCTTTTGCCGTGTCGATGGACTTGGCCGGGTCGATCTGGGAGTCATATTCCGCAATAAGCGCGTCCTTGGCGGCCGCGTTTTCCGCGAACTGCTTATCGCGTTCATCGTTGACCGCGTTGCGGGCGTTGAAGAAGTGGTCCTGCGCGGCACGGAAGCGGGCCCAGAGCTTATCGTCGATCTCGCGGGGAGCGCGGCCAGCGGCCTTCCACTCCGTCATGAGATCACGGTAAGTGCGCGCCGTTTCACCCCAATTGGTGGATTCCTTGATGGCTTCTGCGCGCTCAACCAATTCTTCCTTCTTGGCGCGGGCAGCAGCGCGGTTGCGATCGAGCTCAGCGAAGTGCGAGCCGCGGCGGCGGTTGAAGGAATCGCGGGCGCGGGAGTAGCGCTTCCACAGGGCATCATCCGTCTGACGGTCGATGCCGCGAATCTGCTTCCATTCCTCAAGAATGGCGCGGATGCGGTCGCCGGCGGCTTTCCACTCCGTCGAATTGGCAGCGATGTCTTCGGCTTCGGCGGCCAGCTTCTCCTTCTTCGCGATCGCCTCTTCGCGGCGACGAGCCTTGTCAGCCTGCGCCTGCTCACCGGCCTCAACGGAATGCTCGATGACGGTGCCCAGACGCTTGTCTAATGCGGCAATATCACCAATCACCGCCTGGGTGGGCAGAGATTCCCGTAGTTCTGCCGCGGTTGTCTTGATCGCTGCAGCATCGCCCGGATGTGCCTTGAGGCGAGATTCCAGCAGCTCGATTTCGGTAGACAGATCATCGTAGCGGGCGCCAAAGTGAGCCAAGCCTTCTTCCGGTGTACCGGCCTGCCATTCACCGATCTTGCGTTCGCCTTCGGGTGACTTCACGAAGACCGAACCATCAGCATCAACGCGGCCCCACTTGGCGGGATCATTCTTCGCAGGCTGCACCGGACGAGCTGTCGGGCCGGAGAAAGAAGGGCCGGGGCGGGCGCCCTTGCGGGGCATGGCTCCAGGGGAAGGAATAGCGGACATGGTAAGAAACCACCTTCGGTACTATCGCGCCGCGCGACACGGCTGCCAGAACTTATGTGACACAACACTACCGTTTCCGCCGTGCAGCCGCGTGTTAACCCCGGAAAACGAACCTTATAGGATGGGAATTGATGCAAAATCTCATGGTTATTCCTGCCTCACCGGCGTTGGCAGAAGAACTCTCGCCCAACGATGATGCTTCGCGTGCGCTGCTCAGCGCCGCCTGCGAACTCGTCCGTGACGCTGCACGCATCAGCGCAAGCAGCCCCCTCAAGGTAGATATTGTGGGTTCGCGGGATGCTCGGTGGCGTACCGAGCACACTGGAAGCTTGCGGGCATGGGGCGCACCGCAGGTAAATGTCGGCGGCGGCAACTACCTGCCGGAAATTATCGCCCGCTACGTGCTCAGCCATGCGCTTAGTCATACTCCCGAGGTACCAGGCTTCGTGGTAGCGGATTCCCGCGCTGAACTCGGTGAGGTGCGCCCCGGCCACCTGACCGTGGTGTGCGTCGATGGCTCAGCTGGTCTGACCGAACGCGCGCCGCTCGCCCTCGTCGAAGGCGCGCGCGATGCACACCTGTGGTGCGAGAGCATCCTGGCGGGTGGGGAAGTACATTGTGATGAAGCGCGCCTCCAATCCGCTGGGGTGCTTGAGACGAGTCTCTGGGCACAACTGGCGGGCGTGCACCCGCGCCACGCGGAACTGCGGGCAGCGGACTCCACCCTCGGGGTGGGGCGATATGTGGCGGGGTGGCAGTGCTGATGCTTGATACGCACGCTTATGCTCCGACTCCCATCGCAGTGGTGGGGCCCACGGCCTCCGGAAAATCGGCGCTCGGTGTAGCACTGGCACACGAGCTTGATGGGGAAGTCGTCAACGTTGATTCAATGCAGCTCTACCGTGGCATGGATATCGGCACAGCCAAGCTGACAATGGAGGAACGCGAAGGCATTCCGCACCATCAACTGGATGTGTGGGACGTGACGGAAGCGGCGTCGGTAGCGCGCTATCAGGCTTCCGCCATCGCGGATATTGACGGCATCCGTGCGCGCGGTAAGACCCCGATCCTGGTAGGCGGCTCCATGCTGTATGTCCAATCACTCGTGGATAACTGGCAATTCCCACCCACCGACCCGCAGGTGCGGGCGCGCTGGGAAGCCCGGCGCCAAGAGATTGGTACTGATGCTCTGCATGCGGAGCTTGCCGCTGTGGACCCAGCGGCCGCAGCCATCATCGAGGACAAAGATCCGCGCCGCACCGTGCGCGCGCTGGAGGTCATTGAACTAACTGGAAAGCCCTTCAAAGCCAGCCAGCCACCGAAGAATGCCCCGCCCCGGTGGGGCACGATAATCCTCGGCCTGCGTACCGAATCCAGCTGGCTAAACCCACGTATTGAGTTGCGCAGCCGCCTCATGTTCGACAAAGGGCTCGTGGAAGAAGTCGAAGGCCTCCAAGCCCGCGGCTTGAAGGCTGAGTCCACGGCCGGGCGGGCTATTGGCTATGCCCAAGTTCTCCAAGCCCAGCGAGGAGAGCTGACATGGGAAGAAGCAGTGGAGCGCACCATCACCGGAACCCGCCGCTATGTGCGCCGCCAGCGCGCCTGGTTCAACCGTGATAAGCGAATCCAGTGGCTGGATGCTGCGGCCGATACGACGGCGCAGGCCTTGCAGGTCATCGAAGGACGTTAAACTCTACAGCTATGAAGTTTGCAAAAGGCCACGGAACAGAGAACGACTTCGTCATTGTGGAAGGAACCAATCCGCTGCCACCGGAAAAGGTAGTGGCGCTGTGTGATCGGCGCGCGGGAATCGGTGCCGACGGTGTACTGCGCGTTATCCGCGCCGGTCAGCTGCTTGCCAATGGGGAGATTGAGGAACTCGCGCCGGGTATCGAGGCCGATGACTGGTTCATGGACTACCGCAACGCAGATGGCTCCGTGGCGGAAATGTGTGGCAACGGCACCCGCGTCTTCGCGCACTGGGTCCGCTCCCGTGGGTTGGTGGATACGGATACCTTCACAGTGGGAACGCGGGCTGGAGCCAAGCAGGTGACCGTGCACTCCTTCAACGACACGGCGGCTGAAGTCAGCGTGGAGATGGGGCCGGCGCAGGTGCTCGGTGTTTCCACAGCCTCGATGGCGGGGGAGAGCTTCGCTGGGCTGGGGGTTGACATGGGGAACCCTCATTTGGCGGCGGTTATTCCGGGGCTAAGCCCAGAGGATCTGGCTGGCAAGCGTCTCGAGCAGCCGGTTTTCGATACGGATTTCTTCCCGGCAGGCGTCAACGTAGAGCTGGTGACGCCCTTGCAGGACGGTGCGATTCACATGCGCGTCTTCGAGCGCGGCTCGGGCGAGACCCGTTCGTGCGGCACCGGAACGGTGGCGGCAGCGTGTGCTGCGCTTGCCGACGCCTCCCAGGTCTCCGGCCGCGTTCGCGTCATTGTTCCCGGAGGTGAGGTAGAGGTAGAAATCACCGAGGATGGCTCCACCCTGAGGGGGCCTTCGCGCATCGTGGCAACTGGTGAAACGTCACTATAGGGCTTTCAGGACGGCGTTTAGCGTCCGTCCTCCTTTTCGTAATTGGTACCCAAAGCCAAGGCGGCGCGGCGGGCGGCGAGCCAGGCTTCTTTGAGCTCGGCGGCACGTTCATCAGCCACCTTAAGTAGCGATTCAAGTTCACCAGTTTCAGCATTCGGTGAGTTCACTCGAGCATCGAGGCGGCGTAAGAAGCGTTGCGCGCCGTGCATCTCATAGTGGAACGCTTCGATGGTGGGGTTGGCGCAGTCGGCGTCGACAAGCGCGGGGCGGTGTAGCGTGCGGTCGGCGAGGGACTCTGCGTCGTCGCTCGTGGCAAACGTGGCGTAGTCCTCGAGGACCCCGGTGATGTCCTCCACCGTGAGAGCAATAGAAGCCCGCAGTGCTGCATGTTCCGAGGCGTTGGGGCGAGCGTCAGCAAAGAGCCACAGCGCTGCGCACACAAACGCGGCGAGGATAACTCCCGGCAGCTTCAGTGTCAGAATCAACACCGCAGCGGTAACCACGGCGAGCAGGAGCGCAAGGCCGCGACGCTGAGATGCGGAAAAACTCATGTGAACTACTCTACGGAAGTTCTAGTGACCGCCGCAGCCGCCGGAGCCGCAGGCGCATCCGCCTTCGCCGCCACAGCCACCGGTGGGCAGCGCAATCGAGGCGGTCAACATTGCCGAGCCGGCGAGAACGGAATCCTTTGGCGGCAACTCGCCAAAGCTTTCCGGCAGGCAGAGATCGAAGGGGAAGGTGCCATCCATGACCAAGTGCATGAAGCGATGTCCGGTGAGCTGGTTGTGGCGCCATTCGGATTCCATGACCCGGGCAGAAAAAGTGCAGCCCGGGGTGGGGGTTTCGGAACCGGAACCGGCTGCGACCACCGCTGCGCCTGTGGACTCAAATGTGGCTGGGTAAGCGCCCTTCTCAGCCTCGTAGGCGTCAGTGCTGTCGTACACGGTGACATTGAGGCCCATCGCGGTGAGCTCTACTTGCTGCCATTGCTGAGTGTCCTCATCGGCTAAAAGCGGGCCCTGTGCCAGGTTTGCCGTCGCTTGCGCGAGGACGTTCCCGAAAGGATCGATGATGTCCAGGTAAGCCAAGACATCGTTGATCATAGAGACGTGGGCGAAGCCCTGGGTAACGCCCTCGAAACCGATGAAGGTGGCGAATGGCTCGACGGCAAGGATATTGAGCTGCGCACCGGAAGGATCCGCGAACTGGATAAGTTGTCCCCCGCGAACCTCCCCGGTCACTGCCAGTTGATTGGTGGAAATGGCTGCCTCAACGGCGTCCTGCCAGCGCTCGTAGTTGAGGCCGATGGCCTGCATCTCTGGGTGGGAGGTTTCTTTCACGGTCATGCGCACCATTGTATCTGTCGCAGAGGGGACTCAAAAACCATCGCTGATACGTCACCGCGCTGCGGCAGTCTGCGGGAACAGGAAGCGGAGATTCCCAGTTGAGAGGGACAACGTGCAAGAATAGGGAGCATATGACAAAAGAAACCCATGATGATCTCCTCGCGCAGGCTTTTGGTGAGCCCGCGCCCAATTCACAGGAGCCAACTACCGGTGATCTCGACCTTGCGGAGCGCAACGCCTTCCGGCGAGTAAACCGTGAGACCACCATCCGCGCGGAAGACACCACCGATGGCTATGAGGTGGAGTACCGAAAGCTGCGCCTTGAGCAAGTGGTGCTCGTGGGAGTGTGGACTGAAGGTACCGTGGCCGAGGTCGAGGCTACGATGGCGGAGCTAGCCGCTCTGACGGAAACCGCGGGAGCCGAAGTCGTCGAAGCCTTGTACCAGAAGCGAGATAAACCGGATCCGGGCACCTATATCGGTTCGGGCAAAGTGAACGAGCTTAAGGATATCGTGGCTGCTACTGGCGCGGATACCGTGGTGTGCGATGGCGAGCTAACACCAGGCCAGCTCTCTGCCTTGGAGCGTGCGCTCAACACCAAGGTCATTGACCGCACCATGCTCATCCTGGATATTTTTGCGCAGCACGCCAAGTCCAAGGAAGGCAAGGCCCAGGTCTCGCTCGCGCAGCTGGAATACCTCTATACCCATACCCGTGGTTGGGGTGGAAACCTCTCGCGCCAGGCGGGCGGCCGTGCCGGCTCCAACGGTGGCGTGGGCCTGCGCGGTCCCGGTGAGACCAAGATTGAGACGGACCGCCGCCGCATCCGCACGCAGATGGCCCTGCTTCGCAAGGAGCTTAAGGCGATGAAAACGGCGCGTGAGATTAAGCGTTCGCGCCGTGCGTCATCGACGATCCCTCAGATCGCCATCGCTGGCTACACCAACGCTGGCAAGTCCTCCCTCATTAATGCAATGACGGGCGCCGGCGTGCTGGTGGAGGACGCGCTGTTCGCGACCTTGGATCCCACCACTCGCCGCGCCGAGCTTGCCGATGGCCGCCAGGTCGTCTTCACCGACACCGTCGGCTTCGTGCGCCACCTGCCCACGCAGTTGGTGGAAGCCTTCAAGTCCACCTTGGAGGAGGTCCTCGCAGCAGACCTGATGCTGCACGTGGTGGACGGGTCGGATCCCTTCCCGCTGAAGCAGATTGAGGCCGTCAACCAGGTCATTTATGACATCGTGAAGGAGACCGGTGAGGAGGCCCCGCCGGAGATCGTCGTGATCAATAAGATTGACCAGGCCGATCCGCTGGTGTTGGCGGAGTTGCGTCACGCCCTCGACCGCGACAATGTGGTTTATGTCTCCGCCAAGACGGGAGAGGGCATCGATGAGCTCACGACGCGCGTGGAGTTGTTCCTCAATTCCCGGGATGAACACGTGCAGCTGCTCGTGCCGTTTACCCGTGGCGACGTGGTCGATCGCATCCATACCCAGGGCACGGTGCGCAGCGAGGAATACACAGGGGAGGGCACGCTTGTCGACGTCCGCCTGCCCGCCTCCATCGCCGCCGAGCTCAAAGAATTTCGAGTTTCTGACCAAGACGCTTAGGTTTCGGTGCTCGAGTGAGCCATAATTATGGTTCGTGAGTAAATTTGGCTGGGCCGTCCACGGGGACGGAAAGACGATTAAGCCGGGCGCGGTTGTCGCACCCGAAGAACGATTGAGCTGGGGCCGCACCATCGGCATCGGCATGCAGCACGTGGTGGCCATGTTCGGCGCGACGTTGCTGGTGCCCACCCTGACCGGATTCCCGGTCAACACGACGCTGCTGTTTTCAGGCCTGGGAACGATACTGTTCCTCCTGATTACCCGCAACCGCCTCCCTTCCTACCTGGGTTCCTCCTTCGCGTTCATTGCACCGCTGAGCGCCTCCCAGCAGTACGGCATTGGCGCGCAGGCAGGTTCCGTCTTAGTGACCGGCCTGGTCTTGGTGGCGATTGGTTTCGCGGTGAAGGCGGCGGGCCGCAAGGTCCTTGACGCCGTCATGCCGCCGGCCGTGACCGGCGCCATCGTGGCACTGATCGGCCTTAACTTGGCGCCCAATGCTGCCACCAACTATTCGAGCCAGCCTCTGGTCGCTACGGTGACGCTGGCGGTCATCATCTTGGCCACCGTGGCCGGGCGCGGCATGGTTTCGCGTCTGTCGATTCTGATTGGTGTCGTCGTCGGCTGGGCTTTCGCAGCTGCCACGGGCAACCTCGGTGAGGGCGCGGTGGAGTCTATCCGCGAGGCGGCTTGGATTGGCTTCCCGCAGTTCCATGCGCCGGAGTTCCACGTTTCCGCCATCGCGGCAGCACTTCCGGTGTTGGTCGTTCTGATTGCTGAAAATGTCGGCCACGTCAAAGCCGTCTCTGAGATGACCAAGCGCGACCTCGATGATCTCGCTGGCGACGCTCTCATCGCGGACGGCCTGGCCACCTCCCTGGCCGGTGGTTTCGGCGGCTCCGGCACCACAACCTACGCGGAGAATATCGGCGTCATGGCCGCCACCCGCGTCTACTCCACGGCCGCCTACTGGGTAGCTGCAATCACCGCCATCGCTCTGGCCTTCATCCCGAAGTTTGGCGCGCTTATCTTCACCATCCCCACCGGCGTGCTGGGCGGTGCTTGCATCGTCCTTTACGGCCTTATCGGCATGCTTGGCGTGCGCATCTGGATGGACAACAAGGTCAACTTCAACAACCCAGTGAACCTCACTGCGGCGGCAGTGGCGCTCATCGCGGGTATTGGTAACCTCACGCTCGACGTCTTCGGCGTGACGCTCGAAGGTATTGCCTGGGGCTCGGTTGGCATCATCGTGCTCTACCCAGTGATGAAGAAGCTCTACGGCACCATTGGTGAGGGACGCGGCGCGAAGTACTAGAGGCGCTTCCGCCGACTAGCGAGGATAAGGGACCGGAGTAAAGGCACCATCTGGACGCGTATTTACGCAAAACCCCAGATGAATGTGTGCAGAAGTCTGCATAAGGTGCTTTTACTTCGGTCCCTTTACAGCTCTCTTCACGAACTCGTCATTCAGCCAGACATCATCACTGTCGGCATGAGCCTGTACGTAGTCCAGTAGCTCTCGCACCGTGTGTATGTATACCTCGTCGGCGGTATGAGTTGGCCACGAAATGGTTTCGGGGTTGGCGAAGTCTGCTTTTCCAATCGGATAGTCTCCCGCTAACTGATCCGCCCAGAGGAATGAGGCAACTCCGTGGTAGAGAGTTTCGGTATCGAGGTCGCCGCGGAGCCGGGACATCGCCCCCATGATCTCGTAGCCCACAAAGGCCAATCCCTGTTCGCATTCAGTCTCAATGGCTAGGACTGCGTCGATGGCCAGCTTATTCCTTATGAGCGCGACGACGGTGAATTTCGGTTCCTTCCACGAGCCCTCGTGCCGGTAATGATTCTCGGAAGCGGTAAAGCTATCCAAGCGCGGGGTTAAGGATTCCGCAATCAGCGCCAGATTTAGCGCTTCGATGCCGAAGTCTGGGGGCGTTATGGGCTGGTCGGTCATGTCTTTGACTCTACACAGCGGGTCACTTCAGCCGAGTGGCGATGAAAAGCGAAAGAGTCCGCGGAGACGAGGTGAAACGAAAAGCTCCCGCCACCCTCAGCGTAAGAGGGAAGCGGGAGCTGCCGTTCTATAAACGGAAAGTGCTTTAGGAAGCGTCGAGGTCCTGCTCGATGAGGCCGGCGATCTTCTCGACAGCCGCCTCGTTCTCGGAGGTCACGGTGACTTCGTCGCCCTGCTCGGCGCCGAGAGCCATGATCATGAGGGAGGAAGCAGCATCGGTCTCATCCTCGTCCTCATCGCCAACGAGGGTGAGGAAGATGTCCTCATCGAACTCAGCGGCAGCATCGGCGATGATGGAAGCCGGACGTGCGTGCAGTCCGACGGAGGAACCAACCTTGACGGTCTTAGAAGCCATGATGATAATCCTTTCGAATTACGGTGTTTCGTGCTTACAAGTGTACGCGGGTTAAGCGCTAGGCGGCGGCCTTGGTCTTGTCTGCCTTCGCAGCAGCCTCTTCAGCAGCCTTATTGGGCCAGAATTGCTTCATCGCGATGACCGCAATGGCGGACACGATGACGCCGGCAAGGATAGCCACGAAGTAAGCCCACGCAGGTTCGATAGCGAAGATAACAAAGATTCCGCCGTGCGGAGCGCGGGACATGACGTCCAGGGACATCGACAAAGCACCTGTTACTGCGCCACCGAGCATCATCGAAGGGATGACACGCAGCGGGTCGGCAGCAGCGAAGGGGATAGCACCCTCGGAGACGAAGGACAGACCCAGCAGCCAAGCGGACTTGCCGTTCTCCTGCTCCGCAGGCGTGAACAGGTTCTTGCGGACGAAGGTAGCGATGGACAGCGCAATCGGCGGAACCATGCCGGAGGCCATGACAGCGGCCATGATCTTCATGGAAGCCTCATCACCCGTGGACAGGCCAGCAGTAGCGAAGAGGTAAGCAGCCTTGTTGACCGGGCCACCCAAGTCGGAGCACATCATAAGGCCCAGGATGATGCCCAGAAGGACAGCGGAGGAACCGGACATGGAGGACAGCCAGTTCTGCAGGCCTTCCATGATGGCGGCCAGCGGTGCACCGAGCAGCAGGTACATGAGCAGGCCAGTAACCATCGTGGCGAGCAGCGGGATGATGACTACAGGCATGAGGGAGCCGATCCAGCGCGGGACCTTCCACTTGCCAATCCACATCGCAACAAAGCCAGCGATAAGGCCGGTAACCAGACCACCGATGAAGCCCGCACCGAGGGTAACAGCAATGGCACCACCGGCGAAGCCCGGCGCGATGCCCGGGCGGCCTGCCAGGGCAAAGGCAATGTAGCCGGATAGCGCCGCGACGATGAATCCCATCGATGCTTGACCAATCGCGAAGAGCACAGCGCCGATGTATAGGGCGAATCCTGCCTTCTGGAAGGTCATCATTTCGCCATCAACCATGACGTCATGGCCCGGCAGGTTGGTCAGCGAGTAATCGGTGGTGATGGCCTGCCAGCCGTTTGCCATGTCGTAGCCACCGAAGAGGAAGCCCAAGGCCAAGAGGAGGCCACCGGCGGCGACGAAGGGAACCATGTAGGACACGCCGGTCATGATGGCCTGCTGAATGCGCTTGCCCCAGCCCAGTCCTTCGCCTTCTTCCGCGGAGCTAGAGGAGGCTGCGCCTGCAGTGCCTGCGACCTTGTGTGCGTTGGGGTTCTTGGAGGCAGCGATGGCTTCATCGAGCATCACGCCCGGCTCGTTGATGGCGCGCTTGACGCCCGATTCAATGACGGGCTTGCCGGCGAAGCGCTCCCGGTCGCGAACACCGACATCGGTGGCGAAAATGACGGCGTCGGCAGCCGCGATGGTTTCTGCAGAAACAGCGGTGTTATTGGAAGATCCCTGGGTCTCGACTGTGAGCTCGACATCGTCGCGCTCCTCGGCGGTCTGGGTGAGTGCGTCGGCTGCCATGTACGTGTGGGCAATGCCAGTCGGGCATGCGGTGACGGCCACGATGCGGGTCTTCTGTGAATCCGCAGCCTTGCTTGCCGCAGGCGCTGCAGCCGCAGCGGCAGGTGCCGATTCGCTGGCGGCAGCCTTCTTCTTCGGCTTTTCGGCGTTGACCACGTCGAGGACCAGAGAGACGATTTCCTCCTTGGTCTGCGCGGTGCGCAGAGCCTCCAAGAAGTCCTTCTTCACCAGCGCGCGGGCAAGCTTGGAGAGGATCTTCAGGTGTGCCTTACCGCCACCTTCCGGGGCCGCGATGAGAAACACCAGGTGGGCGTCACCATCGGGGCCGGAGAAGTCGACCCCGCGCGAGAGGCGGGCGAAGGCCAGGGTGGGTTCAGACACGGCAGCAGAGCGGCAGTGTGGGATGGCAACGCCACCGGGAACACCGGTGCCGGCCTTGGCCTCACGCTCAATGGCGGGGCCTGCCAGTTCCTCCACGGAGGTGGCGCGGCCGGTGTCGTGAACAAGCGTGGCCAGATTGGTAATGACTGATTCGATGCTGTCACCGAAGTCGGCGTCGAGCGCCACGAGGTCGGTGGTGATGAGTTGTGATGACATCGGTAGGTACTCCTCAGTACTACTAAAGGTCGGTGACGGCCGAAACCGTCGTGTGTTCGATATCCAGTTCTTCGGGGGTTGGAATCTGGGTTCCCGGGAGTGCTGCGGCTGCTGAACCGTAGGCCACAGCCTGGCGCAGGGCTTCGGGGTACGAGGCGCCGGAGCGGCGGGCGAGGATATAGCCGGAGAGCGAAGAATCGCCGGCACCCACGGTGGAGCGCAGGGTGATGGGCGGGGGAGTAGCAGCCCATGCTTCCTTGGCCGTGACCAGCACCGCGCCAGCGCCGCCCAGGGTGACAAGAACCTCGGGGATGCCGCGCTTGACGACGACCCTCGCGGCCTCAACCACTCCGCTGAAGTCGCCGTCTTCGGCGGCGGCCTCAAGGGCCTGACCATCGACGCCTGCAAGCTGGCCCAGCTCGAGGCCGTTTGGCTTGATGAGGTCGGGGCTGGCTACTTCGAGGTTGTTACCGAGAGCCACCATGGGCGCATCAGAGGTATCGACGGCTATGCGGATGTCGGGGTTGGCTTCGCGAGCGACACTGATGAGCTGCGTGTACCAATCTGTAGGAACGCCTTTGGGAAGAGAGCCCGCCATGACGATCCACTCGGCGTCGGTGCAGCGTTCAGCAACGGCCTGTGCCACGTCTTGCTGAACTGATTCATCGAGCGTGGGGCCAGGTCCGTTGAGTTTGGTCGTGCGGCCATTCGGTTCGGTCAAGGTGGTGTTGGTGCGCACCGCGCCCTGTGTCGGCACTGCGTGTACGGGGATAGATGCGTCAGCGGCGAGGGTCAAGAAAGGGTCTGAGGCCATAGCCGGGAGAAGGGCCAGACTGTCGACGTCGGCGAGCGTTACTGCATGCGTAACGTTGACGCCTTTACCGCCAGCAACGCTGGAGACAGACTCGGCGCGGTGGACGGCACCGGGTTCGAGCGCCTCGTTCAGGCGCACGGTGGCGTCGATGCTTGGGTTGGGGGTCAAAGTAAGGATCATCGTGGAGAATGTCCCCTTTCGCGGAGTGCGTATATTGGGGGCAAACGCGCCTCAGGGGCGTGAACAAGAGCTTCGGTGCGGATTGCCCGTTGTCAACGTGAAATTAATGTTGCTTAATGTTGATTATTGCCCGTATGTGTCCGAATGTCAATGGAATCACTGTGGGTTTCGTTGCATTTTTGGCCGACTTGTGATGATCTGGAAAGAGAAAACATCGTCTCCGTAAGGAAATGTGTCATGGAAAACGCATCCCCATCCACCATTAAAGGCACCGGTGTCGTCGCCGGCGTTGCATACGCTGAGGCGGTGTGGGTTCGCCCACGCCCAGAACTGCCCACGGCTGGAGAAACCGTGGCGGAGGAGCAGCGTGATGCTGAATACGATCGCTTCCTCGAAGCGGTCGACATTGTTGCCAGCAGGCTAGAGCAGCGTGCCGCTGGTGCGGAAGGTCAGGCAGCAGAAGTCCTGGGCGCTACCGCCGGAATGGTCAAGGACCGAGGTTGGCACAAGGCAGTGCGCAAGGGTATTCGCAGCGGCAAGAACGCCGAGTATGCAGTTGTGGGGGCCACGGACAGGTTTGTCACCATGTTTGAGGCTGCCGGCGGCGTGATGGCTGAGCGCACGACTGACCTCAAGGACGTTCGCGACCGCGTCATCGCACAACTACGCGGTGAGCAAGAGCCGGGCCTGCCCATGGTTGAAGGGGAAGCCGTGCTGCTGGCGGATGACCTTGCACCGGCGGATACCGCAACCTTGGACACCACCCACATCAAGGCGCTGGTGACCGAGCTGGGCGGTCCCACCAGCCACACTGCAATTATTGCTCGTCAGCTCGACCTTCCGTGCATTGTGGCGGTCGGCGCTGAGCTGCGCACGATTGAGGCGGGAACCCAGATCTTCGTCGATGGCTCCGTGGGCACAGTGGCCCTTGGCGCGGATCGCGCCGCCTCGCTCAAGGCTGTAGAGGAATACCGCGAGAAGGCGGCACGAGTAGCCGAGTGGCGGGGTCCGGCCCAGACCAAGGACGGACACCGCGTGCAGTTGCTAGCCAATGTTGCCGACGGTAACGCAGCTCGTATCGCCTCCGATTCGCAGGCAGAAGGTATCGGTTTGTACCGTACGGAGCTGTCTTTCCTCTCCGCGAGCGAAGAGCCCACCGTGGAGGAGCAAGCGCGCATCTACGGCAAGGTTTTCAACGCTTTCCCGGACTCCAAGGTCGTTGTTCGAACACTCGACGCTGGTTCTGATAAGCCGATCTCCTATGCCACGTTGGACTCTGAGGAGAACCCCGCCTTGGGCGTCCGCGGCCTGCGTATCGCCCGCGACAACGAGGCGCTTTTGACCCGTCAGCTCGATGCCATCGCACAGGCCGCAGAAAAGCGTGCCGAGGGTGCCACGACGTGGGTTATGGCACCGATGGTGGCCACCGCAGTCGAGGCAAAGTGGTTCGCTGAACTCTGTCGTGAGCGTGGGCTCACGGCTGGCGCGATGATTGAGGTACCGGCTGCAGCCCTGATGGCGGATACTATCTTGCCGCACCTCGACTTCGTGTCCATCGGTACCAATGACTTGACGCAGTACACCATGGCCGCTGACCGCCTATCGCCCCAGCTGGCCTACCTGACCGATCCGTGGCAGCCGGCCGTGTTGCGTTTGATTCAGCACACCTGCGTGGTCGGACGCGATAACAACGTTCCGGTTGGCGTTTGTGGTGAAGCAGCAGCTGATCCCATGCTCGCTTGCGTACTGACCGGCCTTGGTGTGACGTCGCTGTCGGCGGCGTCGACCGCCGTCGCAGGTGTTGGTGCACAGCTTGCTGAGGTCACTCTTGAGCAGTGCCAGAAGATGGCTGAGGTAGCAGTAAATGCTGAGGGCCCAGCTGATGCCCGCGCCGCAGTGATTGAGCTGTTGGAGCAATTCCAAGCGTCCTAGCTTGTTGAATGCGCAGGAGGTGTGCGCCCCTCAACACGAAGGGGTGCACACCTCCTGAAACGATCTAGGGGGGTAAGGCGCCTACTTCTCAGCAGCAATAATCACCTCAATGCCGTGTTCACGCAGCGCTGCAACGTAGGATGCGGGTGCGCCGGCATCGGTGATAACGACATCAATTTCATCGAGGGATGCAAAGCTTACTAGATAGTCATTGCCCAGCTTTGAAGAATCGCACAATACGACGACGCGGTGCGCATTGGTTACGAAAGCAGATTTGATTGCAGCCTCTTGCGAGTCAGCCGTCGAGAGACCGTGGTCAATGGTCAGTGCATTGGTGCCGACAAAAGCGACGTCGGCACGCATGAGCGCCATGGTGCGAAGAGCAGTATCACCAACCACGGCCTGGGTAATTGCCCGTACTGTACCGCCGAGGAGCTGGACTTCGGATACCCCGTTGCTTGCCAGCGAAAGGGCAATCGGCAGGCTGTTGGAGACGATGCTGAACTGGCCTGCCGAATAGCGCTGGCCGATGAGATCAGCAAGCGCATTCGTTGTAGTGCCGGCGTCGAGGAAGATGCTGCCGCCGTCGGGAAGCTGTTCCAGCGCAGCGCGCGCGATGGACATTTTGGCGCCCGTGGCCGAGCGCTGACGGGTATCAAGGGTTAATTCAGCGGTTTGGAAGGATTGGGAGGCCACCGCGCCGCCATGGACGCGATGCACGACTCCTTCCCGATCCAAAACCGCGAGATCACGACGAATCGTCTCAGCGGTGACATCGAAGCGTTCAGAAAGTTCGGTGACATTGACTCGGCCTTCGACGGCGGTCAATGAGGCAATTTGTCGGCGACGCTCTTCTGCGTACATAGTTCCTCCCAGTGAAGTCTGCCTGTGGTGGTCACTGCGCCCGCCGCGGAAAGGAAACGGGGCTGGGGCGTGTGAACGAAAAAAGCAACGAATGTTGCGGCGATGTCTCCATTGTCTCACCGAATATGAAGAAAACGGAACTAAACAAAGAAAACCTCACATTGCGGTTGCGGCCTTAGTGAAAAATTCCTCTATAACCTGCATATATGCAAATGTGTGATATCGGACGCCAAAGCGGCAGGAATCGGGCATGTACACACAAGGGGGTAGAAAGAAAAAATCCCCCGGCCCTTTACGCCCGCACCGAGTGGGCTGGCACTGCGAGGTGGGTAGGGCCCTGGGGGGATGGCTGAGAGGTGATGATTTCTAGAGCTTGCGGAAAACTGACACTACCTTGCCCATGATCTCAGCCTCGTCGCCCTTGATGGGGGAGTAGGCGTCATTATGGGGAAGGAGCCAGACGCCTGAAGAGTCGCGGTGAAATTCCTTTACGGTGGCCTCTTCGCCGTCCAGAAGGGCGGCGACGAATTCGCCTTCCTCTGCGACGGATTGTGAGCGAATAATCACCCAATCGCCGTTGAGAACTCCGGCGTCTTGCATAGAATCGCCCACGACCTGCAGCATATAAAGCTCGCCGCTGCCGAGGATTTCGCCCGGCATGGGGAAATAAGCATCAACGTTTTCTTCGGCGGTAATTGGGGAGCCTGCGGCAATGCGGCCGACAACCGGGATGTAGTTCGGCGTAGCTGCGTCCTCGGGGATATCAGGGGTGGAAAGATCTGGAGACTTGTTTGCCTGGCCTGTCTTGCGACCGGGCTTCTTCGAATCTTCGGCACCGGGGAAGTGGCGGACGTCAACGGCGCGTGGCTTGTTCGGATCGCGGCGCAGGAAGCCCTTCTCTTCAAGCTGCTTCAGTTGGTAGGCCACGGATGATGTGGACTGTAGGCCGGTGGCATCACCGATCTCCCGAATGCTTGGCGGGTATCCGCGGAGCATTACGGCATCATGGATAACCTCTAGGATGCGGCGCTGCCGGGGGGACAGGGTGTCGAGGGAAGGGTGGTCGCTTCGCTTGGGTTTGCGGGCCATTCTTTCTCCTAAAACTATTGCGATGTGCACATTCGTGGCCGAGGCTTTGGCGTACCAGGCATGTATGGGGGCTGCCGGTGGTTCTTCCGCTTTCCTTTTTAGCACGACAGGAAAAAATGTTCGACTAGCGTCGCCGAAATGTGGACAAATTTTCGAGAGGGTGCTATAAATCGAACATACACGCTAAATCGAACGGTTGGTCGATGGTGATGTTCGAAAGTGTCCGCCCGGATTCTTAGACTTCGGATATTACGTCGATGGAGAAGGAAGATCTAGAAAGGAACCGTCATGGCTATCGCTCTCAATAACGCCTCTGTACTGCGTAGGGATGTTCGTCGGAAGTCTCACAATCCAGCCGTCCTGGTCCCGCCGGCGGCAATCTGGGATCCTGTGCAGCATCAGACACGGGCCCATGAGCTGTCACCTACTTCTTCACGTGGCACGACTGTTGTTCGAACGCTTTCTTCGGACGGTAGAACACAGGGGCGTACGACAGGCTCGGCATCATCCTCCGTTTCTTTCCAGCGGAGTGTGCCACGGAGTCGGCGCGGCGGGTCGAACGTAGGCAACTATGTTCTGGGCGCGGTCTTTGGCGCTGCAGTCTTTATTGGAACAGTGTGGGGCGGCCTCAGCATCGATAGTGAGGTTCCTAATGTCAATGGTGCTTCGGCTACCGCGGTGGCAACTTCGCGCTAGAATTTCTTGGGCCGGGGAAGCAAAGCGCATCGGCGGAGAGGAAGGTTACGGCACTGTGTATTGCCCGTTCTGTCACAATGAACAGTCACGAGTCATCGATTCGCGTGTGATTGATAGTGGAACCTCAATCCGGCGGCGTCGCGAATGTGCTGCATGTAAAGGCCGTTTTACCACCATTGAGAAAGCGGTCCTGTCGGTAGTCAAGCGTAATGGCTTGGCTGAGCCCTTCAGTCGCGACAAGCTGATTCGCGGCGTCAAACGCGCGTGCCAAGGGCGTGATGTAAGCGATGACGCTCTGAAGAAGCTCGCGCAAGAAGTCGAGGAGACCGTGCGCAGTCACGGTTCCTCCCAAGTCAATGCCAACGACATTGGCCTAGCCATCTTGGAGCCTCTCCGCGATCTCGATGAGGTTGCCTACCTGCGCTTTGCCTCCGTGTATAAGTCCTTCGAAAGCGCAGACGATTTTGAATCGGAAATCCGCCTGATGCGGCGGCGTGACCGCGATAGCTTCTAACGCAATTTATCTGCGGCCTTTTGAATTCTCCGAACAGACACCGCATGAGCGGTTCCTAGGCGTTGTGCGAAGAGCGATACGCGCAACTCCTCAATCATCCACAAGATCTCCTTAACCTCACGAGTCTTCTCGCGGCCTGCGGGCAAGGAACGCAAACGATTATTGAGGTATGCCTTGGCCTCGTCGACATCTGCCTGGCGGTCAGCGTCACGATCTGGGTCCAGGTTCATATCATCAAGCCTGATACGTGCAGCCTGGATATAGCGCGGCAGGTGGCGCAGGTGTTGGATCCCATGAACGGTGATGGCGTGCGGCGGCAAGAGGAAGTCGAGCTGGGCGCGAATATCATCGATTGCCGGCCCCTCCCAGTGCTTCAGCTCAGCGTTGAGGTTGGAGTACTCCGCCAACCCTGGGGCAATAGCCACCACGGCCTGACGCACACGGCCCGGAACCTCAGGCTTGACAGCGTTCAGCAAGCCGGTAAATTCCTCAGGGGTTCTTACAGGCCCGCCCTTGTCCATCATGATGTCGCGCACCGCGGCGACTCGTGCATCGTTGACCAACCCTTTGGCCCCGCCGTGTGGGTAGGAGTCGACAGCTACCCGCTGCTGTAGGGGCAGCCCCTTGACCATTTGTTGCGTATTCACGGAGATTTCCCGAAGCAACAAGGTGAGGGTGGCAGTGATCATGGAGGCGTCGGCAGCCGCTTTTGTCGGGTGGACCTTGAGCGCGACACCTTCCTTCGTGGCTACGAGTGCCGGATAGGCGGTGACCTCGTGCCCATCAACGACAGTGGTCACCTCTTCATCGATAGCACCAAGCGTGTCCTTTGACCATTCCTTGACGGAAGTGGACTCAGCTGCCCGGCCAACACGCGAGACGGAGGAAGAAATATGCCCGGCCTGGCGTTGGACCAAAGCCTGCAGATTGCGGTCGGAATCAATAACCTTGCCCCGCTTATCCACTGCGGCATAGTTCATCCGCAGGTGGGGTGGGAGTTGATCCGGGCGGAAATCGCCGGCGTTGATGCCTTGGCCGCCCATGTCCTGCAGCACGGCCGCAAGCTGTTCACAAAGCCCGCCTTCATAGGGCACAAGCTTGGGCAGCGCTCGCTCAGCAAATTCGGGTGCTGGTACCACAGTGCGGCGAAGAGCCTTTGGGAGTGAGCGAATCAGCTCTGTCACCAGCTCCAGTCGCAGGCCGGGTACGAGCCAGTCGAAGCCCTCGGAGTCCAAGCCCGCGAGGAGCGGGACGGGAACCATCAGCGTGACACCGTCGAGGGGGTCACCGGGTTCAAATTTATAGGAGAGGTCGTAATCGATGCTTCCCTTCAGCCAGCGGTCGGGGAAAGCCTCCTCTGTAACAGCGTGGTCCTCTTCCAGGAGCGCTTCTGGGTCGAAGTCCAAAGAGTGCTTGTTCTTCTGCTTCTTCCACCAAGAATCGAAATGCCGAGCAGTGGTGACAGATTCGGGGATTCGCTGGTCGTAGAAGTCGAAGAGTGTGTCTTCATCCACCACGAGCCCGCGCCGACGGGCCTTCTCCTCATATTCGGAGGCCTCGGCAAGCTTGCGCTTGTTGTCGTGGAAGAAGTGATGGTGGGTGGTCCATTCGCCGTCGACAAGCGCATTGCGAATGAACATGTCGCGTGCCGCCGCAGGATCGACGCGGTGGTAGGGCACCGTACGGTCCGCGACCACGGTGACACCGTACAACGTCGAGCGTTGGGTAACTACCGCTGAGCCGCGCTTGCGTGACCATGTTGGATCGGAATAGTTGTGTTTCAACAGATCCTTCGCCAGTTTTTCCACCCAGGCCGGGTCGATGGCGGCAACATCGCGTGCCCACAGTCGCGAGGTTTCCACCAGCTCGGCTGCCATGAGGAACTCCGGTGGTTTCTTCGCAAGCGCTGATCCCGGGAAAACCAGGAAGCGGGTATTGCGTGCGCCAATGAACTCCTTGGAGTTACCGTCACGTGCGCCGATATTGGACAACAGGCCAGAGAGCAACGACATGTGGATGTCATCGGGGCGCCGCTCGGTGCCCTCTTGAGCGTTCCAACCGAGCTGCTTGGCGACGTCCCGCAGCTGCCGCACCAGGTCGAACCACTCGCGGATGCGCATATAGTGCAGGAAATCGGCCTTCATCCGTTTGCGGAAAGCATTGCCGCTCATCTCCTCGCGGGCTTCTTGGACAAAGTCCCACAGGTTGAGCATTGCCATAAAGTCTGAAGTCTTGTCTTTAAAACGAGCATGGGCCTGGTCAGCCTGCGCTTGCTTGTCGGTAGGCCGCTCACGCACATCCTGGATGGTCATTGCGGCAACGATGACCATGACGTCGTGGAGGCATCCGGAGGTGTTGGCTTCAACGAGCATGCGGGCCATGCGCGGATCCACGGGGATGCGGGCGAGATCTCGCCCGATGCGTGTCAGGACCGGCAGCCCATCTTTTTCTTTGCCCTCGAGTGCGCCCAATTCGTGGAGGAGGAGCAGGCCATCGCGCACGGCCTTCGGTTCGGGGGATTGCACAAAGGGGAAGTCAGCGATATCACCGAGGCGCAGCGAGATCATTTGCAGGATGACGCTGGCCAGGTTGGTGCGCAGGATCTCAGGGTCGGTGAATTCCGGCCGGGAGAGGAAGTCCTGTTCACTGTAGAGGCGGATGGCAATGCCATCGGCAACGCGACCACACCGGCCTGAGCGCTGGTTAGCGCTTGCTTGGGAGATCGGCTCAATGGGCAGTCTCTGCACCTTGGTGCGAGTGGAATAGCGCGAGATGCGCGCGGTGCCCGTGTCGACGACGTAGCGAATGCCAGGCACCGTCAATGAGGTCTCAGCAATGTTGGTGGAGAGCACGATGCGGCGACCGCGGTGTGAGCGGAAGACACGATGTTGTTCCTGGTTGGACAGGCGTCCGAAGAGCGGAGTGACCTCCACGTTGCGCCAATGGCGCCCTTCGATGGCTTCCATGGCGTCGCGGATATCGCGCTCGCCCGGGAAGAAGCACAGAATGTCTCCTTCGCCTTCGGTCATGAGTTCTTCGATGGCTTCGCAGAGGGCGTCCAAGGGATCGAGGTCGATGGTCTTTCCACCTGATTCGACCTCGAGCGGGCGGTAGCGGATCTCCACGGGGTAGGTACGCCCGGAGACCTCGATGATCGGCGCTGGCGTACCGTTTGCGTCAGCGAAGTGCTTGGCAAAGCGCTCCGGGTCAATCGTGGCGGAGGTGATGATCACCTTCAGGTCTGGGCGTTTGGGCAGCAGCCTTTTGAGGTACCCGAGAAGGAAGTCAATGTTGAGCGAACGCTCGTGTGCCTCATCGATGATGATCGTGTCATAGGCGTTGAGGAAGCGGTCACGCTGCATTTCTGCCAGCAAGATACCGTCCGTCATGAGTTTCACAGCGGTGGTGGAGGAGACTCGGTCATCGAAGCGGATGGCATAGCCGACTGAGTCCCCGATGGGCTGGTCAAGCTCTTCTGCAATGCGCTCAGCAACCGTGCGCGCTGCCAAACGGCGTGGCTGAGTGTGCCCAATGAGCCCTCGGCGCCCGCGGCCGAGCTCCAAACAGATTTTGGGAATCTGGGTGGTCTTTCCCGAACCAGTCTCACCGGCGATGATGACTACCTGATTATTATCGATAGCTTCGGCGATATCATCGCGGCGCCCAGTGACGGGAAGCTGTTCGGCGTAGGTAATGGGTGGCACATGTGCATCGATGGTGCGCACCTTGTCTTGGGCGGCTGCGATATCGGCTCCAATGGCATCCAGGGCCTTGGGGGAGCGGGCCTTGCGCAGGCGACGGCGGAAAGCGCGCTCATCACTCAAGGAAACCGAAGTGAGAGCGCCGTAAAGGTCTTCGCGAGTAGCAGTCATAATCGACCTAAAAGTCTACTCGGAAGGCTATTCGCTCACAGGTCGAGGTGGAGATATTGGTACCCTTGTGTTTATTGCGTGAACACTAATCAATGAAGGGTATGAATTATGACTAATCCTTTTGAATCGAAGCCGGAGGATAACGGCTCCAACAGAGGCTTTGGCAGCAACCCGGCTCATAGCTCCGGCGACTCCTCCGGAAATAACGGCGGGCTTCCCAAATACGAGCCCACTTCTCACCCAGAAGATCAGGCCGGTTTCGGCCAATCCAGCAGCTACGGCAATTATGGCGGCGGCGCCTACGGCTCCCAGGCCTATGGCGGGTACGAAGCCGGCCAGCCGGGCTATGCCGGCGCGGGCTATGGAAGCGATTCCAGCTACGCCGGCCCAGGCCCAGGCGCCGGCCCGGCCTACACCGGTCCGGTCAGCGCTATCGAAGCTATCAAGTGGGGCTTCAAAGCCGCGCTCAGTAACGCACTTTTGTGGGTGCTGGGCGCCGTCGTCGTGTTTGCTATTCAGTTTGTTCCACAAATTGGAATCAGCGTTGGTGCGCAGAACGCCGATGGGGCGGAGACCTCCATTATGTTGGACCTCTTCTCCTTCGCGGTGTCCATCCTGTCCTTTGTCATTGCTCTGGTTGTTTATCGTTTGGCCTACCGTGAAATCGACAAGCCGAGCCCCACATGGGGCACCCTGTTCCAGGGTGTTCGCTGGGTACCGCCGCTCGTGGTGAACATCGTCTTGGGCATTCTTGGTGCGATTGTCTTGGTGATTGTCATCGTCGGCCTGCTTATGGTGGGCCTCGGTGGTGTGGCAGGTGTGGACCTCCAGAACCCAGAGCAGCTCAGTGAAAATGATATTTTTGCACTCGTTGGCTCTATCTTCGGCGGAGTCATCATCGTCATGCTGATTGCGCTGTTCATTCAGCCCTTCTTCACTCTCATGCCGTGGTTGGCAGCCGATAGCTCCTCCGTTGGTGAGGCTTTCTCCCAGGGTCTGAAGCTGGGCAAGGAAAACTACGGTCACATCTTGCTGTTCATTGTCCTGTCCGGTCTGATGGCTTTCGCCTCCCTCATCACCCTGGGCTTGGCACTGATCATCATCGCGCCGGCACTGCAGCTGGCAACCGCACACCTGTGCCGCCAGTGCCAGGGTCGCTATGCTCCTGCAGCCTAAGGCTTAAGCTGTCGAATCGATATGCAACGCCGCCCCTGACTTCATGAGGTGAGTTAGGGGCGGCGTTGTCGTCTTCTTTAGCTCTGATGCTGGAGCTGGGGAACAGTTAGGAGGCCGTGAAAAGTGTCCGGGAACGCTCCGCGGCGTCGTGGAAGGCAGCGGTGACCAAGGTCCCGAAAGCGCTGAACTCATCGGCACGGGCAGCGGAAGAGCGGAAGACAAGCCCCACGTGCCGCTCCGCCGTGACAGAAGGGGCAAAGTGTGCGACGGAGAGCCGCGGATTCTGGCATTCCGTTGCCAGGGCGGACTCGGGGACGAGAGTGGCGCCGAGGTTTCCCATGACCAGCTGCAAGATAGTAGTCAGCGATGAGGCTCGAGTGACGGCATTGGTGGCTTCGGAGGGATTGACCTTCGCGCGGCGGCACAGGTCGAGGACTTGGTCGCGGAGACAGTGGCCGTCGTCAAGCAGGAGCAGATCAAGGTGCCCTAGATCCTCGAGCGTGAGATCCTTTCGACCCGCAAGTGGGTGCTCTGCCGGGGTGACTGCGGTGAAGGCCTCGCTGTAGAGAGGAATCTCCACCATTCCGGGGGCTTCGGTGGGCAGAGCAACAATGGCCAGGTCCAGGTTGCCCTCGCGCAGCTTGTCCAGCAGGTGCTGGGTCTGTTCCTCGACGAAGCGGGGTTCTAAATCGGGATAGGTTGCGCTGATGGACTGCAGCAGTCCCGGCAAAATATAGGGCGCGATGGTGGGGATGATGCCGATAGTGAGGGGGCCGGTAAGCGTGCCGCTAGCGCCGCGCGCTTGGCTGAGGAAAGCATCGGAAGCTTCGAGTGCTGCCTTGGCATAAGGCAGTAGCGCTTCACCTGTGGACGTCACGATGACCTTGCGGGTCGAGCGTTCGATCAGCTGTACTCCCAAACCTTGCTCGAGTGCGACGAGGGCCTGGGAGAGCGAAGGTTGGGAGATATCGAGTTTGGCGGCTGCGGTTCCAAAGTGCTTGTTTTCCGCAATCGTGACGAAGGTGCGCAACTGGGCGAGGGTTGGGCGATACTCCTTATTGTTCATGCCTATAACTCTAACATCTCTAATTCGTGGAGCCTATTGACGTGCCAAGCCTTCCGTGGCATACTTAACAAGCGAGCGACTGCGTACCAGCCAAAAGGCAAAGTGGTGTGCGGTCGTAGAGATTTGCATCACTTTTGTGCATTGTTGTGACTATTGAAGGAGATGAGTCTTCTATGCCTATCTTGACCGTTGGTGAGAAGTTCCCGGAGTTCGAGCTGACCGCGCTGAAGGGTGGCGACCTCCACGACGTCAACGCTAACCAGCCGGAGGACTACTTCGAGCAGGTATCTCTGGACAAGTACCAGGGAATGTGGAAGGTCGTGTTCTTCTACCCGAAGGACTTCACCTTCGTCTGCCCGACTGAAATTGCGGCCTTTGGCAAGCTGAACGAGGAATTCCTGGACCGCGATACCCAGGTTCTTGGCGGCTCCACCGATAACGAGTTCGCGCACTTCAACTGGCGTGCAACCCATCCGGAGCTGAAGGAAGTTCCGTTCCCGATGTTCTCTGATATTCGCCACGACCTGATCCGTGCCCTCGGTGTGGAAAACGCCGACGGTGTTGCTGACCGCGCTACCTTCATCATCGACCCGGACGGTGTTATCCAGTTCGTGTCCGTGACTCCGGATGCTGTCGGCCGCAACGTAGATGAAGTTCTGCGCGTGCTGGACGCCCTGCAGTCTGAAGAGGTCTGTGCCTGCAACTGGGAGGCTAATGACCCGACCAAGAACATCGACAAGCTCGAGGTTGTTAAGTCCGCTCTGTAAAACAGCACTAAGCACAACCGCCCAACCTTAAAGGAGTTAGATCAGTGTCCATCGAAAATCTGAAGTCCGCGCTTCCGGCATATGCCAAGGATCAGAAGCTCAACATTGGTTCCCTTACGCGTAGCACCGAGCTGAATGAGGAGCAGCTGTGGGGCAGCTTGGTTGCTGCCGCCGCTGCGACCCGCAATGACCTGGTGCTGTCGGAGATTCTTGAGGAAGCTCGCGAGCACCTCAGCGAGGAGGCAATTGACGCAGCTCTCGGCTCCGCCACGGTGATGGCTATGAACAACGTGGCCTACCGCGCAAAGAGCTGGTTGGGTGATGATTTTGCCCAGGTCAAGTTTGGTCTGCGCATGAATATCATTGCTAAGCCTGGCGTAGACAAGGCTACGTTCGAGCTGTGGAGCACCGTCGTCTCCGCCATCAACGGCTGCGAGCACTGCCTGTCCGCACACGCTAATACTCTCCTCGAGGAAGGCGTGACCAAGGAGCAGATTTGGGAAGGCATCAAGGTCGCTGGTGTGGTTGAGGCCGTTGCACAAGCGCTCCAGGCCGAAGCCGTACGCTCCGCTGAGTAAATGACTCAGTGCGCTTTCCCAAGCGCAGTTAAGCAGTCCCACTCACCGCTCGCACTGCGGTGAGTGGGACTTTGTGCATTGTCGGCTTGGGCCCGGACCTGGGGCAGAGGAAAGTGTCCTAGCATGGGCTAGCCGATGACCCCGCCGAAGGCTACGCCGATGCCATAGGTGATGGCTAAGCCGAGCGCACCACCGATAACCAGGCGGCAGACGGAGCGCGCGGCATCCGTGTCAGCGAGGCGTGCCGAAACGTAGCCCGTGATTGCCAGGGCGATCAGGGTAACAATGGCGACTGTTGCTGCAGCCATGCTCATGGGTGCGAGGAAGATTGATAACAGGGGGAGTGCGGCGCCGGCAAGGAAGGATACGGCCGACCACAACGCGGCGTGCCAAGGATTTGTCAGGTCTTCGCCATCAATGCCCATCTCCAGTCGAAGGTGTGCCTCGAGAAGTCTATCTTCGGCAGCGATCTCGCGGGCGGCAGTATCCGCGGTTTCGGTATGCATGCCGTAGCTGGCGAGCATAGAAACGAGCTCGGCATGCTCTTGCTCGGGGAGATCTGCCAGCTCGCGGGTCTCCTTGTCTATCATCATGCGCTCGGAGTCGCGTTGTGCCGAAACAGAGACATATTCTCCGAGTGCCATGGAGGCAGCGCCCGACACCGTTGCGGCTAGGCCGGCGGTGAGGATGGCGCTTGCCGACGCCCCAGAACCAACGACGCCAAGTAGAAGTGCCGCGACGGAGACGATGCCGTCGTTAGCCCCAAGTACACCTGCGCGAAGAGAGTTCAGACGAGCGTTGTGTGAGGCTCCGTGGGGTTCGCTGATATGTTGTGGCATTGCCAGCTCCTTGGATACCAGAATATGCGTGGCTCTCTAGTGCTTTCGCAGTTGTCTAGAGAACTTCTTATGTTCCAGTATCGCCGCTGGTCAGGGCCTTGTAAAGCGTGTGTAGGCTTAGCTGAATGCAGAGAGTGAAGGCTTAGATTATAGTGCCGGTCCATTCACCGCATGCCGCACCGTCCACGGAAAGAGCCATGGTAAACACTTCTTCCGAGAGGTTGAAATGAGCGGTGGGGAGGGTAACAGTCAACTCTTCCGGGGTGTACTCGTAGGGGTAATCAACCCGACGGTGGGCGTCCCTGGTGTCCTCGCCGAAGGAAGAGATTTCCATCGACGTGAGCTGCTCTTGTTCGAAGTGAGCGGTGAGCTCCAGATCGAGGGTGTGCAGGGTGAACACGACGTCACGGTGGTGGGGCATTCCTCCAAGGAGCCAATGCACGGTGACGGCGTCTTCGTGCGTCTCAAAATGAACGCCTGCGAGGCGGATGCCGGTGGGCGGGGTGTTCTGTTCGTTCATAGCGGTCCCCACTGTACTCCCCGGATACCTACTTAAAGTCGAGAGAAAAGTACTCAGCCCTAGTCAGGTGCAGAACCTTTTCAAAGAGCCAGCAAAAGAGCAGCGCAAGGGCGAGGGGAAGGATGACATAAACGAAGGTAATAATCATCACGTTGCTGGCGCTCCAACCCCAGCCTTCGTAATTGAGGGCTGCCAGTGGGCCCATGAGGCCGGAGATGCCAAAGCCAGCAGAGATAGGGGTGCCGGAGATTCCTAAAGCGCCACCGACGCCGCCCAGCACGGCAGCGGAGCATATCACGGGCAGGAAGGTGACTGGCTTGGATAGCATGTTGGCCATTTGCACCTTCGGGGAACCCAAAACATGCAGGATAGAGGTGGCGAAGCCGTTGACGCGCCAGCCGGCAACGAGGAGTGTGAACCCAGCGGCGACGGCGCCCAGGTTCGCGGTACCGGAGGCGATGCCGTCAATGAAGATGGCAGTGGCAATGCCGACTGTGGAGACTGGAGAGACAATCATGATGGCGAAAAGGACGGCGAGGACAACACCCATGAGAACCGGCTGCAAAGTAGTTGCCCCATTGACCAAGTTGCCCAGCCAAAGAGTGAAGACCTTGACGATGGGGAAGGTGACAGCCCAACCGATGGTGCCCGCCACCAGCGTCACGATGGTGGATAGCAACAAAATAGAGTAATTTTTCAGCCTGTCGCCGATAAAGAGCAATAATCCCACTGCTATGGCTGCGGTAAGGCCTGAGTTGATAACAAGACCGGTGCCTTTGAGGAAGAAACCGCCTTCGGGATTAACAGTGGCCACGCCTGAGCCGCAGAAGGAAGCAATGCCGACCGCAGCAGTCTGGATGGGGGTCATCTTGAATTCGATGCCCACGAGGACACCAATCATTACCGGCAAGAGGCTTGCGGCTAAGCCCGTCAGTGCAATGACGGTGGCTGCGCCGGACCACAAGGGGAGTAGCGCCTTGGCTAATTCACCGAGCAGTGCTTGTGGGACGAGCGACACAACGACGGCGATGGAGATGCCGTTGAGGACCTTCATGGTGAAGGAGCCGGGGGTGAGGCGCTCGGCCGCAGGCGCTGCGCTGGCGTGAGGGATAGGGGAAAGCTCGCGTTCGTCTATCTGCTGTGGCGTACTCATTCCCCAATCATACGCATAATATGCGGTGTGTAGAAAGTATTAATTCAGAAAGGGGGGTATTAATAGTCCCTGCTTATGCGCCCTAGTACTCCACGCGCAGCTCGGATAGCCGTACCTCCCCGGCTTCATCGGAGGCATCGAGATCTACGGTGCCAACGAGCTGATAGGAATTATCACCCTCTGGGTCCTTAAGGATCTGACGCACGGTCCACGACCGCGAGCCGCCAACGCCACGAGCGCCCGAACCTGCGTCGCCCTTGTCCAGGAGGAAGTATTCCTGGCCCCTAGCCGCTGGCCCAGTGTCAATGTCATCGTAGTCATCGAAGTAGTCATCGAGGGCACGGCTAAAGTCAGGAATCTCCTCCAAGTAGTCCAACAGGTCTGCCAAGCGCTCTTCCTTCTCCAACGCAAAGAGTTGGGCAAGGCGGAAGAAGTAGTTGCGCACCATGATGCTGAAAGCCCGCTGATTCGCGGTCAAGGCGGTGGGATCCTCGACTCCGAAGGCCAACTCGCGGTCCAAATCTTCCTGGGAAATGGGGGAGTCCTCGCCAGCCATCTCAGCCCACTCGTCGACAAGCGAAGAATCGACTTGGCGGATAAGCTCCCCGAGCCAGACGATAATGTCCTCGAGTTCCTCTGTGAGGAACTCCGCAGGAATGGACTGCTTGAGCGTGCGCCAGGCATCGGTCAGGTAGCGCAAAATGACGCCTTCCGAGCGGGCCAGACCGTAGGTGGCGACGAGATCGGAAAAAGTCATGGCGCTCTCCAGCATGTCGCGCACTACAGACTTAGGCCGCAGCTCGAACTCCTTCGCCCATGGGTTGGTCTGGCAGAAGGTCTCATAGGACTGCTCGAGGAGCTCTTCCAGAGGCTTTGGCCACGTGATGTCTTCCACGATGGCCATGCGCTCGGTATAGTCCACGCCCTCCGCCTTGAGTGCTGCGATTTCCTCGCCGCGTCGCTGCTTTTGCTGTGCGATGAGAACCTGGCGAGGATCATCAAGTACCGCCTCGAACACGGAGATGACATCGAGGGCATAGGTCTCGGACTCGGGATCCAGCAGGGTGAGCGCTGCCAGCGCGAAGGGCCCTAAAGGCTGGTTGAGGGCGAAATCGCGCGGCATCTCTCGCACGACGTGGTAGGGACGGCCGTAGATATCGAGCCCCTTCGTAGACTTTTGCACCACGCCCGAATTGAGAAGTCCCCGGAACAGACTCAATGCCGTCAGGATGTCCTCGTTCTGGCGGGCACGCGTGTTGTGGCTGGTGCGCAGCAGGTGCTTGAGATGCTCGTAGCCGTTGCCGTGCCGGGCGAGCACGTTGAGCAACATGGAATTGGACACTCGGAATTGGGACGTTAGTTGCTCCGGTTCGGCGTCGATAAGCCGTGCGTAAGTCTGTTCCGACCACGACACTTCACCGTCGCGCGCAGACTTCTTTTTCAGCTTCTTGAGCCTTGCTGGGTCATCGCCCACACGGCGCCGCGCCTTGGCGTTCTCAATCTCATACTCCGGCGCCTGCACGACGACGGTGCCTTCCGTGTCATAACCGGCGCGGCCAGCGCGGCCGGCAATCTGGTGAAACTCGCGAGACTTCAGAATGCGCTGGCGGGTTCCATCATATTTGGCAAGGCCGGTCATCAGGACTGTGCGAATGGGGACGTTGATGCCCACGCCCAAAGTATCGGTGCCGCAAATAATCTTGAGAAGGCCCTTCTGGGCCAGGCGCTCAACCAAGCGCCGATATTTCGGCAACATACCAGCGTGGTGCACACCGATTCCCTTACGCAGAAGCTTAGAGAGGTCTTTGCCAAACGTCGTGGTGAAGCGGAAGCCCGCGAGCTCAGCTGCAATGGCCTCCTTCTCCTCCGGGGTGATGATCTTCGACAGGGAAGTCAACGCCTGCGCGCGCTCTGAGGCCTCGCGCTGGGAGAAGTGGACGACATAGACAGGGGCCTTGCCATCGGCGAGCAATTCTTCGATGGTTTCGTGGACCGCGGAAAAGACATAAGAGAAGTCGAGGGGCACTGGGCGAGTTGTTCCCGCTACCAGAGTCGTCGTACGGCCGGTACGCTCCGTCAAATCCTTCTCCAGCCAGGCGGTATCGCCCAAGGTGGCGGACATGAGCAAGAATTGGGCCTTCGGTAGCTCCAACAGCGGAACCTGCCAGGCCCAGCCGCGATCAGGCTCGGAGTAGTAATGGAACTCATCCATGATTACCTGATCAATGGCGGCTTCCGCGCCATCACGCAGCGCAATATTGGCCACAATCTCAGCCGTCGCGGCGATGATGGGAGCGGAGCCGTTGACCGTGGCATCACCGGTCATCATGCCGACGTTCTCGGGGCCGAAAATCTCGCAGAGCGCGAAGAATTTTTCGCTCACCAAGGCCTTGATGGGTGCGGTGTAGAAGCTGCGCTGGCCGCGCGCCAAAGCAATGAAGTGGGCGGCGTTGGCCACCATGGATTTGCCGGAACCAGTGGGAGTTGCCAGGATGACGTTATCCCCGGCAAGAATGCCGAGGGAGGCTTCTTCCTGCGCTGGGTAAAGCGAAATACCACGGCCAGAAGTCCAGGACAAAAATGTGTCCCAGATGGCCTCATCAACCATCGACTCGGGGACTTCGGCGAGATCGGGCAACATCTGAGAAAGGTTCACCCGTCCCACCTTAGGCGAAAAGCACCGCGGACTAGGCCTCCGCCCTAGAGTCCCCCGGAGGGCTGTTCTCGGTGCTTGTGTTCGTGCGGTATACCTAACCGCGATTAGACGTCATCATCCATATCCGAGCCGGGGCCTTGCTCCCGCCCGTAGTTGTCTTCGCGGTCATCGATCTCTTCGGAGAGGATATCCGGGTTGTCGTCGAGGCCCGCGAGGAAAGCTTCGAAGTCTGCTCCGATTTCCTCACCAGTAGGCATATGCTCTTCGCCCGGCATAATGGCCTGCGGGTGGCGGGAGCGGTAGCGCTCCATGTAAGCGTCATATTGCTCCTCCAGCTGGTGGACCACGCCTGCAATTTCCTCAGAGTTGGTAACCTGCTCCTCCAACTGCTGGTTAACGCGAGTCACGTCTGCTTCCAAGCTGCCCAGTGGGATGTTGAGGCCAGCTGCGCTCGCCACCGAATCCAAAAGACGCAGCGTGGCCGACGGGTACGGGGAGGCGGCCAGGTAATGCGGAACATGAGCGGTGTACCCGGCGACGCGGCGGCCCTTCTTGTCCAAAGCTCGCTCGATATACAGGGCGGCGGCGCCGGGGACCATCATGGTGGATTCCATGCGCACCATTGAGTTAAGGAGCTCCGGGGAATTGCCGTGCGCCGTTACTACAGTGGGGCGGGTGTGTGGCACCGGCATGGGGGCCGAGTAGAGCATGATGGTGTTCTTGATATCGAATTTTTCGACCAAGTTCACCACCGCATCCGTAAAGGCCTCCCACCGCAAGTCCGGTTCAGGGCCCGAAAGAAGCAAGAATGGAGTGCCAGAGTTATCCCGCAGCACCTTGATACCTAAGTCAGTGTTCTCAATCTCCATCGTGCGGTCATGATCGATGGTGACGGCGGGGCGGCGCGAGCGGTAATCAATGAGCTCATCATTGTTAAACGAGGCCAGCTGGCGGTTTTCTAAAGCGGCCTTGAGGTGATCGGCACTGGCTTCGACGGCCTGTCCGGCGTCGGCATAACCGTTCATAGCAACGATCATCGTGGGGCCGTTGTCTGGAGTCGAATCATCCTTGACCACTGGAGCGGGATACTCCAGTTCATACATGCGGCGCTGTTCTTCCTGCATGGTAGTGACTCCTCCTTCTCATCGTGCGCTTCTTAACGAGCGTACGGACTTCTTCAGCGTTCTGTGTCATGCAACGCTTAAGGCTTGTTGCCTATTCCCAGCTGAAATGGTGCTCCAAGGAGAACACATACCCGGCAGCCTGCCTATGCAGAACTGTCTGCGGGAACTGGTAATGATCGTACAAGCATGCCATACAGTCACTACTTCTTCCAGGCTGGCCTTTGCCCTGGTGTGGATAACCCAGTGGATTCCCAAGGATTGAGTGACAGCCCGGACTTGTTATCCACAGATATTCCGTGCGCGCCGGGGTATCCCTAGCGGTGGCTACTGCAGGTGGTTCAGGCTACAAGGCATGAACACTTTTTCAACGCACACAGACCGTATGCCACCGATAACAACTCCAGGTCATCTCCTCGCTAACATCCCCGGGCTCCTAGGTTTCTATCCCACCGAATCGGTGGTGTTTATGGCCATCGACACCACTCCACGCGGCCCAGCCATGGGGCCGCTCGCTCGCGTCGATATCACGGATGCCCAAGGAGCAATCACAGACATCGCACCGCTCCTAGCGGAGCATGCCCGCGAAGGTGTCTTTGCCTTCCTCATCTCGAAGCAGCCTCTTACCCAACTGCGGGCAGTGTCCCACTGGCTTTATGGCCTGGACCGCGCTGAGGATGGAGTGGAGATCGACGCCGCGTGGTATGCCCAGGAAATCACCCAGAATGAGCCCTATATCTTGCTGCATGGAACCGTCAATGCGGACGGTAGCGGGCCGATGAAGAAGTGGGTTGAAGGGACTATACCGGCGCTAACCGACGCCCCCTCGATGCGCTCTTGCGTCGACCACAATGTGGTACCTGAGCTAAACAGGGAGGATTTCTTTGCGGTCTTTGCACCTGGGAATAGCTACCTCGACGCCGAGGAAGCAGAAGTCTTAGCGCAGCAAGCTCGCGATGCGGCGACGCGATATCGCGAGCAGGTGGCTGTGGCACAAGGAAAGAAGCGCACAGACCTGCTGGATCACTTTCTTGAGGATGCCCAGTGGGCGCTTGAACAAGTCGCATCCGTGGAAGAAGCAGAACAGGATAGCAAGCTACTGGAATCTTGCGCAGTGTGGTTAGCGACAACGTGGACGCGTGACCTCGTGGTAGATATTTGCGCGAAGGCAGGCGAATCTGGGGCGGACCTTCTCCTCGCAGCGGCCCGCACATTCAGCGGGGAGCTGCGGGCGAATGCACTGACCCTTTTCGCATTAGCGCAGTTGGAGCAGGAGTGGGATATCCTCGCCGGGCCAGCATTGCAACTTGTCACGGAGGAGTTTCCCAGCCACCGCCTCGGCGCGCTGCTGTGCCAAGCGTACCGCCATGGCCTGCACGAAAAGATACGAGATTCGATTCATACAGGGGCACTCAAGGCTTATGACAACGCCCTAGGGGAGGAGCCTGCAGAAAAGACGCTTAGCGCCGAGCGGAATGGGCCCGCTCGCCGAGCTGCCGGGTGAAGTTCCAAGCATCCGTGACGATGGTCTTCAGGTCGGTGCGGCTCGGGTTCCATCCGAGCTCGGATTTAATCTTGTCTGAGGAAGCCACGAGCGTCGCAGGGTCACCAGCGCGGCGCGGCGCAAGCTCTGCTGGGATGGGGTGTCCAGTGATTTCGCGGCAGGCCTCAATAACCTGCTTGACCGAGTAGCCGTCCCCGGAGCCGAGGTTATAGATGCGGTGGGTGCCAGTGGCATTGCTCTCCAGCGCCAACACATGGGCTTCGGCCAAGTCACGAATGTGGATGTAATCGCGCACTGCGGTGCCATCGGCGGTGTCGTAGTCATCGCCAAAGATGAAAATCTTCTCGCGATGTCCCAGCGCTACCTGCAGGACAAGCGGAATGAGGTGGGTTTCCACCTCGCGGTTCTCTCCGATATCACCATAGGCGCCAGCGACGTTGAAGTAGCGCAGGGAAGTCGCCCCCAAGCCATAGGCCTTGGCATAAGAGGTAATCATGTAGTCGATGGCAAGCTTCGATGCGCCATAAGGGTTCGTCGGCTGGGTGGGCATCGTCTCCGTGATCGGCACCTGCGCCGGCTCACCGTAGGTGGCAGCGGTTGAGGAAAAGACGAGGTTGGTGACCTCGAATTCACGCATGGCGTTAAGCAGCGTAAGCGTAGTGACCACGTTGTGCTGCCAATAGTCAGCTGGGGCCTCCATAGATTCGCCCACGAGGGAGCGCGCCGCGAAGTGCAAGACTCCTTCGAAACCGCCCTCAGACAATACCTCACGAGCGACATCAGCCACGTCGCCTTCAACGAGGCGCGCGTTCTCCGGGATGGCCTCGCGGTTGCCTGTGGAGAAATTGTCGATGATGGTGACATCATGGCCTTTTTCAACGAGGACGGCCGCGCATACGCTGCCGACATAGCCGGCTCCGCCGGTAACTAACAGCTTCATTGGTTTAGTCCTCCTTGACGCGGATAGCGTGAGCAAGGTCGTCGACAAGCTCGACGGTGTGCCCTGATGTCGTTGTCAGCCTAATCGTCCCGCTCTCATTGACCACGGTGACGTGCGAGCCAACCTGGATGCCGCAGGCATACAGGTCGTGGAAGGTGGAATTATCAGCTTGCAAGACCTCATTGATTTGCACGATGGTGGCCTCGGTTTCTTGGCCCGTGGGAAGGTCGATGGCGCGGGTACCCAAGTCGAGCTCTACCGGAGCCATACCCAGCTGTGCCAAACCGGGGATTGGGTTGCCGAATGGTGAGCGGGAAGAATCCTCCAGCACCGCGACGACTCGCTTTTCCACCTCTTCGCTCATCACGTGTTCCCACCGGCAGGCCTCGTCGTGGACCTTGTGGATATCCAAGCCAAGGACATCCGTGAGCAACCGCTCAGCCAAGCGGTGTTTGCGCATGACGTTGGTAGCTAATTCGCGGCCCTGCTGAGTGAGATCAAGGCTGCGGTCGGTGCGCACGTGGAGAAGTCCATCGCGCTCCATCCGGGCCACGGTCTGGGAGACGGTCGGTCCGGACTGCTCTAAACGCTCTGCAATTCGAGCGCGCAGTGGGGTGATACCTTCCTCTTCGAGCTCGTAGATGGTTCGCAGATACATTTCCGTGGTGTCAACTAGGTCCCTCACGTGGGCTTACCTTTCTGCGTTGTCGGCGGTCCGTAGCCACATAGGTTTAGGCGCGGTAATAGAAGTCTATTAAGAGAATATCTTAAACAATAGCGCATTTTTCGAAAGCTGAGAGCGCGCAGCACTGTGCGTCTGGCAGGGGGAGTGGGGCGGGATTGAAAAGCCTTGAGGATCACCGTGCGGTAACACAAAAGCCACCGAGCAACGTCCTCTGCGGCCCAGCAACACAAGTCAACTGGGCAGCAAGGGCATTCCTCGATGGCTAAGGCTGGGAAGGAAGCTAAGGCTTAGAGCGCGTACTCACGGAGGCGGTCCGCACGGTTACCCTCGCGCAATTTAGCCATAACCTCACGCTCGATTTGGCGAACGCGCTCACGAGAGAGGCCGAACTTGCGGCCAATCTGGTCGAGGGTTCGCGGGACACCATCGTCCAAGCCATAGCGCAGGCGGATGACATCCTGTTCGCGTTCCTCGAGGGAACCAATCACGGAGCGGATATCGGAGTGGCGCATGGAGGCCACCACAGCGGTCTCGGCATCCGTTGCTTCAGCATCCTCAATGAAGTCACCCAACGGGGCTTCCTCATCGGTGCCGACTGGCATGTCCAAGGAGACAGGATCGCGGGACTGGCGCAGCAGCATCTCGATCTTGGACTCTTCGATTCCGGATTCTTCAGCGAGCTCCTCATTCGTGGCCTCGCGGCCCAAGGACTGGTACATCTCGCGCTTAATGCGGGAAAGCTTATTTACCTGCTCTACCAGGTGCACAGGGAGGCGGATAGTGCGGGACTGGTCAGCCATGCCGCGGGTAATGGCCTGGCGGATCCACCACGTTGCATATGTGGAGAACTTGAAGCCCTTGGCATAATCAAACTTCTCCATCGCACGAATCAGGCCCAAGTTACCTTCCTGGATGAGGTCCAGCAGGGGCATGCCACGGCCGGTATAGCGCTTAGCCAGGGAGACCACGAGACGCAGGTTCGCCTCCAGGAGGTGGGAGCGTGCCTTCTTGCCTTCGCGGGCCAAAATCTTCAGGTCGCGCTTCTCAGCGCGGGTCAGCTTTTCGGCATTGGCGAGCTTGTACTCGGCGTACAGGCCAACCTCGATGGCCTGTGCGAGCTCAACCTCGTCCTCAGCACTCAGCAGCGCAGTTTTGCCGATTCCGTTGAGATAAACGCGGACCAAGTCCGCGGAGGGATTGTCATTTGTCTGGTTACGGCGTGAGCCGCGGTCAACTTCCTGTCCGTCCTCGTCCTGGACGCTAGCAGCGGATGATGTGGCCATCTCATGCCTCCTAAGTTGCGGCTTGGTTCATCTCCTACAACGAGCTTTCAGCGCAGTTAGTTCCCGTGGCACGAAAAATGTTCTAACACCCCACGGGAAGAAGGAGGTTTTAGGCCATTTTGGGGGAGGCGCGCCGCATCTAGACTTCCACGAGCACGGTGAATGGCCCTTCGTTGACCGAGGAGACGCGCATCATCGCTCCGAAGCGGCCTTCCTCCACGGTGATTCCGCGGTCGCGCAGGCGCGCAACAATTCCCTGAATCACCGGCTCCGCGGCTTCTCCTGGGGCAGCATCTGACCACGAAGGGCGGCGGCCTTTCGCGGTTCGTCCGTAGAGAGTGAACTGGCTGACCACCAGAACTGGCGCACCACTATCGACCACGCTGGTTTCGCCCTCGAGGATGCGCAGCTCAGCGATCTTGCGCGCCATCGTGTCCATCTTCTCTTCCAAGGTCGGGCCGTCGCTAGCGGTGGCGTCACCGCCTGCCTCGACGTCCTCTCGCGATACACCAATGAGAGCCAGGATGCCGCCGGTGTCGGGGCAGGTAATGGACCCAACGACGTCGTTGTTCACGGTGACAGAGGCTTCAGAAACGCGGGTTAAAACAGCACGCATGGGAGGGAAGTACACAGCCTTTCTGTAGAGGAGTTCTTTCTCGGATGAGAAGTCTGCGGGGACTGAAGGAGGAAAGTGGCTCGTAGCGGAGGAACGAGGCTACTCAGTGTTGCTAAAAGCTAGCAGCTCGGTCGGGATGAGAAGCCCATGGCGGATAAGATCCACGATGGCCGGAAGTGCTGCACTGACCAACTCGGCTTCTTCAAAACCCTGCGCGGCAGCGTAGAGCTCGATGGTTTCACCGATGCTCAAACCATTCGGGTTAAGCCCGGCGACAATGGCAGCGAGATGCTCATCGACATCGTGCTGCCAGCGGGGACCATCGGTGCGGCTGAGCCGCAGCGCCGCGCGTTCAAAGCCCATGCCTAGGTCTCCATCGGGCAGTGCAACGTCTTCACGGGCCACCCCGGGGCGCAGCTGCACATGCTTAGTTTCCAATTCACCCGGCACCAGGTTGCGCAGCCATTCGACGCGCGCGAAGTACTCTTCCACTTCAGGGCCGAGCGGATCGATAACTGGCTGCGCCATGGTCTCCGCCAAGATATCCGAGGGCTCGTCCTCACCGATGCGCTGGATGGCCACGAAACCAAACCCGATTCCGGTGACCTCATTTTCACGGAAGTGCTCCAGCCACCGGCGTGACCGCTCTTGGCCTTCATGGCTGCGAACATCCACGGATTCATCGCTCAACCAGGTTGAGACATATAACGCTGGGTCCGCTACATCGCGCTGAATGATCCATGCGGCCACGCCGGTATCCGGCAGCCACGAGGCGACGCGCTGCTGCCATGATTCTTCGCCTTGATGCACCCAGGCTGCGAGTATGTGCGCTGTGCCCCCAGGGTTGAGATGCTCGACTGCCTGGGATACCACTAGCTCGCTTGCTCCATCCAGGTTGAGGCCGGAGTCTCGATAGACATGCCCCACTTCGGGCAAGCCAACCACGAATGGAGGGTTAGCCACAATGCGGTCGAAGCGCTCATTCTCAACCGGTTCGTACCAGGAGCCGTGGCGTAGCTCAACGCGGTCTTCCGCCTCCGCCGCGAGGACGGTGGCGCGGGCGAGTTCGAGGGCTCGCTCATGGACGTCGGTAGCCACAATGCGTTGCGCAGAATCCAGCTGCCCGAGGACCTGGACGCCCGAACCTGTGCCCAAATCTAGCACTGATTCCACCGGTGTCGTTGGCGTGGAATGCAACAAAGACAGGCTGGCCGAGCCTACTCCCAACACATGCTCAGAGCCAGGTACGTGATCCACCAGCGATGCATCAACATCGGAGAACACGACACGATTCTTGCCCACGATGATGTGCGGTCGAATGTCATAAGCCACGTAGGCGGTGCCGTGTTCATCGCTGAACACGACACCGCAATCAATGAGCTGGGCAGCTAGGCGCGCACCGAGGACGTCGGAAAGCAGCGTGGCTGGTACATGTTCATGTAGCAAGAAGATACGGATGAGATGGTCCAGGCGGGAATCACCGTTTGCGCCCAGGGCAACTGCGGCGGGCTCTCCGCGATGCAGGGCTTCGGTGAACTCGGGTCCCAGGTGGCCTGCGATGCCATCCGCACTAAACCCTGCGTCCGCAAAGACTCGGGAAAGTTCTGCCGCAACGTCCGCGATGGGGTGTTCCGGGTTCATCGCTGGGCCAAAAGGAGAAGGCTGCTGGGTGCTCACAAGAGAATCCTTAAATGCATCGGGGAGGGAAACAGTGATGTTCTAATCTTCGTGGTCAATTGTGTCAGTTGCAGTACTGTTTGCGTCTGCTCCTGACGAGGGATTGTGCCGCCCAGGCGCGCCGGGCAGTTCACCGTGGGAACCGCTGGTGAGTTCCTCACGTTGCGCCTGCGCCATTTGCCGGGCAAGGGCTGGTTTATAAACAGCTTTTTCGCGTTTGTCTTTCTTTTGACCCCGGCCATTGCCAATGACCACAGCGATCCAGGGGAGAGGGAAGGTGACGGCGACGACGAGGGCAGCGGGAATCCACCACTGCCAAACATAAACCATGGCTCCGGATATCAGGAGGGAGGGAACGCGCAGAAACTGCAGTATGGAGTAGATGATCTCGCGGCGATGCCGGTCTTGACCCGGGGCGAGTTTTGCCGTGGTGATGAGGTGCGTTTCGCGCCCGAATCGACGTCCGCGCCGCTGCCCCGATCGTGGGGTATGGCGGGTGTTATCGCGCGAGTTCGAAGGGGTCATGCCTATCAGCGTAGCTGGAGGACTCGCCAACTTCGATACTGATGCGGCATGATAGTGGGCGTGAGTACGACGACTAAGACTATTGAGCGCCCTGATGTCCGCGAGGATACGTCGACCAACGACGACACCCCGAAGTTCTTCCACTACGTGAAGAAGAACCAGATCCTCGACTCCGCGGTCAACGGCAAGTACGTCGTTGCCCTGTGCGGAGAGACCTTCCCGGTAACCAAGCAAGCCAAGCCTGGTTCGCCCGTGTGCCCTGACTGCGAGCGCGTCTATAAGAGCTTGCGCCGCCGTTAAGCTGTGCATCGACGTTCATCCTGCGTCGATGCCAAGCATTAAGGATCGAGAACTTCAGAGAAGCGGGATGTTGGGATAACTAGAGGGGGATAATCGCTGACCGTGTCTACACAGACTCCAGCACAGAGATTTGCCAATAGTGGTTCGCTTCGCGTGTGGCAACGCGCAGCTTTGGATAAGTTCCTAGCCACCAAGCCGAAGGATTTCATGGCGGTGGCAACGCCAGGCGCAGGTAAGACTACCTTTGCTCTGCGTGTGGCCACAGAGCTCATGGCGGACCGCACCGTAGAGCGTGTCATCGTGGTGGTGCCCACCGAGCACCTCAAAGTGCAGTGGTCGGAATCCGCCTCCCGCGTAGGGCTAGCGCTCGACCCCAAGTTCACAAACTCCTCGGGAGTCAACCCCGCGATGGACGGTGTCGTGGTGACCTATGCGCAGGTGGGCATGCACCCGTACAAGCACCGCGCGGTTGCCTCGGCGCGGCGCACCCTGGTGATCCTCGATGAGATCCACCACGCCGGTGATGCCAAGAGCTGGGGCGATGGTGTGCGGGAAGCCTATGATGATGCGGAGCACCGCCTCGCGCTGACCGGTACTCCCTTCCGCTCCGATGACTCGCAGATCCCTTTCGTGCGCTACGAGGAGGATGGGGAAGGTCACCTCGTATCCCGCTCTGATCACACGTATGGCTATGGCGATGCGCTTGCTGACGGTGTCGTGCGCCCCGTCGTCTTCCTCAGCTACTCCGGCGAGTCCCGCTGGCGCGATAGTGCCGGTGAGGAACATGCGGCCCGTCTCGGAGATATTCTCAATCCGGAGCAGACCGCCCGCGCCTGGCGCACGGCCCTCGACCCGAAAGGCGAGTGGATCCCCACCGTCTTGCAGGCGGCGCACACACGGCTGATGCAGATGCGCCGCAACATGCCGGACGCCGGCGGCCTTGTGCTCGCTACCGACACGACAACCGCGCGCGCCTACGCCAAGATCCTCAAGCAGATTTCCAATACCCCAGTCTCTGTCATCCTCTCCGATGACCCAGGCTCCTCGGCGCGTATTGCGGAGTTCTCTGAATCCACCGACGAGTGGATGGTGGCCGTGCGCATGGTGTCGGAGGGCGTCGACGTTCCCCGCCTCGCAGTGGGCGTGTATGCCACCTCTGCTTCGACACCGCTCTTCTTCGCACAGGCCATCGGCCGCTTCGTGCGCTCCCGCATGCCCGGCGAGACAGCCTCAGTCTTTCTTCCTTCCGTGCCGGTGCTCTTGGGACTTGCCGAGAACATGGAGAAGCAACGCGACCACGTTCTGGGAGGGGAGAAAAACCCCGACAAGGAAGGCTGGGACGATGAGCTGCTCGAGGACGCCAATAAGAAGAAGTCCGAACCGGACATGCTCGAGCCTTCCTATGAATCCTTAGGCGCGGAAGCAGAATTCTCAGGACTGCTCTACAACGGCTCGCAGTTCACCACGGGCAACATCACCGATGAAGAAGAGGATTTCCTCGGCATCCCCGGGCTTCTCGACGCCGACCAGGTCAAGGACCTTCTGCGCAAGAAGCAGTCCGATGAGCTGGACCGCCGCGAAGCAGAAGAGAAGGCGCGCCGGGCTGCAGAGGCGGCGGAAGAACAACGCCGCAAGCTCTACGGCACCCCACATGCGCCCAAGCGCGGGGCGGAGGCGTCGGCAAGCAGCGCCGGTTCCCAGCCAGGTGTGGTGGATGAGATTTCCGCGTTGCGCAAAGAGCTCAACACAGTAGTGTCTATCACCGCCCAACGCACCGGACGTCCACACGGCGCCATCCACACCGAAGCTCGCAAGGCCTGCGGGGGCCCGCCCACCGCATTGTGTAATGCTGAGCAGCTCCAGGAGCGCATAGATTACCTGCGCAAGTGGTAGCGCGCGGACGCAGTAGAATTCGGCACAGTATCCGGTAGCGCGGGTAGGCTCGGCAGCAATCCGTAAAGAGTGCTCGAGGCCAATGAAAACCTAAGGAGATGGATGATGAAAAAGCTCATCAACTTACCGGACAACGTAGTAGCCGAATCAGTGGAGGGCTTTGCTTTAGCCCACGGTGACATCGTCACTCGCTCCACCGATCCGCTCTTCGTTGCCCGCAAGCAGGGGAAAGAAGACGGCAAGGTTGCCATTGTCTCTGGCGGTGGATCTGGGCACGAGCCGTTGCATGCGGGTTTCGTTGGGCATGGCATGTTGGACGCGGCAGTGCCAGGTGCCATGTTCACGTCGCCTACGCCGGACGCTATCCAAGCCGCCACCGAAGCTGTGAACGCTGGGGCGGGGGTGCTCTACATTGTCAAGAACTACACCGGCGATGTCCTCAACTTTGACACCGCGGCGGAGCTGGCAGAATTCGATGACATTGAGGTCAGCCAGGTCGTTGTCGATGACGATGTTGCGGTGGAAGACTCCACCTTCACCGCCGGTCGCCGCGGCGTTGCCGGAACGCTGTTGGTGGAGAAGCTGGCAGGTGCCGCAGCTGAACGCGGAGATGATCTCGCGGCAGTAACTGCTGTGGCGAAGAAGGTAGTGGAGAATACCGCGACTATGGGAGCAGCGCTTTCTGCCTGCACCGTGCCCCATGTGGGCAAACCCTCCTTCGGCCTCGGGGAAGACGAAGTCGAACTCGGCGTGGGTATCCATGGCGAGCCGGGCCGCAAGGAAATTCCTCTGGTTTCTGCCGATGATGTCACGGACCACCTGCTCGATCCCGTGCTGGCGGATCTTGAACTGAACAAGGGGGAGCGCACTATCGTTGTCGTCAACGGTATGGGAGCCACCCCGGCGTCCGAGCTGTACGTGGTCTATCGTCGCGTCGCCCAGCGCCTGCAGGAGGCAGGCGTGAGCATCGAGCGCTCCCTCGTGGGTAACTTCGTTACCAGCCTAGATATGGCCGGATGCTCCGTTACCGTCATGCGCGCGGACGAGGAAGACCTCGAGCTTTTTGATGACCCGTGCCACACCGCTGCACTACGACAAGGAATGTAGATATGACCAACAGTGCGACATTGTCAACAGCGTGGGCCCAGGCGTGGATGAAAAACTGCGCCGCAGCGGCACACGAACACCGCGAGGAACTCATCGAGCTTGACCGCGCCATTGGGGATAGCGACCATGGTGAAAACGTCGATCGCGGTTTCCGCGCCGTCGTGGAGAAAGTGGATTCGGATATCTCACCGGAGACTTCTTATGTTGCTGATGTGTTGAAGCTGACGGCGAAGACACTTATGTCCACCGTTGGTGGAGCCTCTGGTCCGCTGCTGGGAACAGCTTTCCTACGCGCGGCTAAAGCCGCTGGCCCTGGAGAGATTGATGCGCCCACGACGGTTGCTCTCATTGAAGCCGCACTTGAAGGAATCACCGTCCGCGGTAAGGCAGCTGAAGGGGAGAAGACAATGGTCGATGCCTGGGCACCGGCCGCACGGGCCGCTCGTGATGCGGCGGATGCCGCGAAGAGTCCCGCTGAGGTACTGCGCGCGGCTGCCGACGCCGCAGCAGCAGGCGCGGAGGCGACTATCCCGATGGTGGCCACGAAGGGCCGCGCTTCCTACCTAGGGGAGCGTTCTGCGGGGCACAAGGATCCGGGGGCTACATCCTCGGCTCTATTTATCGCTGCGGCTGCCGACGCCGCCGAAACCCTCAAGGAGGAAGCATAGAATATGGCACAGCCCCGCGTTGGACTCGTTCTCGTATCACACTCGGCCAAGCTCGCTGAAGGGCTGACTGAGCTTGCTGCTCAGATGGCTCCCGACGTGACCATCCTTCCTGCTGGTGGTTTGGAGGAAGGCGGCATCGGAACGTCTTTTGACCTCGTCGAAGGTGCCGTTAGCCATGCACGTGGCCAAGGTCTTAGCGTGGTCGTCCTTAGTGACTTAGGCTCGGCCACGATGACCGTTGAGTCCGTTCTTGAGTTCCTTGACGAAGAGACGGTGAAGTTTGTCGATGCCCCCTTTGTCGAAGCCACTATTGCAGCAGCCACTGCCGCTCAACAGGGTGATGGACTTGCCGCCGTGGTCAAAGCCGCGGAACGCGCCATCGAGGTCTTCCTTCCGAAGCAGTCCTCAGCCACTGCGTCTGCAGACGAGGATAACCCAGACACAAACGCTGGTGAGTACTCACTGACAGTGACTGTGGCCGATGAGGCGGGTCTGCATGCCCGTCCGGCGTCAAGGATTGCAGAGTTGGCTGCGGAAGCAGCAGGGGATGTAACCCTCTCCTGTCACGGAGAGTCGGCAGAGGCAGATTCTGCAATGATGCTGATGTCTCTCGGGGTATCCCAGGGCGCTTCGGTGACCATCAGCGGAGAAGTTTCCGATAAAGACGTCATCGATCGGATCGCCACAGCGATTGAGTTGGGGATCGAAGGCTAGAAATCCCATGAGTCTATCGGCTCCATAGGGTAAAGAAAAGCGGCGAGGAGGGCTAAACCTCCTCGCCGCTTTATTCTTTCAGTTTGCTTAGTCTAGGTAGTCGCGCAGCACCTGGGAACGCGATGGGTGGCGCAGCTTAGACATGGTCTTAGACTCGATCTGGCGAATACGCTCGCGGGTAACGCCGTAGACTTGGCCAATTTCGTCTAAAGTGCGCGGCATGCCATCGGTCAGGCCGAAGCGCAGGCGAACCACGCCGGCCTCGCGCTCGGACAGGGTAGTGAGCACATCCTGGAGCTGATCCTGCAACAAAGTGAAGGACACAGCGTCGACGGCAATGACTGCCTCAGAATCCTCAATGAAATCACCGAGCTGGGAGTCACCCTCATCACCGATTGTCTGATCCAAGGAAATAGGCTCGCGGGCATACTGCTGGATCTCCAGCACCTTTTCCTCAGTGATGTCCATTTCCTTCGCCAGCTCCAGAGGGGTAGGCTCGCGGCCCAAGTCCTGCAACAGCTCACGCTGGATACGGCCCAGCTTGTTGATGACCTCCACCATGTGCACTGGAATGCGAATGGTACGTGCCTGATCCGCCATGGCGCGGGTGATGGCCTGGCGAATCCACCACGTGGCATAAGTGGAGAACTTATAGCCCTTGGTGTAGTCAAACTTCTCAACGGCGCGGATCAGGCCCAGGTTGCCTTCCTGGATGAGGTCCAAGAATGCCATGCCGCGGCCTGTGTAGCGCTTAGCCAAGGACACCACGAGGCGGAGGTTCGCCTCGAGAAGGTGATTCTTTGCCTTGCGTCCATCACGGGCGATGGCGCGCATATCGCGCTTCTCCATGGGAGAGAGCTTGGCGGCCTTGTCGCCCTCGGCACGGGCCTTTTCCATCTCATCCATGCGGTATTGAGCGTACAGGCCGGCCTCGATGCGCTTGGCCAGGGAAACCTCCTGCTCTGCGTTGAGGAGGGCGACCTTGCCGATTTGCTTCAGGTAGGCGCGGACAGAGTCTGCCGAGGCCGTTAGCTCTGCGTCCTTACGAGCCTGACGCAGGGCTGCGGACTCATCCTCATCCCAGACAGATGAGCCGTCATCCTCTTCTTCGGAGTCTTCGCCCTCGAGGTCGTCATCGTCGTCACCGAACTCGTCGTCCTCGTCCAACTCTGCGTTGTCCGGATCGAAGTCGATATCGGCATCGTCGTTGGTTTCGGCATCCAACTCGTCGTTCTGATCCTCTGCGAGCTCTTCAGCAGACTCAGAGCTTTCAGGCGAGGTTGCCTTCTTCGCCGCCGACTTACGCACAGTCTTCTTGGCGGTCTTCTTCGTCGCCTTCTGAGCAGACTTGCGAGTCGTCTTTTTAGCAGCCTTCTTGGCTGTCTTTTTAGCCGTCTTCTTCGCAGTCTTTTTCGCGGTTTTCTTAGCCGTCTTCTTGGCTGTCTTTTTTGCCGTCTTCTTGGCGGTCTTCTGTGCAGGTGCAGATGCCTCGGAGGTGCTCTCGCCCTCGCCGAGTACCTGGTCTGAAGAATCAGTGGCTGCCACGTACGCCCTTTCGACTTGCTCTTTGAGTGGAAACTATGGGGACGCGCAAGTTTATCGCGACTAGTCCCCGATGCTAGCCCGCCTCCGTAATGAGCAGGGGAGGCGCGCCGCTGGATATTCGATAATCGACAGCCCAGTATAGATCATTTTTGTTACCAGGCGGTGACTGGGGTCAACTGGGGAAGATAGGTTCTGCTCGGTTTATGGGCGAATGCCTTCCTTCGCTGCCATTGCGGCCCCGACGATGCCCGCGCGATTGCGGAGCTGAGCTGCAACGACTGGGGTTTCGATGCTCAAGTGCTCGCCCCACTTGTCAAACTTCCGAGAGATTCCGCCGCCGATGACAAAAGCTGAGGGATTAAAAAGCGCCTCGTATTCGTGGAGCACTCGGTTGACGCGCTTTGCCCACTGCTTAGTCTTGAGCCCCTCACGTTCCTTGACCGCGGAAGAGGCTTGGTGCTCTGCCTCCTTTTTCCCGACGATGAGGTGGCCGATCTCCGTATTGGGGAAGAGCTGACCATCGAGCAGGAAGGCGGAGCCGATGCCGGTGCCCAGGGTAAGGAAGATGACAGGGCCGGAGCGCGCAACGTCATCGCCGTAGGCCACCTCGGCGAGGCCGGCTGCGTCGGCGTCGTTAAGCACGGTAAAAGGAGCATCGAGGTACTTGCCCAGCAAGTCCTGCGCGTCGACCCCAATCCATGACTTATCAATATTCGCTGCGCTGCGAATAATCTGTTCTTTGACCACCGCGGGCATAGTAATTCCGACAGGGCCGTCCCAGTTCTTCTCAGCGACGATCTGGGCGATCACCGTGGCAACGGCGTCGGGGGTGGCAGGCTGTGGCGTGGCGATCTTGAGGCGGTCGCCGACGAACTCTCCTGTCGCGAGGTCTACTACGGCACCCTTGATGCCGGAGCCTCCAACATCGATGCCGAAGGCATGGCTATGGTGCTGGGTGCTCGGATTCGTATCCTGCTGCTGTGTTTCTTGCACGGTCATACTGACAGTCTATGTTTAGCCGCCCGATGATGTGGTGATACTTCAGCATTTGCGCCGAAGGTGTGGGGAGAGTCGCTCCGATTTTTGCCGTCTGGCGCATCGTTCCTCAAAGCATTGTGGGTGGGATGTGAGGAGCTTTACCCAGAAAAATCTTCCACGATGCGAAAGGCGCAAACTCGCAGCTCACAACTATGAAAGCAGGAGCGGAGGGGGTAATAGGGTGAGTCGCGTGGTGCCCCCACGGCGGGGCGAGTGTGACAGGCGGGCCTGTGTGGTTTAGGATGCCGTCGATAAATACACGTACCTATCTATCTAACTCACAGAGGCAAGTATTATGGCCACCGACTATGACGCACCGCGTCGCCGCGCTGAAGATGAGCTCGAGGCTGACTCCCTCGAGGGCTTGAAGGCGGCTGAAAATGACAACAATGGCATGGATGACGATGGCGAAATCGTCGAGGCTTTCGAGCCGCCGTCAGTAGACCTGACGGGCGAGGAACTCAACGTCACTGTCGTGCCGCGCAAGGAAAACGAGTTCACCTGCTCCGTGTGCTACTTGGTGCAGTCCAATAAGCGCCTGGACCATGAAGAAGACGGGCAGCCCGTCTGCATGGACTGCGCTTAGCTCATAGGGGTTCAGCCAATTAGCTGATCTAATGAGCTCCCTGGTTTTGCACGCAGCATTTAGGCCTTGGCAGCAGCGGCCTGTTCGGGAACGAAGGCCGTAAGTAGCTTGTCGGGATTCTTAGAGCCGATCAGCCAATAAGGTGTCGGGTCCTCTGGGTCATCGAGGACAAGCATCACATGTTCTGGCACCCAACCATGCGTCACGAGGAATGCAGCGGGATCGAGCTGTGGGCCCAACGCATTGCGACGCGCGGTGGCCGGCACCGCGGTGCTGCGGGAGACGACATCATGCGGCAGCTGCGCATCCTTCACAGTGAGCCACCGCGTGCCGTCGGCATCTTGTTCCACTTGCACCACCGTGTTGGACCAAGCTAAGAGAACCCACGCGGCGATGGCGCTGAGCAGAATAGCGGGGATGATGACCCACATGATTCCGCGGTTGAGGCTGACCGTGGCTGTAGAGATCGCCACAACGGCGGCCGCCATCAACCACCAGTGCCACGGCACCCACTGGCGCTCGCGGTAAAGGATGACGGGGGATTCGGCAGCCGTCGAGGGGGAAGCAGACGAAGAACTCGAAGTCATGGCTTCAGAGTCTAGTCGTCGGGGAAGGGGAGAACCCAACGCGCCGAGTAGACGCAGCCTCTAGGCCCCAGCCCGTGAGTAGGGCACGGCGGTGGCAAGGTAGGCTGGGCCGCGTGAATGAGCAACATCCCCTCGTAGATCCGGTAAGTCCTTTTGGTGAGATTCAGGTCAAGCGCCTTGATAAGGAGCTTCCGCTGCCGCAGCGCGCCCACCGTGGCGATGCCGGTGCGGATCTCTATGCTGCACACGATGTCACTCTGCGTCCCGGCGAGCGGGCTTTAGTTGGCACGGGTATAGCCCTTGCCCTGCCGATGGGCACGGTTGGCTTGGTCCACCCTCGCTCCGGCCTGGCAGCCAAGCACGGGATTTCCGTGGTTAACACACCAGGCACCATCGATGCGGAGTACCGCGGTGAGATTAAAGTCTGCCTTATTAATCACGACCCAGTAGAAACTTTTGAGGTTGAGCGGGGAATGCGTATTGCCCAGCTCCTTGTGCAACGCGTGGAGTTGGTGGGTTTCCGTGAGGTTGAGGAACTCGATGACACCGCTCGCGGTGAAGGCGGTTACGGCTCCACTGGCGTCAACTGACTCGAATAGACCGGTAACACACACGAATTAAGGAAGGCACTAACCATGGCGATGTGGCCCTTTGGCAAAAAGAAGAAGGACGAGAATAAGACAGAGGACGCGGGGAAGAACCCGGATGTCCGTCAGGACGAGGCTGTTTCGGAGGCAGCAGAGGCCGTGGACGATACCGTTGCCTCGGCTCCTGCCGATTCCAACGCTGGCCTAGTCCGGGAAGACAACGATGATTCTCATGGTGTTACCGGGCTGAAGGCCGTGGCACATGATGCCATCAACGGGGAGATGGGACCCTACGACGGCGATAACGTTGATATTGCCGAGTTCAACTTTGAGGATTTTTCGGTTGGTTTGCTGGACTTGGGTTCCATGCGTATCCCGCTGCCCAAGGGCTCGCAGGTCCAGGTGGAGATGGGCCAAGACGGCCCGCGCATGCTCCACATCCTTACCCCGCACGGCCGCATGACCCCCGTGGCCTTTGCCGCGCCGCGCACGCCAGGGCAATGGGCGGAATCTGCAGAGGATATCGTCCAAGGCTTGGAAGCCGATGGGTTTGCCGCGCACCCAGAGGACGGGCCTTGGGGATCTGAAATTGTTGGCTCCAGCGACAAGGGCGGTATCCGCATCATCGGCGTGGAGGGACCGCGGTGGATGTACCGATTGACCCTGGCTGCCCCGGCGGGCAAGGAAGAAGAGCTCGCAAAGCTGGGGCGTGAAGTCGTCGCCCGCACCTTCATCTATCGTGGTGAGGAGCCTATCCTGGCCGGAAGTTCGCTTCCTGTTATGCTGCCGCAGCGACTCGCTGAGCAAGTTCAGCAGGCCCTGAAGGAGCGCCAGCAGCAGGCCGCCGATGCAGACAACGCTGCAGCACCGGAGGCAGGATCAGCTACCGAGGGCGCCGAGAACGCCGCGGAAGCCCAAGCCCGCGAACAGTTGCGGGACCTCGAAGACAACGAGAAGAACTAGACCCTTAAACGTTGTTTTCTTTCCCCGGCACTAGCGAAAAGGATTCTTAGAACACGTGACCACCCCTACGCCTGAAGAGCACGATTTCACCGAGCGCGGCACCGACCCCAACCCCGCATATACCGCGGGGCCGAGTACCGATACGTCACCGCAGGCAAGGGCCGTGGTCCCAGATGCCGAGGCGGAACCATCGTTGCTCGAACAGATGGGAGGCCTGACTGGGCTCGTGTCTGCGACCTTGCCAGTGCTGGTTCTCATCCCAGTCAATAACGTTTGGGGTCTGGGACCAGCTCTGGCTGCGGCGCTCGGCGTGGCATTGGCCATCAGCCTGTGGCGTTTGGCCCGCAAGGAGACTCTGCAACCAGCTTTCTCCGGGCTATTGGGAGTGGCTATTTGCGCCGCCATTGCGTGGTTTACCGGGGATGCCAAGGGATACTTCCTTTACGGAATTTGGATGTCGCTCGTACTGTTCATCGTGGCGGTGATCTCCATCATCGTTCGTTGGCCGCTCGTGGGCGTGGTCTGGAAGGGCCTCAACGGCGATGACATGGGGTGGCGCACAATCCCGAAGGCTCGGCAGGCTTATGCCTTGGCAACGGCGGGGTGGGCCGCAGTCTTCATCGCCCGGTTCATAGTGCAGCGCGCGTTATACGACGCCGATGAAACCACCACCCTCGGCATCGTTCGCATCCTCATGGGGTGGCCGTTGACCGGAATCGTCACCATCCTGACAGTCTGGATGGTGCGCCGCGCCAACGCTGCTGTTGAGGAAGCGCAGGGCTCCGAAAATACTCAAGGAGAAAACTCATGACTAAGACTGAGCGGAACGCTGAGAGCGCAGCCATCACCAAAGGCCAGTCTTTCGATACCACCATCGAGCGCATGGGACACGGCGGTGTCGGAATCGGCGCAGCACCCGACGGGCGTGTGTGTTTTGTCCCCGGCGCCTTTCCCGGAGACCAGGTGACGGTAACCGCCACAAAGGTGAAGAAATCCTTCGTCGAAGCGGAAGTCAATGCAGTGCTCAAGGCAAGCCCTGACCGCGTTGAATCTGCGTGCCCGGCTGCGCAGCGAGGTGCAGGGTGCTGCGATTTCGCCGAGCTAGATTCCGCGGCGGAACCAGGCATCAAGGTCGCGGTTTTGCGGGACCAGCTGCGCCGAGTGGCTCGCCTCGAGGAGGTGCCCGACATTGAATCCATCGATGTGGCGCCCCAGCGTGGATGGCGCACGCGGGTGAGGTTGGGTGTCGACAAGCAAGGCCGTGCCGGCGTGCGCAAGCGTGGCTCCACGGAGCTGATTACGGATGTGGCCTGCAGCCAGCTGGCACCGGGCCTCGTTAGCGGTCTGGTGGGACCGGAGGCTCGCACATTTAGCCCTGGCGCGGAGGTCATCGCGGTTGTGGACAGCGACGGTAACCGGCACGTCGTGGAGACCCGGAAAGCGCCGCGCGGCCGACGCATCGAGACCATTCGGGAGGTCATTGAAGCCCCGACGCAGGACGTAGTTCAACGTGCAGATGGCCACGAGTTTCACTTTCCGCCCACCGCCTTTTGGCAGGCGCACATCGGCGCACCCGATACCTACACGCGCCTGGCACGCCAGTGGCTCGCGGCAGAGGCTGGAGAGAATAAACCTGCACAGGAATCCGAGGCCGCTGCAGTGGCTTGGGATCTCTATGGAGGAGTGGGGCTGTTTGTTCCCGCTCTTGCTGAAGTCACCGCACCTGAGGGCGGCCATACTACGGTGTATTCCGTCGACTACTCGCCGGCGGCCGCGGCAGCGCAGCCGGGGCTTGCGGACATTGATGTGCACTTCCGGACGGCTAAGGTGGAGCAGGCCGCAAGCCAGCTGCCGCGGCCAGCAACGGTTATTTTGGATCCCCCGCGTACCGGTGCGGGTGTTGAGGTGGTGGAGGCCATTGCTGCCGCGGCGCCGCAGCGCGTCCTTCACATTGGCTGTGACCCCGCGACGTTTGCACGTGATATCGCTGCATGGTCTGAGCACGGCTACCGTATAGAGCGTTTAGCCATGGTGAATGCCTTTCCGGGAACACACCATTTTGAGACCTTGGCGCTGCTGGTTCCTGCGGCATAAGGCAGGATGCATCCGCGGTGGAAGATCCCGGGGTAATGATTGACGTGTCACGTGTATAAGCGGGTACGGTGGTAGAGAAGAAAACGATCGATGAAGGGGTTTAAGGCAAGCTCTATGGGCATTCTGGATTCCATTCAATCACCAGGCGATCTCAAAGCCCTGAGCAAGACGCAACTGGTTGAGCTCGCGGCGGATATCCGCCAGCGCTTGATTGAGAAGGTGTCCGCTACGGGCGGTCACCTCGGGCCCAACCTGGGCGTTGTGGAGCTCACGGTGGCGATCCACCGCGTCTTCGATTCCCCGCGGGACCCCATCGTCTTCGATACCTCCCATCAGTCTTATGTGCACAAAATGCTCACCGGCCGTGCCAACCAGTTTGATTCCTTGCGCCAGAAAGGCGGCTTATCTGGGTACACGGACCGTGGGGAATCGGAACACGACTGGACCGAATCCTCACACGCCTCGGCAGCGCTATCCACGGTGGACGGCCTTTCCAAGGCATTCAAGATTCGTGGTGAATCGCACCGCAATGCTGTGGCGGTCGTCGGTGATGGTGCCCTCACCGGTGGCATGTGCTGGGAGGCACTGAACAACATCTCTGCGGATAAAGACCGCAACGTCGTCATCATCGTTAACGACAATGGCCGCTCCTATTCGCCGACCATTGGTGGACTTTCGGAGAACCTCGGGCGCATTCGTGCACAGCATGGTTATGACGAGTTCATGGAGCTGGGCAAGAAGCGCCTGAAGTCGATGGGCTGGGTGGGCGAGCGTACCTTTGATGCTCTGCACGCAGTCAAGGAGGGCGTAAAGTCCACCGTTCTGCCCACCGAGATGTTCCCAGAGCTGGGAATCAAATACATTGGCCCCATCAATGGCCACGATATCGACGCGGTGGTCCGGGCGCTGAGCTATGCCCGGGACTACGACGGTCCCATCATCGTGCACACCGTCACGGAGAAGGGGCATGGCTTTGCCCCGGCGGTCAATGAGCCGAAGGACCAGATGCACTCCACCGGAGCTATCGACCCGGTCACCGGTGTATCCAAGGGACAGAAGCAGCCGGGATGGACTGCGGCTTTTTCCGAGGAACTCATCAAGGCCGGTCATGCGCGCGAGGATATCGTGGCTATTACCGCTGCTATGGCGGGGCCGACGGGCCTTGCGCCCTTCCAGGAGGAATTCCCAGAGCGATTCTTCGATGTTGGCATCGCGGAACAGCATGCCATGGCCTCCGCCTCCGGTTTAGCGCTGGCAGGAATGCACCCAGTGGTGGCTGTGTACTCCACCTTCCTTAACCGTGCAGTCGACCAAGTTGTCATGGACATTGCGCTGCTCAAGCTGCCCGTCACCATCGTGCTCGACCGCGCCGGTATCACGGGCTCTGATGGCCCTTCGCACAACGGAGTGTGGGACATGGCGTTGATGAGCATCGTCCCGGGGATGCGCATTGCCGCACCACGCGATGGCGCTCGTCTGCGTGAGCTTTTCAATGAGGCCATTGCTATTGAGGATGGTCCCACGGTGGTGCGCTTCCCTAAGGGCAATCTCCTGGAGGACCGTGAGGCGATCAAGCGCCTCGATGACGGGGTAGATATCTTGCGCTATACCGATGCTGCCGAATCACCGACTGAGGCAACCGATGTGCTCATCGTCTCCGTCGGAGCGATGAGCGCTCGTTCCTTGGGTGCTGCCGAGTTACTGGAAGCACAAGGTTTCAACGTGACCGTCGTCGATCCGCGCTGGCCGGTACCAGTCCCGCAATCCGTTGTTGCGTTGGCGGCAGATCATGATCTTGTGGTCACGGTGGAGGACGGCCTCTTGCGGGGCGGCGTTGGTTCAATGGTTGCGGAGGCACTCGACGCCGCTGATGTAGATACCCCGGTGCATCGCCTCGGCGTGCCTGGTTGCTTCCCGAAGCATGCCAGCCGCGGAGAAATCCTCAAGGAATTCGGGCTGACCCCGGAGGGCATCGCGGAATCCGTGAATGAGTGGGTAGCTGCTCGGAGCTAAAAGCGCGGGGGAGCGGGGCGCTACCGCGCCAGTCCGCGACGCAGGAGCGGCGTGGACAGCTCCACCTGCCATTCGCGCGCGCCCTGGGAACGCAGGAAGTCGGGGATATCGGCGTCTGCTGCGATTTCGCCCGCCACACCGCCTTCAGGCCCGCAGGCCGCCCAGACTACAGTGCGGACCAAGCTGGGTTTGAGGATCAGTTCGTAGCTCATGCCCAGATCTTCACCGAGGTCTTCGAAATCACCACGGATCTCGGTATAGAGCTGCCATAGCTCGGGGAAATCCCGGTTAAAAACTGATTTGGAAGGAACCGGGTGTGGGCTGCGCAACGCCTTCGGCCACTGCTGGCGCGGGCTAGCAAGGGCGGTCTCGACGGCATCGAACCAGCGCAAGGTGGCGCCGCCGCGGCGGCGGGGGAAGCCTTTAACTTGATTGATTTCGTGCGGGGAACGGGGCACGCGGCGCGCGATTTCTACGATCACGCGGTGCGACAGCACTCGGTTCGGTGCGATGTCCTGGGAGCGGGCGATGGATTCGCGTCGCTGCCACAACTCACGAGCCACCGCGAGTTGCTCACGGGAGCGTAGAGAGGAGACGCCCTTAAGATCCCGCCAGGAACGAGGCTCGGGGCCAGTGATGCGGGCGTGGTCTTCGACAATCTTCTCAAACTCTTCATAAGCCCAGTCGAGCTTGTCCTGTTCCGCAAGAATATCTCGCAGTGTCACGGCGAGCTCGTTGAGAAGCTCGACGTCGAGCGCTGCATAATTGCGCCACTTCCGCGGGATGGGGGTTTCGGACCAATCGGAGTCGCCGTATCCTTTTTCCAGTTCAACGTCGAAAAGCTCCAGCACCATTGCGGCCAAGTTAGGGTGTGCGAAACCGGCGAAGCGGGCAGCCAGCTCAGTATCGAACAGTAAGCCTGGGTATAAACCTAGCCACGCTAGGCTAGGGAGATCGGAGGGGGCGGCATGGACCACCCACTCTTGTCCATTGAGCACCGGTGCGAGTGCTACGCGGAGCTCATCGCGGTGGTGCTCGGGGGCGAACAAGAACGTGCCCGCACCTTCTCGGCGGATTTGCACGAGGAAGGCGCGGTCATCAAAACGATAGGACGAGGCGCGTTCGGTGTCGATGGCAAATGGCCCAGTTCCCGAAGCTAAGCGGGCGGCACCGGCCTGAAACTCACGGGGAGAAAGCAGGACTTTCGGCGTTCCATCAACCGGTACCTGGCGCAATTCGCTCATCTTAGCGTCCGAGTTCGGCTACGCCCTCTGGTGGCAGACCAGCGACGAGGGAGAGGACTTGCGCAAAAGCTTCGACGTGTGGGGCGAGATCCAGGCCGGATGCGGTCCACGAGGCGCGCATTTCTAATTGGTAGGCGCGCGGTGGTCCGCCGATTTCGCCGAAACGAACGGAAGCGGTCGAGGTGACGGTGCCGCCCAAGTTCGTATGGGTAGCCTCGCGCACGTCGAGAGATTCAGTGAGCCATTCCCAGGCGACGTCGGGAAGCAGCGGGTCGCCGGCGACAGCATCGTCCAAGTCTGCCTGGATGTAGGCCACCAGGCGCATCGCCCCTTCCCAGGCTTCTTCCGCACCTGGGTCGTGCAGCAGGATGAGGCGGCCGAAGGCATCGCCTTCAGAGTCAGTAGGGATGAGGTCCCCGTGTTCTTTGCGCTCAACCTCGAGGCCGATGGCGTGGCTGAATGGGGCCAGGCGTTGCGGTGGGCGGATGGTGCCCAAGGTGATTTCTGGGCGCAGCTGTGCGGCATGGAGGGACTCGACGGCCTCTGTGAAGGCGGTCGGAGTGCTCGGCTCCGCAGGGCGCGATTCGGTAGAAGAGGCGGCGGCGCGATCGTGCAGGTTGGTCGGTGCCCCTGCGAGGTTGCGCGAAGAAACGTCGGAATTGCTCACGGGGATCAAGGTATAAGCTCCGCCCGTGTGGCGGTGGAAGGCGCGCCGAAAGGCTAGTGGCGCGCGGGGGCGCCTCCAACTTATGATGGATAAGAAACTCTGTCGGTTGAAAGAAGGAGAAAGGCATGTCGAAGGTCAACTTCGCCGAGCTCAACAAGGTCCAGCGCTATTCGCAGCACGCGGTTTTTCAGGTCATCCCGGGTGCGTTGGGAACGGAGCGCGAGGAGATCGTCGCGCAGGCGCAGAAGTTCTTCTCTGAGCTTGAGGAAGCAGGCGTGGTTACCGTGCGCGGTATCTATGATCTGTCCGGGATGCGGGAGAGCGCTGATTACATGATCTGGTGGCACGCGGAAGAATTCGCCGACATCCAGAAGGCCTTCGCGGACTTCCGCCGCGAGACCGTCCTGGGCCAGGTTTCTGAGGTGACGTGGGTAGGAAATGCTTTGCACCGCCCGGCAGAGTTCAACAAGTCTCACCTGCCGTCCTTCATTATGGGCGAGGAGCCCGGTGAGTGGATTTCCGTTTACCCCTTCGTGCGCTCTTACGACTGGTACACCATGGATGAGGAAAAGCGCCGCCGTATCCTCATGGAGCACGGTATGCAGGCGCGCGACTACCCGGATGTGCGCGCGAACACTGTGCCGGCCTTCGCACTGGGTGACTACGAGTGGATCCTGGCTTTTGAGGCCCCGGAACTGCACCGCATCGTGGACCTGATGTACCTGATGCGCTACACCGAGGCTCGCCACCACGTGCGCGAGGAGATTCCCTTCCACACCGGCCGTCGCGTGAAGGATGTGGCTGAGCTCATCGCGATCCTGCCTTAAAGGGGCGCGATTTTGCCGGAAGCCGGTTGAGGGTTTAGTCCTCGACCGGCTTTTCTTCTAGGTTGAGGCAGATGGAATTAATGCAGTAGCGCAGGTCCGTTGGCGTATCATAGCCCTCGCCTTCGAAGACGTGTCCAAGGTGAGACTCGCAGTTTGCACATAGCACTTCGATGCGGCGCATGCCCAGTGAATTATCCTCGCGCTCAATGATGGCGTCGCCGGCCAGAGGGGAGAAGAAGGACGGCCAGCCGCAGTGCGATTCAAACTTTTCCGTGGAGCGGAAGAGCTCGGCGCCGCAGGCTCGGCAGGAGTACACGCCCTCGGTGGTGGTGTTGGTGTATTCACCGACGTGCGGTGCTTCCGTTCCGGCCTCGCGCAGGACGCGGTACTCCTCGGCGCTTAGCCGCTTGCGCCATTCGGTATCAGCAATGAGCTTGAAATCAGTCATGCGGGGATTTTATCGCCCGCCTGAGGCTTTGGGCTAGCCCCTCGTTCCGCGGACCACCAGCCGGCCACGGAGGCGGCGCTCACCACAATGAGCAGTCCCCACCCAAGGGTGGCGATGAAGACGCTCATCCAGTGTGCGGCGGTGGGCATGCTTGTCGACGTCCATTCGAGCGGCGCCAAGAATAAAAATGCGGCCAACCATGCTCCCCACGTGCGGAAGACCGAGCGCTCGAGCATCACAGTAAACAGCATGGGGATAAGCCACATGGAGTAGTACTGCTGGCCTAAGGAAGAAAGGAAGAAGATTCCGACCATGATGGCACCACTGGTGCTCAGCGCCCAGAAGGTGGGCTCACTTTCGCGCCAGCGCAGCAGACCGAGGATCGCCACTGCGGCCAGGGCCGCGAAGAGCAACCAGATGGGGTAGTAGACGATGCCGGGGAGTTCGAAGTAGGCGCGCACACCCGGCCAGGAGGCGTTGGCATAATCGCGCGTGGTGGCCAGGTAGGGAAGAAGGTTGGCGCGGAAGCCCTCCACGCCCGGAACGAACGGCCAAGCCGCAAGGTTGCTCACCAGCGGTATGGCCACGCCCAAACCTACAGTGAGCCAGCGCTTGCGCACCAAGGCGAGGAAGAGCAGCGGGGCAAATTGCGGCTTGACCAAGATTGCCAGCCCGATGCACAAGCCAGCGGCCCACCCGTGTTTATCCAGCAAAGCCAGGAACGCCACCATCGCGAGCAGAAGCACGCCGTTGATGTTGGTAAAGACCAACGTGTTGATGACTGATTCGGTAGCGAAGGCTGCGGCGATACTGACCGGCCACAGCGGGCCTCGCAGGCTGTGGCCTACGAAGCGGGTCAGCACGGCCAAAGCGGCAATGATGGCGGCGGCGTTGGCCAGAATGAAGGCGATGCGCGCGTGTTCCTCGGACACGAGACCCAAGGGGGACAGGAGAACCGTGGCGCCTGGGTTATACAGGTAGAGCGGTTCGACGAAAGAATAGTTTTGCTCGTAGACCGGGGTGCCCTCCCACAGGTTCCGGATCGCGCGGTAGACGGTGCCGAAATCATCAGTCACCGTGCCGTTGAAGGCGAGCACGAAGATGCGATGAAAGACCAAGACGATGGCGGCGGGCCACGCGGCGGCCGTCCATAGTCGCGCAGGAGCTGAGAGTGAGGGAGCCGGAGAAGTCACGGCAGCACAGTTTACGGGGTCTGAGTGCGCCGGTAGCGCAGAAACACCGTGTTGGCGACGGCGGTGACGTTCTCCAGCTCGAGCTTAAGCGCGGGGGAGGTGGCCTCGCCGTTAACGACGGGCTTTTCGACGGAAGGGGATAGGTGCGGATCAAGCGTCAAATAAAGCTTGCCCACGAGGCCTTCTGCGATAAAGGCGGAGTAGACTGATGGTCCACCTTCGCAACTGATGCGGCGTGCGCCCTGGGCACGAAGAGCTGAAATAGCCTCGCTCATGGTTCCGGTACCTGTGCTGATGATTTCGGCACCAGCGTCGGCTAAGCGCCGTGCCTCGGGTGAAGATGCGCGTTCCTCCGGGGTGAGAACAACAGGGCCAGAGGCTATAAAATCTTCGAACCCGGCAAAGTCAAGGGAGTGGCTGAGTACAGCGAGGCGCGTGTTGCTCGCGGGCCCATAGGATTCTGCCTTCACCGTTGCTGAGCCCACCACGGTAACCTCGGCCCATTCGCGCAAGGCCGCGAAGAGCTCGGCGTCAGTGTCGTTGCCCATCGGACCTGAGGTTCCGTCGATGGTTGCGGATCCGTGGAGCGTACTCACGGCGTTGAGTCGGATGCCCTCACTATCAGGGCCAAGCAGCGTGTCGATGAGTGCGGTGTTGTCCATGTGGCCAGCGTACGTGGCCTAGGCTCAGACTCAAGTGCGAGCAAAAGTCTGGGTTAAGGATAGTCCGATAAACGAAAAAAGACCGCAGCTAGCTGCGGTCTTAAAGAGTGGTCCTAGCTGGGATTGAACCAGCGACCTTTCCGGTGTGAACGGAACGCTCTCCCACTGAGCTATAGAACCTCGGTGCAGAACTTAAAGTACACTGCGGTGATGGCAACCCCCTAATCGTCCAGCTCAACTAGGGTGAGCAGAGTTTGACGGAGCTTGTAGCTCAAGGTGGTGGCGCACGCCGGTGTGCTGTGTTGTCGAAGTCTCAATGACATCGATGTAATCTACCTGCTGCAGTGTGGCCTGCGAATAGTGCTGTGGGCTGCGGATTTGGAAACTGGGGCGGTGCACGATAAAGTTTCTTCTCGCACCACGGCATACCAGCCGGGAACGTGCAATGCGGATGTAGCGCAGTTGGTAGCGCATCACCTTGCCAAGGTGAGGGTCGCGAGTTCGAGTCTCGTCATCCGCTCCAAGACTTTCTTGATATCACGCTTATTGGTATCGATGAACGGAAGGTCTTGATAAATGCATAAGCGCGATTAGCTCAGTGGGAGAGCGCTTCCCTGACACGGAAGAGGTCACTGGTTCAATCCCAGTATCGCGCACAAGGACTTAGTCCTAGAAACCGGGCCTGGTTTCGAATGCGGATGTAGCGCAGTTGGTAGCGCATCACCTTGCCAAGGTGAGGGTCGCGAGTTCGAGTCTCGTCATCCGCTCCAGCACATGTAGTGTGTGAGGCGGTATCGCCACGGTGGAATGGCCGAGTGGTGAGGCAACGGTCTGCAAAACCGTGCACACGGGTTCGATTCCCGTTTCCACCTCAAGAGCTGGCACCCAATTCTGGGTGCAGTGAGCGCGTTTAGCTCAGCGGGAGAGCGCTTCCCTGACACGGAAGAGGTCACT
>NZ_KV817280.1:24719-101902 GCF_001814605.1 Corynebacterium sp. HMSC074C01 | reverse complement strand
GTCACTGGTTCAATCCCAGTATCGCGCACAAGGAGTTCCTTGCGGACTCCATGGCAAGCTCCGCCTTGCCACGCGGATGTAGCGCAGTTGGTAGCGCATCACCTTGCCAAGGTGAGGGTCGCGAGTTCGAGTCTCGTCATCCGCTCCACATTGAGTGCCCCTCCAGTTTGGAGGGGTACTTTTGGTTTTCTGTATTACGACTTCCAAGGCCGGCGGAGGGGGCTCTTCCCCGTCGACGAGAGAACCGCCAGCCGGCTGTTTATGATGTTTCTCACAGTCTTGCCGTCTCAAGAAAGCAGACATCATGAAAGCCATTTCTCCACCTTTGTCTTCCCCGCAGGGCCTGTTACGCGGGGTCTTTGCTATTCTCGCAGTGCTTGTCATCGCGTTTCTCAGCCCGGCGTCGGTGCCAGCTTTTGCACAGAATCCCACAGGGGTGACTTCCAGTGCCGAGCCGAGCTCTGAAGCCGTCCCCAATGGGGGTGCCGCCGATTCCCAGAGTGGTGCAACGATGCTTGTCCTCGACTCCTCTGGCTCGATGAATGTGCAAGACGCTGGCGGGCAGACTCGTCTCGACGCGGCGAAAGACGCAACGAAGAAATTCGTATCTGAACTCGGTGGCACCATTCCACTGGGACTCGTTACCTATGGCGGTACGGTCGACGAGGCACCAGAGAACCAAGAAGCAGGGTGCCAGGACATCCACGTGGTCAGCGGTCCTAAAGAGGACGTAGGGGACTCCTTCACGGGTCCTAATTGATGCACTCCAGGCGAAGGGCTATACCCCGATTGGTGATTCCCTGAAGAAGGCCGCCGAGGGATTGGGCGGTCAGCACGGCACCATTGTGCTTGTCTCTGATGGAATCGATACCTGCGCGCCGCCGCCAGTATGTGAGGTGGCCAAGGAACTCCACGAGCAGGGCATTGACCTAGTCATCAACACCATTGGCTTTAACGTCGATGAGGAAGCCCGCAAGGAGCTTACCTGCATTGCAGACGCCGCAGGCGGCGAATATCTCGACGCCGATGATGCAGACTCACTGGCGTCAATGATTAAGAAGGCCGCTGGACGCGCCGCGGACATCTACCAATCCGATGTCGAACACATTGAAGGTAGCAAAGATATCTCACAGCCAACGGAGCTGCCGCGTTGGGAGTCAGGAGAGGACTTCATCTTTCGCGCCGAGTTGGATGCCCCGCCGAATGCTGGCAAGGAGTCTCGTACCGATTTCCATGCTGAGTCATGGTCTATCCCCGTCAAGCCGGGTGAGCGCTATGTGGCGACGATGTACAAGACACTCGAAGGTGCAGTGGGAACACCGAACGACCTGTTTTTGAAGACGTTTTTCGGCGATGGTAGGGAACCGCCAACGGGTACGCATGGTGGTGACGAAGGCGCAGATGATTGCACAGCTGACTGGGACAGTGCGGACACCGGCTCTGTATCTGAGGCCTTGCCAAACACTAGCGCGTATACCTACGAAATCGGTTCCAAGAATTGCCAGGGCGACTTAGTCTTGACGGCGATGCGCGCAGGCCAGTACAAGGCCGATGAACCTATCGACGTGGAGATCCTGCTTCACCGTGTTGACCCAGTATCCAACATTGACGAGCTTGTAAGTGGTCTTAGCAGCGAGCTGGACGGCGAACTCCATGCCAACGCCAACGGTGCTGAACAGATGGCTCCCGGAAACTGGTTTGACAATGCCACGGAGCTTCGTAGCGGTCAGACCATCGAAACCGACATTGTTCAGGGCGAAGCGCACGTCTACAAGGTCCCCATGAAGGAAGGGCAGCAGTTGGCTGCCGCAATTAGAGCTGGAGAGGTTTCGGATGAGAAGGCTCTCCAGTACTCAGGCCTCGATGTGTCTATTCTCAATCCAGTTCGTGAGAAAGCTGGAGAGCATGAGTTTTTGATCTGGCCCAATGAGGGGGATGAGGGATCGGCTTCGGCAGCAAGCCCTACTGCTTTTACCAACCGCTTCAGCTCGGATGCCGCACCCTCTTATGGCAACGCGAACTGGTTGGAGGGGGACTACTACATCGTGGTGACGCTAGGAGCGGGCAAGGGGGATGATTTAGGGGAGAGCGGCGACAACCTCACTGATAAGCGTGCCACCATGAAGTATTACCTCACGTCCAAAGTGTTGGGTGATCCTATTCAGGGGCCGAAGTACGAGCCAGTCAGGGACAAAACCGAAGAGTCTCGCCCTTTGGACGGAATCAAGACGGATGCGAAGGAGCAAGGTCGCGGTGCCGATGACAAGTCCGGTAAGACGATGAGGGGGCTTCTATACGTACTGGGGCGGCGGGCCTTATCTTCTTGATTGCTCTCATTGTCCTTCTGGTATTTCTTCTCCGAGGTCGTGGAAGGTAAAACTCGCAGCAAACGCTCGCGATGAAACATTTTTCAACAAGATTCGCTGCGGCGGGGAACTTTCCTCCTCGTCGCAGCGACTAGTTGTTAACCTCGCACATTCCGTGCGGGGTAAGGATTGGCTCGAGGATCCCTCCCGGCGATAGGATGAGGGAACCTTCAATCAAAAGTTTCATCAGACCATCAAGGAGTAGTCCGGGAAATGCAGCTGCGTCAGGTCACTACGGGAATTGCCGCTGGGGCCGCGGGCCTTGCGATTGGGTTGTCCGCGCCGCTAGCGGTGGCACATGACTCAGTCATTGGCGGAAACGTGGTGGGTGACGCACCGCTGGAGGAATTCCCCCGCGAAATCACGCTGGAGTTCTCTGGTATTCCCCGGGATGACTTCAATACTTTTGCCGTGAGCGATAAGTCAAGCGGCGAGGTGCTTTTTGACGCCACCCCAACCATTGATGGCCGCAATCTCACTGTTGAGGTTCCTCAGGACATTGAACCTGGTGATGGTGAATACCAGGTAGGTTTCCGCATTACCTCCTCCGATGGTCACTCCACGCTCGGTTCCGTGCCGTTTAGCGTGGGCTCTGGGGCCGGCGGGAATGAGGCCGCAGATGCTTCGGCCGATGGCTCCCAGGAAGGCGAAGAGGCACAGGAGTCTCAGGATCCGTTGAGTTCCTTGCCCACCGCGGCCAAATGGATCATTGGCGTAGGAGCGGTTCTCGTCGTCGGCGCAGCGCTCTTTGCCTTCGGAGCAAAGACCCGCCGCGCAGGTGGAGAAGGCTCAGAAGACTAAACACCACCCGCCTCCGATGAGGCGAGGGTCAATCCGCACTTTCCTTAACTACTGTTACTGCAGAAAGGCATGTTCCATGCTGAATACCCGTTCTTTCCTCCGAGTCTCCCTGGCGGCTCTCGCGGCTGGTAGCCTGACCTTGGCGGCTTGCTCCCCGAGCGAAGAGGATTCCGCCGCAGCTCCGTCGAGCGCTGCAACCAGCGCTGAGAAGGACAAGGATGCAGAGACCAGTGCTTCGGCTTCTTCCTCCGCTGAGTCTGGCGTAACTTTCGAGGATGCTGTTGTGCGCGCTATGGAGAAGGACTCCGATATGACCGCTATCTTCGGCACTCTCCACAACGACACGGACAAGGACATCAACGTGGTTGGCTTCAGCTCTTCGGTGAAGGCGAAGCACTACGAGATCCATGAGGTTGTCGATGGCGTCATGCAGGAGAAGGAAGGCGGCTTCGATATTCCTGCCGGCGAATCCCTCGAGCTCGCGCCGGGCGGTTTCCACTTCATGTTGATGGGAGTGACCGAGCCTGCTATGGCCGGCGAGACTGCCACCCTCACACTGGAGCTTGCCGACGGTTCCACGATCGAGCTCGGTGACATCCCGGTGCGCACCATTGGTGCCGGCGATGAAGACTACGGCGATATGGGCCACATGAACCACGGCGATATGGACCACGGATCCATGGACCATGCAGAGCACATGGACCATTCGGAGTCCGCAGACATGTCTGACATGAAGAAGGAAGAGCACGCGCACTAGAAACCAGCGTGTTCCGGGCCAAGGTAGGCAAGAAATCGGTTCTCACGAGATAGGGAGAAATCAAAGATGAGCGGGTTCGTGGAACCTGTCAGTCGGCGTGGATTGCTCGCCGGAAGTGCTGTGGCGGCAAGCGCGGTAGCGCTTGCAAGCTGTGCGAAAGGGGATGAACCTGGACAGGCATCTGCGGATGCCTCCCGCGCAGCGCAGGCTGGTGACGCCGGAAGCACCGGCCCGGAAAGCCGCGAGGAGACCATGGGTGGCGATATCGTCGCCTTCGACGGCAAGCACCAAGCGGGCATCCAAACTCCAGTCCAGGCGCACGTGGAACTGGTGGGCTTTAACCTGAAAAAGGGGACCACCGCTCGCGGCGCGGCCGCGCTCATGCGCCTGTGGACGGAAGATGCCCGCCGCCTGTGCACCGGTGAGAACCCGTTGGGCAGCCTCGAACCCGAATTGTCTACCACCCCAGCAAACCTCACCATTACGTGCGGTTGGGGAGAGGGATTTTTCGACACGGTGGACGTCGCCAAGCCCAGCTGGCTGCGCGATATCCAGCCTTTTGACCACGATGACCTCCGCCCGGAATGGGGCCAGACGGATATCGTCCTGCAGATCTGCAGCGATGATCCTTTCACTGCTGCCTTCGTGTTGCGGCATATGACCCGCGCGGGCAAAGATTATGCTGACGTTGCCTGGATCCAGCAGGGATTCAGCCATGCCTATGGTTCTGCACCGAAGGGTGTTACTCCGCGCAACCTCTTCGGGCAAAAGGACGGAACGGTCAATCCCCGAAGCGATGAAGACTTCAACGAGCAAGTGTGGATCGAAGAAGGCCCCTTCGCTGGCGGCAGCGCCATGGTGGTGCGCCGCATCCACATGAACCTGGATACATGGGAGCAGCTTGATCGCGCGGCACGCGAAAACTCGACTGGACGCACGCTTGATACCGGAGCTCCTATAGGCGCTAAGGACGAGTTTGACCCGGTGGATCTGGATGCGCGAAACGAGTTTGGGCTCAAAGCCATTGATGAAAACTCGCATGTCGCCAGAGCGCATCCGCCGGCAGAGCATCCGGAGCAAAAGCTTCTGCGTCGCCCGTATAACTACAACCTGCCGCCGACTCCGGAGACCACCAAGCGCGAAGAGCTCAGTAACGCTGGATTGATCTTCATCTGCTACCAGAAGGATCCAACGGCCCAGTTTGAGCCCATTCAGGCACGTCTTGATGAAGCGGATCGTCTCAACGAGTGGATTACCCACATTGGTTCGGCCGTCTACTACATGCCGGCCGGAACTGAGGGTGAAACCTTCTGGGGCGAATCGCTCATCCGCAGTTAAGAGGGGTAGACTAAGCCGCTGTAACTTTCTCGTTGAGTGCTGCTCGGCCAGGTATGTCGAGTGGCGCGTGAGCGCAAAGGAGCGCACCAAGTCATGGCGGAAATGATTCCAGCAGTCCCGGTGAACTACGAACCAATCACGGTCCCGGCCGGTACTGCCGTGGGAGCAGCGATGCGCGAGCATGAGCTGCCCAACAAGGGCCCCGAAGCAGTAGTCGTCGTCCGCGGCGCCGATGGTACTCTCTACGACCTTTCCCACACTCCGGACACTGACGCCGAGTTCACTCCGGTTGCTGCCTGCGAGGAAGACGGCCGCGCCGTTATCCGCCACTCCTGCGGACACGTCATGGCCCAGGCCGTGCAGGCGGAATTCCCCGGTACCAAGCTGGGTATTGGCCCGGCCATCGAGAACGGCTTTTACTTCGACTTCCAGACCGCTGAGCCCTTCACCCCAGAGGACCTGAAGGCCATTGAGAAGCGCATGAAGAAGATCATCAAGGGCGGCCAGCGATTTGAGCGCCACGTCTACTCCTCCCCGGAGGAAGCAGAGCAGGCGCTTGCTGCCGAGCCGTTTAAGCTCGAGCTGGTCCAGGACAAGGGCAACGTGGACCCTGATTCCGACGAGGCCGCTGAGGTGGGTGCCGGGGATCTGACTCACTACGACAACGTCAACCCGCGCACCGGCGAGGTCGAGTGGTTCGATCTGTGCCGCGGCCCGCACGTTCCGACCACCAAGTACATTCCAGCATTTGCCCTGACGCGTTCTTCTGCCGCCTACTGGCGCGGTGACCAGTCCAAGGCTGGTCTGCAGCGTATCTACGGCACCGCCTTCGAGTCCAAGGAGGCCCTGGAGTCCTACAAGACCATGGTCGAAGAAGCTGAGAAGCGCGACCACCGCCGCTTGGGCGCTGAGCTGGACCTGTTCTCCTTCCCGGATGAGATTGGCTCTGGTTTCCCGGTGTTCCACCCCAATGGCGCCACGGTGCGCATGGAGATGGAGGAGCACTCCCGCCGCCGCCACATTGCGGACGGCTACTCCTTCGTGTCCACCCCGCACCTGACCAAGGGCGACCTGTTCAAGAAGTCCGGCCACCTGGATTTCTACGCGGATGGTATGTTCCCGCCGATGCAGCTCGACGGTGAGTGGGATGAGGACGGCAACTGCACCAAGCAGCCGCAGGACTACTACGCCAAGCCGATGAACTGCCCGATGCACAACCTCATCTTCGCTTCTCGTGGTCGTTCCTACCGTGAGTTGCCGCTGCGCCTCTTCGAGTTCGGAACGGTCTACCGTTACGAGAAGTCGGGCGTTATCCACGGCCTGACCCGCGCCCGCGGCTTTACCCAGGATGACTCCCACATTTACTGCACCCCGGAGCAGCTCGAAGAAGAGCTGACCAAGGTTCTGGAGTTCATCATTTCCTTGCTCAAGGACTACGGCCTGGATGACTTCTACCTCGAGCTGTCCACTAAGGACCCGAACAAGTACGTTGGCTCGGATGAGATCTGGGAGCGCTCGACGGCTATCTTGCAGTCGGTTGCGGAGAAGTCCGGCCTCGAGCTGGTCCCGGATCCAGCGGGTGCAGCATTCTACGGCCCGAAGATTTCCGTTCAGGCTCGCGATGCCATCGGCCGTACCTGGCAGATGTCCACCGTGCAGCTGGACTTCAACCTGCCGGAGCGCTTCGAGCTTGAGTACACCGCGTCGGATGGCTCCAAGCAGCGCCCGATCATGATTCACCGCGCACTTTTCGGTTCCATCGAGCGTTTCTTCGGTGTGCTACTTGAGCACTACGCCGGCGCCTTCCCGGCATGGCTGGCACCGCATCAGGTGGTGGGAATCCCGGTGGCGGATACCTTCGCCCCGCACCTCGAGAAGGTCTGTGCCGAGCTGCGCTCCCGCGGCCTGCGCGCTGACGTCGATACCTCTGATGACCGCATGCAGAAGAAGATCCGCAACCACACCACCGGCAAGGTCCCGTTCATGCTCCTGGCAGGTGAGCGCGACGTCGAGGCAGACGCCGTGTCCTTCCGTTTCCTTGACGGCACGCAGGTTAACGGCGTGCCCGTGGAAGCTGCGGTCAACGTCATCGAGGCTTGGGTTCGTGAGCGCAACAACGAGCAACCGACGAAGGACAGCATCGCCGAGCGCGTCTAGATGCATATGCACCTAGGCAGAGGCTAGAAAGGGAGAATACTAAGAGTGGGAGAATACGTCGATACCGGCCTGGGAACCCCCGACCGCTTAGAGCGCCTGTGGGCGCCGTACCGTATGAGCTACATCAAGCGTGAGGGCGGCGCCGGCGACGTGCCAAAGGAAGCCCATAATCCGTTCGTGGAGATTCCACAGATGTCGGACGAGGACGGGCTCATCGTTGCCCGCGGCGAGCTTGTCTATTGTGTTCTCAACCTCTATCCCTACAACGCCGGGCACATGATGGTGATCCCATACCGCCAAGAATCTGAGCTGGAAAACCTCACTGAGGAAGAATCTCGCGAGCTCTTCCAGTTTACACAGGCCGCCATCCGGGTCCTTAAGAAGGTGTCCGGCCCCGATGCCGTCAACGCAGGCTTTAACCTGGGGCGGGCCTCGGGCGGATCGGTGGGGCAGCACCTGCACATGCACATCGTTCCGCGCTGGAGCGGAGATTCAAACTTCATGACTATTGTGGATGGCGTTAAAGTGCTGCCGCAGCTCCTCAAAGACACCCGCTCCCTGTTGGCGCAGGGGTGGGCGGAGCTCGCCGCTGAGGGAATCATTTCAGGAGAAGCGCATGCTTAGTGTTCATGGGCGCAAACCCGCCGCCGTGGTTGTGGTCCCAGTGGCCAAACTCTTCCTGAAGATGGGGCTGACACCCAATGTCGTTACCGTCGTGGGCACGATCGTCACGATTGCTATTTCGGTTATCCTGATCCCGCTTGATCACCTCTTTGCGGCTGCGCTGCTGTCGGGACTCTTCGCCGCTTTCGACATGCTCGACGGCACCATGGCGCGCCTGACCACCGGCGGATCCAACTTCGGCGCGACTCTCGACGCCTCCTGCGATCGCATTACCGACGGCGCTTTGTTCGCAGCAATCGCCTATTGGATGGTGTACGTCGATAACGCCCACCCGATTAACTTCGCCGCCTGCATGGTGGTGCTCGTGAGTTCCCAGGTCATCTCCTATGTCAAGGCGCGCGGCGAAGCCTCCGGTTTTAAAATGGTCGGCGGACTCGTCGAGCGCCCCGAGCGGCTTATCTTGGGCCTCGGCGGCGTGGGCCTGGAAGGCTTGGGCGTGCCTTATGCACTCGAGGTTGCCCTGTGGCTGCTGGCCGTGGGCTCTGCCTTCACCATCTACCAGCGGATGCGCCAAGCAGCGCGTCAGGACACTAAAGCGCGTTTCAAGAAGGATCTGAAGCACCTTTAGCCCGACACCCTCTTCCACCCCGGAAGGTATCGCGCCCCCGGCCCACACAGAAAGGCTCCCGAACCGTGGCTCTACTGGACCGTGACCGGCTGACCGCCGCCGCATACATCGCGTGCTGGAAGGTTGTGCGCTTCCTTCCCCAGCCGCTGGCTGCTTGGCTGTTTGAACGCGGTGCGGATCTGGCAAGTGATAACGGCCAAGGCATGGAACAGCTGCGCCAGAACCTGAGCAGGGTGGTGGGGGCGGAGAATGTCACGCGGGAACTGGTCCGGGATTCGATGCGCTCCTATATGCGCTACTGGCTCGAGGCTTTCCGTCTGCCTGCCATCCATTCGGACCCTGATCTGCAGAGGAGTCTATTGGCAGGCCTGCGCGGCAAGGAACATGCAGATGCCTCCGTGGCTTCCGGGCGCGGGGTGGTTTTCGCGCTTCCGCATTCAGGCAACTGGGACATGGCGGGTGTCTTTTGTGTGGGGCACTATGGCGGCTTCACGACGGTGGCTGAGCGCTTGAAGCCAGAGGTGCTTTTCGACGCCTTCGTGGACTACCGCGAGAGTCTTGGCTTCACTGTCCTGCCACTGACCGGTGGCAATTCTTCTCCTTACCCGCGTTTGAAGGACACGCTGGAACGCGGTGGGGTGGTGTGTTTGTTATCCGAGCGGGACCTCACGCGCACCGGCGTGACGGTAGACTTCATGGGCGAAAAGGCTAATGTTGCCGCCGGCCCCGCCCAGCTGGCCATCGAGACAGGAGCTGCACTCCACGTCGTGCACTCGTGGTTTGACGGTAAGGGTTGGGGGTTGTCCGTCAGCCCCGAAGTGGAGGTCACTGACCTGCAGGAGACGTGCCAGCGCCTCGCGGATGGCTTTGTGGAGAACATCAGGGCACATCCAGAAGACTGGCACATGTTGCAGCCACACTGGAACGCCGACGTAGAACGCCGGCGCGCTTCCCGCCAGAAGAAGTAGAAAGGCAGAACACAGACCATGCGCATAGGTATTATCTGCCCCTATTCCTTCGACGAACCTGGTGGGGTTCAGGCCCACATCCTTGACTTAGCGACCGTGTTTATTGAACAAGGGCACCATGTGGAGGTACTGGGGCCGGCGTCGACAAGCACGCAGGTCCCCAGCTTTGTTCGCAAGGGCGGCTGGGCGGTGCCGATTACCTATAACGGTTCCGTGGCTCGTCTTGCCATTGGCCCGCACGTGCACCGAAATATCAAGCGCTTCATCCGCGAGGGGGATTTCGACATCCTCCATATCCATGAACCCAACTCCCCAAGTTATTCCATGGCTGCTCTGGCTGTGGTGCGCGGGCCCATCGTGGCGACGTACCATGCTTCGGCCTCGAGCTCTCTGGTATTGACCCTGGCCAAGCCTTTCCTTCGCCCGTACTTGGAAAAGGTTCGGGGAGGTATTGCGGTTTCAGAGATGGCGCGCCGCTGGCAGGTTGAGCAGTTGGGAGGGGACCCTGTGCTCATCCCCAATGGGGTCGACACCTCTGTCTATGCGCGCGAGCGTGCCCGCGCTGAGCATAAAGAGAATAATTCAGAAATTGAGATTGTGTTCTTGGGCCGCCTCGATGAGCCGCGAAAAGGCCTGGACATTCTTCTTGAGGCACTCACGCTGCTCCCGCAACCGGTCCGGGTGACGGTTATGGGCGGGGGACACCCGCGACGTGTTCCGGGGGTTGACTTCGTGGGGCGTGTCAGCGATGCCGAGAAGGCGGCTATTTTGGGGCGCGCTGATATTTATGTGGCTCCCAATACAGGCGGCGAAAGCTTCGGCATTGTTCTTGTTGAGGCAATGGCCGCTGGATGCGCAGTGGTGGCTTCAGATCTGGAGGCCTTCGCCGCGGTGTGCAACGCAGACTCGGAGGAACCCGCGGGCGCCTTATTCAAGAACGGGGATGCTACGGACTTAGCGCGGGTGTTGGAGGATTTGGTGACCCATTCCGACAAGCGGCAAGCCTTGATTAAGGCGGGGGTGGAGCGTGCCCGCGAATACGATTGGGATCATGTGGCCGCAGCTGTCATGCAGGTATACGAGACTGTGGCGGATGGCACGAAGGTTCGGGTGTCTTAAATGGCTATCGAGATAGTTATCGCCCTCGCTGTGCTCTTCGTACTCGGTATGTGGGCGCTGTACACGGCGCAGCGGCTTAACTCGCTCCACATCCGCACCGATGCAGCATTGGCGCAGCTTGAAGCCACTCTGGATCGCCGCGCGGCAGTGATAAGTGCCTTGGCTCCTGAGCTTGAGGTCATCGCGGCGCGCGCTGAGTCAACGGAGCTTGTGCAAGGGCATTTCGATGAACGAGCTACCCGGGAACGGGAGCTCTCGGCGGCTATTGCGCAGCGTTTTGAATCACGCCCGCCCGTGCTTGCCGACGCCGAAGGTCGCATCCACCTAGCGCATCGCTTCTACAACGAGGCAGTCAGCGATACTCGCGCGCTGCGCCTGCGTCCCGCGGTCAAGCTGCTGCGTCTGGGGGGAACCGCGAAATTGCCGGAGTACTTTGAGCTCAGCCAGATCGACGTGTGACTCACCCGCCCTGTCACACCCGCGCCTGATTTGCTCTTGCCACGCGGTACTCAAGCAGATGCCAATAGACGGCACAAGCGGTCATCGCCACGATAAGGAGGTTGCGCAACACGAGTGCGTACACCGGGTTAGGGTTTTCGCCCACATAGAGCCAGATGTAGTTATAGCCATAGGGATAGATGACGGTTCCCAAGGCCGCCGTTCCCACAGCGAGTACCGCCATGATGGCGCGTACCCCTTTAATGTCAGCGGCCGCCTTCCGTGGGGTATTGGCCGCCGTGGGAGTAGGAGAGCGAAGCGCCACTGCTAGTATCGGCCCAAGCCACACGATGTACTGCGGAGAGAAGACCTTATTCGTCGCGATGAGAAGGAGGATCGCCGCGATGAAGAAGACAAGGGTCGAGTGCGGACTCCAATTCCCGCGCAGAAATTGCACGAGTGCCACCCCTATGATCCACACGAGGGCCGCTCCCATGGCGATACTGCTCAAGGCAACTGCCGTGTCGACGCCAGGGCCGGAGATCTCATAGCTTTTCGAAGCCGCGTATCCCATCGTCCACACATCAGGCTGGCGATGAGCTTGGTACACGAACCACGTGGCGGCCAGAGATTCGATCTGGAGGCCGCGCTCTCCTTGATAAGTCAACGGGGAAAGAACTCTGTCCACGCTGGTCATTGCTGCCACGCCGATGCACAGGGCAACGAGACATCCAAAGAACGCGGCTAGCCGCTGCCACGTAGCGCGGGAGGTTGCGCGCCCGACAAGCCCGGCAGCGAGGACACCGGGCCACAGCTTCGCAGCGGTGGCCCAAGCCAACAGAACCGAGGCAAGCCGCGGGCGGGTGGCCAGAAGTGCGCCCGCACCGGCAACCAATAAGGCGGGGTAGAGATCGAGCCGCCAGGTAAATACATGTCCCGCTGCGGTGCCGAAGAATACCCAGAACCACCCGGCGCTATACGCCCCTGGGGTGGAGCGGTGATGGCGCAGGAGGAGGGCGAGGAAGGTGGCGTCGGCAAGCAGCATCATTGCCGTAAAGCCGATGGCATAGCGCTCAAAGTCGTAGCCGGTAAGCCACGCGAGCAGAACGCTGGGCCAGGTACCGACTTGGGGATATTCCGTCATGTCGCTGGGGTTAGCGCCGTAGACACCCTCGAGGTAATACCGAACGTCCCCGAGCGGACCCTTCTCGTTGAGGAGTAGGTAGATAAGGAAAAGGCGTGCCAGCACCCAGCCAGCCCAAATACTTGGGGCCTTAGCGATTATTTTCAATGGCGGACTCGACGTCGACGGGTGGCCCTAACATGAGCAGAACGCTGAAGACTACGGCTACGACGAGCAGCGCAATGAGCGCGGTGCGCACCGGATGGCGAATGGCCTGCGCCAAGATCGTGTCGAAGACACCGTGTGGCTCCGCGTCATCGTCATTGCTAAACCGCCACGGGCCGGCGACGAGTCCGCGCCGCGATACCCATACAGCAAAGGGCAAGGCCGCGAAAGGGATTACGGTTACGGCCAACCCCAGAATTCCCACGCCAAGTGACCACCGGTTATTGATCCAGACCAGCGCCGTCATGAGCAGGAAACAGAGGAAACCGAAGCCGTGGATACCTCCCGCGATGGGGGTGAGTACTTCGGTCGTGCCGGAGTACTTGAGGATCATGGAGAAGATCAGCAGGCCCCACGTGAACATTTCCAGGTACGCGGCCACACGGTGCACGCTGTGCGGGGTGGTTGAAGTCATGCGGAATATAGTACGCAACTCCCGAGAGCGGATCAGCACGTGAGTAGGATGGTCGGGGTTAGTGTGGCGAGCGCCATAACAGAAAGGAAAGGGGAGCAGAACATGGCATCGGTGGCCCAGGCGGTCGATATCGAGCGGATCGGTGACGACGAGTTCCGCGGCCCTGTGGTTCCCTCGCTCATTACACGCACCTTTGGCGGACAAACCATGGCGCAGGCGCTGCGGGCAGCGCAGCTTACTGTCGATGAGAAGCTAGTGCACTCTATGCACTGCTACTTCGTGGGCCCGGGCGATTCCAGCGTTCCCACTACCATCCAGGTCGAGCGGATTAGGGATGGCCGTTCTTTTGCTCATCGCCACGTGCGGGTCTACCAAAAGGACCGCATGATTTTCATGCTCAGCGCCGGTTTCCACGCGACTGGGGATATCGGCCCTGAGCATCAAGCCGCAATGCCACAGGTACCGCCACCGGAGAGCATTAAGGACTCGCCATACTACACCCGCATCATTTTGAAGGAATGGGAAGACTGGGACGTGCGGCTCATTCCGGACGCGGAGCGCGATGCTGTCGCCGCCGAAACCACCGGGGCAGGGTTTAGAAATATCTGGTTCCGCAACACCGGTGACCTGCTTGGTGCTACCTCTGACCAATCCCTCCACCAGGCAGCGTTGTTGTATATGTCTGACATGACGTTGATCCGCACGGCGCTTCTCCCGCACCAAGGCGAAAGGATTCAGCTAGCCAGCTTGGATCATTCGCTGTGGTTCTTGCGCCCGGTCCGGGTGGATGAATGGATGCTGTATTCGCAGTCCAGCCCGTCAGCGCAATCCGGTACGGGACTTGCCCAGGGAAAGATTTTCAACCAGCGCGGCGAGCTACTGGCCGTGGCGATGCAGGAGGGGCTGACGCGCACCTTGCATCCGGATAGTGATGGCTCCAGCGCCAATGGCAATTGGCAAAACGTCTAGGATGCAGGCGGGGCACGGCCCCCTGTGCTGGTGGAGGCTCGGTGAGGCCGTATAATTACAACAGTTTCCACACAAGTCTTTTAAGCCACATCGAAAGGGATGACATGGCAGGCCACTCTAAATGGGCAACAACGAAGCACAAGAAGGCGGCGAACGATGCCAAGCGTGGCAAGGAATTTGCCAAGCTGATCAAGAATATCGAGGTGGCAGCACGCACCGGCGGCGGTGACCCCGCAGCCAACCCCACCCTTGATGACATGATCAAGAAGGCTAAGAAGGCCTCCGTTCCCAACGACAACATTGAGCGCGCCCGCAAGCGCGGTTCCGGCGAAGAGGCTGGTGGTGCCGATTGGGAAACCGTGATGTACGAGGGCTATGGCCCGAACGGCGTGGCCATGCTCATCGAGTGCCTGACGGATAACCGTAACCGTGCGGCGACGGACGTCCGCACTGCGATGTCTAAGAATGGCGGCAACCTCGGCGAGTCCGGTTCCGTGGCATATATGTTCTCCCGCACCGGTCTGGTTATGGTGGAGAAGGGCGAACTCAGTGAAGATGACATCCTTCTCGCCGTCCTCGAGGCCGGCGCCGAAGAGGTCAATGACAACGGCGAGAAGTTTGAGATCACCTGCGCACCGGGCGATGTTCCTGCCGTGCGCGAGGCGCTCGTTGCTGCCGATATCGAGGTCGATGACACCGATACCGACTTCCGTGCTTCCGTTGAGGTGCCGCTGCAGGCAGATGATGCCCGCAAGATCTTCCGCCTCATCGATGCTCTCGAGGATTCGGATGATGTCCAGAACGTTTATACCAACATGGACTTAAGCGAAGAGGTCCTCGCCGAGCTGGACGAGGACTAAGAAGGCTAGTCGAGCTCGAGGCCTTCCATGCCATGAGCAGTCACCGTCTCTGACAATGGTGCGCGGCCCGGGGCAGTCTTGAACACGGGGCTGGACTGGTCTGCTACGCCGAAAGTTAGGGCGGTGACGAGTTTGTAATCCTCGTCCACGCCCAGGAACTCACGGACGGTTGGGGCGAGCAGCGAAATCATGCCCTGCGGGACGCCGTGATAGCCGTGCGCCTGGAGCGAGAGCAAAAAATTCTCCGCATAGGTGCCTTGGTCAAAAGCGGCACGGATGCGGTCACCCATCGGGGGAATGAAAAGCAGCGCGGTGTGCGGGGCGCCGAAGAAGCGAAGGTTTTCACGGATAAATTCCGTGCGGGCTTCTTTATCCTCACGGGCAATGCCGAGGAGCCCATACATTTTGGCTGCCAGTTGCTGAGAGCGCTGCGGGTGAACGCCTTGACCGTAATCAATCGTGAAGTCTGGGTTGATGCCGTTCTTATCGAATTCGGATATGAGAGCAGCGCTTAGTTCTTGCAGTGCCGTACCGCCGACGAGGTGCACATTCCATGGTTGGGTATTGGAATTGGAGGGGGCGGATCGGGCGTCGATAAGCACCTGCTTTATGACATCAGCGGGGAGCGGCTCCGGAAGGAATGCGCGCGGTGAATGGCGGGAACGGATAAACTCTGAATAGTCATTAGGATGTTGAGACATGCGCGCCACTCTACGCCGCGCAGTAGGAGAGGCGAGTAAGCGGCTTGGGGGACTGCCTAGACTAGAACACATGTGTGTACACTGTTCCTAGATAAACAAGCGCTTCACAAGGGCGCGTGTAACAAGGGCGAGGAGGCGGCCGTGAACTTGGAGGGGTTGCGCGTTATGGGCATTGATCCCGGTCTGACGCGTTGCGGTCTGTCAGTTGTCCAAGCCGGTTGTGGGCGTGGGGTCATTCCCATCGCCGTAGGGGTCGTCCGCACCCCCAGCGACAAGGACTTAGGGGAGCGCCTGAAGCGACTATCGGTGGCAGTCCGGGAATGGATGGATGACTATAAGCCGGATGTCGTGGCCCTCGAGCGCGTATTCGAACGCGGTCAAGTCTCAACCGTGATGCAGACCGCGCACGCAGTTGGGGTATTGGTCCTTGCCGCAGCAGAGCGGGATATTCCGGTGCACATGTACACCCCTTCCGAAGTCAAAAAAGCAATTTCGGGCAATGGGCGCGCTGATAAGAAGCAGATGACTGCCATGATTACTCGAATCTTGGGGCTCAGTGAGGCGCCTAAGCCGGCCGACGCTGCGGATGCCCTAGCCCTAGCCGTGTGTCACTGCTGGCGTGCGCCAGCCCTGGCATGGATGACCGGTGGTGATGCGAGCGCTGGCGTCGGGGCCGGGGCACGAACGAGCGGAGTACGCGGCACCTCGCCGCGTACCGCATCCGTCTCCCGGGCGGCGAAGACGACCTCCTAAGCTAACTGGCACAACCACTCACACCAAGGAACCCTATTAATGATTGCATCTTTGCGCGGAACCGTCCTAGACATCCAGCTTGATCATGCCGTGCTGGAATGCGCTGGCGTGGGCTATAAGGTCCTGGCCACCCCGGCCATGCTGGGAACCCTACAGCGTGGCGAGGAAACGCGGATCATGACCACGCTCGTGGTAAAGGAAGACTCGATGACGCTTTACGGCTTCACCAGTCAGGATGACCGCGATATGTTCCACGTCCTCCAAACGGTTTCTGGCCTGGGGCCAAAACTGGCTCTAGCTGCCCTGTCCGTGATGAGCGCGGGCGATTTGGCTCAGGCGATTGCGGGGGAGGAGGCCGCACGCTTGCAGAAAATCCCGGGAGTGGGCAAACGCGTTGCGCAACGGTTAATCCTAGAGCTCAAGGATAAGGTCAAGGCCTTCGCGCCGGCAGATAACGCAGAACTCTCGGCTGCTGCCCCGGCCGCAGCCGGGCCGGTGGTTGAGGATGTCGTCGAAGCGCTTATTGGGTTGGGCTTTACTGATAAAATGGCCCGCCCCGTGGTGGAATCTGTGGTGGCAGAGCAACCTGATGCGGCGACGCCGGTAGTGTTGCGCGCTGCGCTGAGCCAGCTCGGCGCCAAGAAATAGGGGAGAGTGGGTGACATGTCAGACGTAGAACGCACTGAGTTTAAGCTGCCGGAGGGGATGGATTTAAGCTCACCACCGCAGCGTAACCAGGATGTGGACGCCACTGAGCAACAGGGCGAGCACGATATTGAGCGCTCTCTGCGCCCAAAGTCCCTCGATGAATTCATTGGCCAACCCAAGGTGCGCGAGCAGCTGTCGCTCGTGCTCAATGGCGCGAAGAACCGTGGTGTCACCCCGGATCACGTGTTACTCTCTGGCCCGCCTGGGTTGGGCAAGACCACCATGGCGATGATCATCGCCCAAGAGCTGGGAAGCTCCTTGCGTATGACCTCGGGCCCGGCGCTGGAGAGGGCAGGGGATTTGGCGGCGATGTTGTCGAACCTGATGGAGGGTGATGTGCTCTTCATCGATGAAATTCACCGCATCGCCCGCCCGGCTGAGGAAATGCTCTACATGGCAATGGAGGATTTCCGCATCGATGTCATCGTGGGCAAAGGCCCGGGAGCGACCTCCATCCCGCTGGAAATCCCACCTTTTACTTTGGTGGGAGCGACAACCCGCGCGGGCATGCTAACCGGACCGTTGCGTGATCGCTTCGGTTTCACCGCGCAAATGGAGTACTACGATACTGAGGATCTCACCCGGGTCATCAGCCGTGCAGCGCGCATTCTGGAGGTGGACATCGATCAGGATGCCGCGGTGGAGATCGGCTCCCGCTCGCGTGGAACGCCGCGTATTGCCAACCGGCTTCTGCGCCGAGTCCGCGACTATGCCGAAGTCAACGGGGATGGACATATTGATGTTGCAGCTGCCCAGGCGGCGCTGCGGGTCTTCGACGTCGATGAGCGCGGATTGGACCGCCTTGACCGCGCGGTGCTCGGGGCTTTGATCAAGGGCCACGGCGGTGGCCCCGTAGGAGTGAATACCTTAGCTATCGCGGTGGGCGAGGAACCATCGACGGTGGAGGAGGTCTGTGAGCCCTATCTCGTGCGCGCCGGCATGATCTCACGAACTGGCCGCGGCCGTGTGGCAACAGCCGCTGCATGGCAACACCTAGGACTGGAGCCGCCCGAGGGGGCGGTTGGCGGGACCCTTTTTTAATTGGCCCGGAGGTAGGGCGGTCTGGCACACTGGCCTTTTATGAACGGAACTCAACTTCTTCTTCTCCTTGTCCTCGCCATCCTCGTCATCTTGCCGAGCTTCATGTCGATGCGTGCGCAGCGCAAGCGCCAGGCGCAGATGCAGAAGCTCCAATCCTCGCTGCAGGCGGGGCAGGAAGTGATTACCGCCGGCGGCCTCCACGGCACCGTCGTGGAAGCCCGCGGCGAGCAAGTTGATCTGCAGGTAAAGGATGGCACGGTGATGACCTTCGACACCATGGCCATCGTTCGCTCCGCTGACGCAGCCAGCGCGAACACTAATGAACCGGTCGAGGCGGAGGACGAGAGCGACGAGCGCTTCCCGAAACTCTAAAATTGCGTTGCGCTCGTCACAGTACGGGCGCGTACCTTAAGCCTGTTAAGGAAAACAACGGTCCATGACGTACCATGGTGGACTGTGCTTTAGTCATGGTGGCACCGCGGCGTCCAGTGCGTGCGCGGCGTTAGCTGCCATGACCTATGATTTTTAGCCCTGTTCCTCACAACACAGGAGATCTTTGTGTCCGCTTCGAAACGTGGTGGCGTTAGCAGCCGTCAACGGCAATGGCCCAAGCGTGCGATGGCGCTCTTCGCGCTCATTGTCATCGTGGTTTATGCGCTGATATTTTTGACCGGTGATAAATCACCAACCCCCAAGCTCGGCATTGACCTGCAGGGCGGAACCCGCGTAACCCTGGTGCCACAGGGTGAAGACCCCACCCAGGAACAGCTGCAGCAGGCGCGCACCATCCTCGAGCAGCGCGTGAACGGCATGGGCGTATCCGGCTCTGAGGTCGTCATCAGCGGCGACAGCTTGGTCATTACCGTTCCCGGTGAAGATGCTTCCCAGGCGCAGGCCGTGGGCCAAACCTCCCAGCTGTTGTTCCGCCCAGTGGGCGAGCAGCCAATGCCAGATATGGACAAACTTGAAAAGACCATGACGGACATGGCTAACCGCTGGGTTAAGTACGGGGTAGTAAGTCCGGAGCATGCCAACCAGTCGCTGGCCTCCATCCACGAAGCACTCAACCAGAGTGCCGACGCTGCCCAGGGCGGCGATCAGAAGGACAAGGAGAAGGATGACAATTCACCGGCTCCGACCGTGAGCGAAAAGCCGCTTCCGGACCCAGCGAACTCCCTTGAGGAAACTGAGCGCCGCGACAAGGTCACTGAGGTTCTGCTCAAGGACCGCCAGTCCGAAGACCCTACCGTGCAGACCGCAGCCCTGGGGCTGATGACCTGTGATGCGGAATCTGATCCGCTGGCAGGTACCGACGACCCCGCAAAGCCCTTGGTGGCTTGTGATTACTCGAATCAGCAACCCTACATTCTTAACCCGGCTCCGCTGCTGGACGGTATTGACGATCCGCACGGAACTCGCCTGACCGGTAATGAGATTGATAACAACGCCCCGATTCAGGGCGGGCTGAATTCTCAGACCGGACAGATGGAGATTAACTTCGCCTTCAAGACCGGCGATGGGCCCAATGGTTCGCAGACCTGGGCCACCCTGACCCAGGAGTACCTGCAGAAGCAGGTGGCTATCACCCTTGACTCCGCCGTGATTTCCGCGCCGGTGATCCAAGGTGCGACCCCGGTTGGTTCTGCTACTTCCATCACCGGTGACTTCACGCAGGAGGAGGCCCAGAACCTGGCCAATAACCTCCGTTATGGTGCGCTCCCGCTGTCCTTTACCGGCGCTAACGGCGAGCCGGGCGGCACGGTAGAAACCGTTCCGCCATCGCTGGGTAAGGCAGCTCTTGAGGCAGCGCTCATCGCGGGCATCGTGGGCCTCATTCTGGTTTCGCTGTATTCCATCTACTACTTCCGTGCTCTGTCTTCGGTGGCCCTGTTGGTCCTCATCGCAACCTGCGTCCTGCTTTATGGCGCACTGGTTCTGCTGGGCCGGTGGATCGGTTACTCGCTTGACCTTTCCGGCATGGCGGGCTTGGTTATCGGTATTGGCGCCACGGCTGACTCCTTCGTGGTTTACTACGAGCGTATGAAGGATGAGCTCTTGAGCGGACGTACCTTCCGCTCCGCCACCCGCACTGGTTGGGAGCGTTCGCGAGCCACGATTGTCACCGGTAAGGCCGTGACCCTCATTGGCTCCGTGGTGGTCTACTTCTTGTCCATTGGCGCAGTCAAGGGCTTCGCCTTCACCATGGGCCTCACCACCATCTTCGACCTCGTCGTATCCTTCCTGATCATGGCACCGCTCATGCAGCTTCTTGGTAGCCGCCCGGCCTTTGCCAAGCCGTCCATGAACGGCCTGGGCGGTATTTACAACCTTGTGGAGGAGCGCCGTGAACGCGGCTTTTATGCCAAACCGGCCAAGAAACTCGTGGCTACTGCTACGGATGAGGAGAAGTAACCATGGCTGTCGAAACTACTAACCGCAAGATTTCCCGTTTTGACCGTCTCTATGTGGACGGCAGTGGATTTGACTTCGTGGGCCGGGCTAAGACCTGGTACACCATCGCCGGCGTGCTGCTTATTGCCTCGATCCTGGCTATCGTACTTCGCGGCTTCAATCTGTCTCTTGATTTTGAGGGCGGAACGAAGCTCAACATGCCTGCCGGCGATCTTTCTACTGAACAGGTAGAAGAAACCTTCACTGAAGCCACCGGTGTCACTCCGGAGCTGGTGCAGATTGTGGGTGCCGGTTCCTCGGAGACTCTGGAGATCACCTCCGAGCGCCTATCGCAGGAGGAGGTTAACCAGGCCCGCCAGGCCATCTTTGAGACGTACCAAGTCAAGGACGACAACGGCAAGCCGAGCCCGGATGCAATTGGCTCCTCGACGGTGTCGGAATCCTGGGGTTCGTCGATCACCCAACGCATGGTCGTTGCCATGGCGGTCTTCCTCGTACTGGCCACCATTTATGTGGCGGTCCGCTTGCAGCGCGATATGGCCTTTGCCGCAATCCTCGCGCTCATCTTTGACGGCGTCTTCATCGCGGGTATCTACGCGCTCTTCGGCTTCGAGGTGTCCCCGGCCGTCATCATCGGTCTGCTGACAGTTCTGACCTTCTCCCTCTACGATTCCGTCATTGTCTTCGACAAGGTGGATGAGAATACAACGGGCCTGGAAGGCCAACGCAGGAAGACCTACGCCGAGCTCACTAACTTGGCCGTTAACCAGACCGTGATGCGTTCCATCTCGACCTCCGTGATTTCGGCCTTGCCTATCATCGCGCTGTTCGTCGTCGCTGTGTGGTTGATGGGCATTGGTACTTTGCGAGATCTGGCATTGGTCCAGTTCATTGGCGTTATTGAAGGTGTCTTCTCCTCTATCTTCCTAGCCACCACGTTGCTGGTGACCTTGTCGAATCAGCGCAAGAGTGTCAAGAAGCACAACGAGGTGGTCGCTGCCTACCGTGCTGAGGGTGGGAGCGCCGAAGCAGAGGGTGAGGATGCGCCGAAGGCAACGCGCACCGTGGCATCCCCGGCCGCAGCTTCCGCACCAGCCGTAACGCAGACCGAATCCGGGCCGCGTAGCGACGAGTCTGGTAGGGCGTCCTGGCGCCCTGGGCGCTAAACCGTGCGTATTCCATCAGTCGCGGCGCTGCTTGCAGCCGTAGCGCTTGCTGTGACCGGATGCGGGGCACAGGAAGGCGGCACTGACAAAGACACACCACCTTCGCGCTTTGCGGTGCTGGCCGACGCCCCCATTGCCACCAGCAATGCCGCCACGGCGTGGGGGGATGCGGTGGGTGCTGCCCAGCTGGCAAGCCGCGTGTTCCCGGCACTCTACGTACCGGGCCCGGCGGGGCAGATGGTCCCTAATTCAGATCTCGCCGATGCTGAATTCTTCCCCGCCGAGGGGGAAAACGCTGGGGCGCACGTGGACTTTACGCTTACCGAGCAGGCGCGTTTTGCCGACGGCGAACCCGTGACCTGTGACGACTACCTTTTGGCCTTTACCGCCGGGCAGTTGAGCGAGACTTTCGGTTCCCACCTTCCACTGATGGAGGAAGTGACGGAGGTGGAATGCGCGCCCCATAGCAAGAAGTTCACCGTATGGTTTACACCCGATTCCGGTTCGCGGTGGCGCTACTTGTTTGGGCCGGGTTCGGTAGTCCCAGCACACGTGTTGGCCAAGCGGGCCGAAATGAGCATCGAAGAACTCAATGCAGCTCTGCATTCCCAGGACGTTGCGACTTTGCAGCCGGTAGCAGAGGCGTGGCGCTATGGTTTCTCTATGGAACCAGGCCGCTTTGACCCGGAGTTACAGGTTTCCTTCGGTCCTTATAAAATCGAACGCGTGGAGGATGACGGTGCTATCGTGCTGACCTCCAACGAAAACTATTACGGCGATAAGCCGACTCTGCGCGAAATCCTCATGCTTCCGAGAAGCGCAGACGCCGCCGCGTTTGTCGCCTCAGATGAGCTCCGCGTTGCCGAAGCCGCCACCGCGTCACCGTCGTGGTTCGACCGGGATGCAGAGGGCAAGCCAGTGGAGGTGACGTCTGTAGCGGGAAGTCTGACAGACACCTTAGTATTCTCCGATGCTGGGACTCTTTCCCAGCCGTGGGCACGCGCTGCCTTTGCGGCCTGTGTGGATGCACAGCGTTTGGCGCAGGTCTCGTCGAAGGAATCGGGCGTGGACGTTCCTGCTGTCACAGTCCGTACCGTGCGCAATGATGATCCGGTCGCGGCGCAGATGTCCTCGCTGACAACCGTTCCGCTAGACAATGCAACGGCATCCGGCCTATCCGGCTACACCATCGGAGTGGGTTACCTCGCGCCTAACCCGCGTTATAAGGCGATGGTGGAGGAGCTCCGCGCGGCGTGCGAACCGGCGGGAATCACGGTGGAGGACCGTTCCGGTGAGCGGGTTTCCCGTGCGCAATTGGCCGCAGATCCTGCAAGTGGGCTGCCGGAGATAGATGTCTACCTCGACGCCGTGGATCCGATGCGTGAGCATTCCGCGCCGTCCTCTAGCGTGAAGCACGCGGCGGCGCTGCGGAATCTGGAGCAGGAATTGTGGGAGGAGCTGCCTTCTATTCCCATCGCCGCGCAGCCTCGCACATTCATTGTCGACCGCGCTGTCACCGGCGTGGTGCCCTACACTGGCCTTGCGGGTATCGGGTGGAATCTCGACCGTTGGAGCTATAGCCCCACAACAGCAACTGAAACAAAGGAAGAGTCGTGAGCGAGATTTACGTCGCAGCAGCACAAGCCTTGAAGGATAAGGTGCGCCTTGTCCAGGATTTCCCAGAGGAGGGAATTCTTTTCGAGGATCTGACCCCGGTGTTGGCTGATGCTGATTCCTTCACCGCGGTTGTCGATGGCTTGGCAGAGGCCTGCAAGGAGCTTGGCGCTGACATGATCGGTGGCCTCGATGCACGCGGTTTCCTGCTGGGTTCAGCCGTAGCCTACAAGCTGGGACTAGGTATTTTGGCTATTCGCAAGAAGGGCAAGCTCCCGCCGCCCGTCTTGACCCAGGAGTACGAGCTGGAATACGGCACTGCAGCACTGGAGATCCCCAATAGCAGCATTGACATTAAGGGCAAGCGCATCGTGCTTGTCGACGACGTCCTCGCCACCGGCGGCACACTCCACGGCGCCACCTTGCTCTTGGAATCCGCTGGAGCTGAAGTCGTGGGCAACGTCGTGGTCTTAGAGGTTCAAGGACTTGAGGGCCGCGAGCGCCTGCAAGGTTCTCCGCTGATTGTGCTCAACCAGATGGGGTCGAAGGACTAAGGTTGTATGCCTAAGCTACTTCGCGGAGGCAGACATGACGACTGAAAAGCAGGACAAGACTGCATGGCGGCCAGGCAGCGTGCGCGGCATGTCCGCCCGCTTGGCCCGCTCCCTGACGGGTGGCCGAGTAAAGATTAACCCGGCGCTGGACCCTTTGATGTCTATCCACCGGGAATTTCATCCGAAGGCGGACGCGGAGCTGCTCAACAATGCCTACACCACGGCACAGCGCCTGCACGAAGGCGTTTTCCGTAAGTCCGGCGAGCCCTATATCACGCACCCGTTGGCGGTGGCGACCATTGCGGCTGAAATTGGTATGGACACCACGACTGTCGCGGCGGCTTTGCTCCACGACACGGTGGAAGATACTGACTATTCGCTGGAGGACCTTACCCGTGACTTCGGTCCCGAGGTGGCCCGGTTGGTCGACGGCGTAACGAAGCTCGACAAGGTCGCCCTCGGTGCCGCCGCGGAAGCAGAAACAATCCGCAAGATGATCGTGGCCATGGCCACCGACCCGCGCGTGCTCGTCATCAAGGTGTGCGACCGCCTGCACAACATGCGGACCATGCGCTTCCTGCCACCCGAGAAGCAAGCGAAGAAGGCACGCCAGACCCTCGATGTCATTGCGCCGCTGGCTCACCGCCTAGGAATGGCCAGCGTCAAATGGGAGCTTGAGGATCTGGCCTTCGCCATCCTGTACCCAAAGAAGTACGACGAAATCGTGCGCATGGTGGCGGATCGTGCTCCCTCACGTGATCGAGCGCTGAAGGAAATTAAGGCCCAGGTAGGCCAGGCCCTCAAGGCCAATGGCATTGAGGCCGAGGTCATGGGGCGCCCGAAGCACTATTGGTCGATTTACCAGAAGATGATCGTGCGCGGCCGTGACTTCGCGGAAATTTTTGACCTCGTGGGAATTCGCATCCTCGTCGATGACATCAATTCCTGCTACGCGGCCATTGGCGTGGTGCATTCGCTGTACCAAGCTCTTCCAGGGCGCTTTAAGGACTATATTTCCTCGCCGCGCTTCGGCGTCTACCAATCACTGCATACCACCGTGATCGGAGCGGGTGGGTCCACCCTTGAGGTGCAGGTGCGCACGCACGAGATGCACTATAACGCGGAGTTTGGCGTGGCCGCCCACTGGCGTTATAAGGAAACTAAGGGCAAGAATTCGGGCCACCAAGAAGAAGTGGACCAGATGGCGTGGATGCGTCAGCTGCTGGATTGGCAGAAGGAAGCTGCAGACCCCAACGAGTTCTTGGATTCCCTGCGCTATGACCTTACGGCCAAGCAGATTTTTGCCTTTACCCCCAAGGGTGACGTGGTTAACCTGCCCGCCGGTTCTACCCCTGTGGACTTCGCCTATGCGGTGCATACTGAGGTCGGGCATAGGTGCATCGGTGCCAAAGTCAACGGCAAGCTCGTAGCCCTGGAATCGGAGCTGAAATCTGGCGATAAGGTCGAGATCTTTACCTCTAAGGATCCGAATGCTGGTCCCTCGCGGGATTGGCAGGACTTCCTCGTATCACCTCGGGCAAAGACGAAGGTGCGGCAGTGGTTTGCCAAGGAGCGCCGTGAAGAGCACCTCGAGGCCGGGCGCGATGCCTTGGCTGCTGAGGTGCAACGCGGCGGCTTGCCCATGCACCGCCTGTTTACTGCCAGCTCCATGAAGCAGGTTGCTGAGCAGCTGCACTATCCAGATGTGGACGCTCTCTATACCGCTATTGGCGCGGGCCACGTGTCGGCGCAGCACGTTGCCAACCAGCTCATGGCTCTTTTCGGGGACCAAGACGATGCCGTCGATGCCTTGGCTTCGCGTACCCCACTGAGCGAGCTGGAAAACTCCCGCGCTCAGCACACGAAGGATTCCGCAGCCGGTACCGGCATTTTGGTGGAGGGCAGCCCAGACGTTATGGCCAAGCTGGCGAAGTGCTGCCAGCCTGTGCCTGGAGACGCCATCTTTGGCTTCGTGACCCGCGGCGGCGGTGTGTCCGTCCATCGAGCCGATTGCACCAATGCCGAAAAGCTGAAGTCTGAGCCGGAGCGCATGATGCAGGTGGAGTGGGCCGGCGGGCCGAAATCCTCCGGCGCATTCGCAGCAACCTTGCAATTGGAGGCGATCGACCGCCAAGGCCTGCTTTTTGAGCTCACGCGAATCTTCAGCGAGCAGAGCCTCAACGTGCTGTCGATGACGTCCAATCGCGGTGATGATCACATCGCCACCGTGCGCTTTTCTTTCTCGGTTTCCGATACCAAGCAGCTGGGGCAGCTCATGACAACGTTGCGCAACACGGAGGGTGTCTTCGACGTTTATCGCGTCACCGCTTAACCCGCCACCCCCTGATTCGGGGGTGCATGGCTGAACTCAAGGTTGCGCGTGGGTGAAACTGGGAAAGATCTTTGATGAACGCGCAGGTGGCGGATTCAACGTGCGCTGCGCCTTCGTGATGCATGCGTTATAAACACGTGGACAAGATTCCTCTCATTCTCAGGAGAACCACGTGAACTTCCGTCGCTTTGGCCAGCTACTGGCCGCTACCACAGTCACCGCCGTTGCACTCTCCGGCGCACCTGCTTTCGCCGCTGAAGCTGACCAGGTGACCATTTCCGTTACTAATTTCACCGACTTCCACGGCCACCTTGAACCTGCGAACGACCGTGCGGGCAATCCTGATGAGCTCGGTGCTGCACGTATGGCAGCCCTTATCAAGCACGTCAACCAGGACCAGGAATACGCGTTGACTTCCTCCGGCGACAACGTCGGTGGTTCTCCGTTCGTGTCTGCCATCACCGGTGACAAGTACACCACCCAGGCCTTGAACGCCATGGATCTGGATGCAACCGCCGTTGGTAACCACGAGTTCGATAAGGGCACCGAAGACCTTACCGGGCGCATCATGAAAGAGTCTGATTTCCCAATTCTTGGCGCCAACGTGATGAAGGACGGGAAGCGCCTGCTCGAGGCTTCCGCAGTCCGTGAGATCAACGGTGTGAAGGTCGGCTTCGTCGGTACCGTCACCGAGAACACTAAGTACAAGGTGTCCGCTGCGTCCATCCCGGGCGTCGAGTTCACCGATCCAGTACAGGCCACTAACGAGGAGGCCACCCGTCTGAAGGAATCCGGCGAGGCCGACGTTGTTGTCGCCTTGTTCCACGAGGATGCACAGGGCTTTGCCAAGGACTTCAACAAGGACGTTGACATCCTCTTTGGCGGAGATACCCACCAGAAGACTGTGGGCGAGGTTGAGCGTGAAGGTGCGCTCCCGCTGCAGTGGGCACAGGGCCACGAGTACGGAAAGCTTCTGAATGACGCCGACATTACCTGGGACAAAGCAGAGAAGAAGGTCACCAAGATTGAGCTGAAGCAGTACACAGCTGCCGACGCCGCAGAGCTTGCCGACGACCCAGAGGTTGCCGAGATCGTTGCTCAGGCCAAGGCCGAGTCTGACGAGGAAGGCAACAAGGTTGCCGCCACCATCGAGCAAGCCATGTACCGTGGTTCCGATGAGGGCGGCGAGCCAGGCTCCAACCGTGGTGTGGAATCTACCCTCAACAACTACATTGCGGATGGCCAGCGCTACGCACTGTCCCAGCAGATTGGCAAGGACATTGACCTTGGCATTATGAACGCCGGCGGCGTCCGCGCAGACCTCAAAGCAGGGGAGGTTACCTACAAGGACATCTTCGCGGTCCAGCCTTTCGGCAACCAAGTTATCACCGGCACCGTTTCCGGTCAGGAGTTTATCAACGCCCTAGAGAACCAGTGGCAGCCAGGCAGCGAGCGCGCTCGACTGGCTATGGGCCTGTCCAACAACGTCACCGTGGTTTATGACCAGAAGGCAGAGCAGGGCAACCGCGTCAAGGCAGTGACCATCAACGGCGAACCGCTCGATCCGAAGAAGGACTACACCATTGCGATGTCCTCTTTCCTCGCTCCGAGCGAGACCGAGAAGGGCGGCGATGGCTACTTCAACGCCGGTGCGCTGAAGGACCGCAACGACGTCGGCTACATGGACACCCAAGCGATGATTGACTATGCCAAGTCCGACAAGGCTGAGGTGCGCACCGGCCAAGGCCAGATCGGTGTCCACATCGAAGGTGATGTGAAGCCGGGTAACGAAATCGCTATTGACCTGTCCTCTCTGAACTACTCCAATGCGGAGGAACCGCAGGCTAAGAAGGTCAGCGTTGCTCTTGGTGATGCAAAGGCAGAGGCCGAAATCGACAACGCCGCGCAGGAAGGGGACAAGGGCTTCGGTGAGCGTGGCCGCGCAACCGTCAAGCTCACCATCCCGGAGGGGCTGAAGGGTGAGCAGAACCTCGTCATTACCACCGATGCGGGTACTGAGGCTGTTCTTCCGCTGTCCCTTGATGGCCAGGATGGCTCGCAGGATGGTGGCTCCGCTAAGGACGCCGGCTCCTCCATAGGCTTGGGAGTAGGCATCGCTGCCGCAATCGCTGCTGCCATCGCGGCAGTTATCGGTGCAATTAATATGCCGGTTGCTGCACTCCCAGCGCCGGTACAGCAGATGATTGAGCAGCTGCGAAAGCAGTTCAACATCTAGTCACTTCTAATGCACAGGCCCGCACTACGGTGCGGGCTTTAGCTTTTTCACCCGGAAGGTAGGGTAGTAGGTTGTGGATACACTGAGGCTTTTTGGACGCGAGGCAGTTTACCAGCTCGGCATTGAGCCTCACCGAATCCCCCTGGTGATGCTCGCTACGCTGGGTATCTATCTGGCCTTCATGGTCTTGGTCAAGCTTTTCGGCAGCCGTGTTCTGACATCCATCACTGCCTCTGACGCCGTCATCATCATTATGTTCGGTGCGGTCTCTGGCCGCGTCATCGTGGGAAACCCACCGACGCTCGCTGCGGGCGTCATCGGCCTTTTCACCCTGATGCTTTTGGAAGCTGCATTCGGTACCTTCCGGCAATTAGTGACGTGGTCACGGTTTATCGACCGTAGGCCTGTCTTGCTGGTCTATAAGGGGCAGTTGCAGGAAGACAACATGAGCTTCGCCCACATCACTGAAAGGGACATTAATTCCGCCGTGCGCAAGGCTGGCCTGGGTCGGCGCAGCGACGTCCAGTTGATGATCTTGGAGCCAACCGGCCAGATCTCCGTCATCCGTCGAGGCCAGCTCGTTGATGCCTCCGTGTTCAAGGATGTCCTTGGCGCCGAGCGCATCGAGGAAGTAGATGAACAGGACTAAGAACTGTCTTCCAGGTTGCAAGAGTAGCCGCGCTTAGAAGCCGCGTCGTGTTTGGATGTTGAATCCGCTGTTAGGAAAAACGAAAAATCTCCCCCTGCGCGGATTGCGCAAGGGGAGAGAGCGGCGCTTGTGGCTTACTTGATGCCAGCGAGCTTATCGCCGAGACGCAGAGCGTCATCCATGGCGCCGATGATGGAGGTGAAAACCTTGATCCACTCGCGGATCTCCTTCGGCGTAACGTTGCCTTCATCGTCGGAGGAGAGAGCGAAGAAAGCCTTGGAGGAACCCTCATCCTCAGTCGGAGCTGCGGAAGCAACTGCGGTACCGGAGAAAGCGATGGTTGCAGCGGTAGCAGCAGCAACGATGGACTTACGGGAGAAGAACTTCATAGTGTGTCCTAATCTGTCTCGAAGGTGAACGAAAAGTCTGACTTATGTGGTCTGACTTACTTAGCGAAGTTCTTGTTGTAGAAAGCAAAGACGGTGCCCAGGGCGCCGATGATGGCGGTGAAGACAGCGATCCAGTCACGGATCACCTTCGGGTCCATGTCGGAGAGCGAGGAGCCCTCGGAAACGCTGGAGGACTCTTCGTCCTTCTTCTTATTGCCGTCGGTGTTCTGATCCTTGTTCTTACCGTTCGCGGAGTCGTCGGTGTTCGGTGTGGCTGCGACCGGGGTACCCTCTGCAGGGGTCTCAGCAGTAGCAACGGTCACGCCGGACAGGGAAACGGTAGCGGCGGTAGCGGCGGCAACAAGTGCCTTACGGGAGAAGAGCTTCATTCTCGTTCCTTAGGTATCTCGGGAATTTCAAAGACCTCACAAATGCTACTGAGACGCTGTGTGTTTTGCAAGGGTTCTGTCATTTGGATGGCCAGTCTGGAGGACTGCTGACCGTCGCATGTGAGCTGGGTTTATCCCGATGTGACGCCTGTGACTAAGCATGGTTTGGCAAACGAACAGCTCAAGGCTAAGAAATTCTTAGTACGCGATGGATAGTGTGGGATGGGAAAGGAAAAGCCCCGCTCACTGAACGTGAGCGAGGCTGATCACCGTAAAGGGGGTAAAACTTAGCTTTCGATGGTGGCCTTAGTAATGCGAACCTCTTCAGCAGGTTCACCATCGGATTGCCCATCCTTGACGCCCTTAGCGGCAATGGCGTCGATGGTCTTCTGGCCCTTCTCCGTCAGGTTGCCAAAGTAGGTGTAGGCAGGCGGAAGCTCCGAATCCTTGTAGTTAATGAAGAACTGGGAACCATTGGTGTCCTCGCCGGCGTTAGCCATGGCGATGGAACCCTTCGGGTACAGAGCCGGCTGGGCCATTGCGGCGTCGTCAGCCTCATCGGTGGGGTACTCGTTGGCAAACTGGAATCCCGGTCCACCCGAACCCTTGCCGGACGGATCACCGCACTGCAGGACGAAGATGCCGCCATCAGTCATGCGGTGGCACACGGTGTCGTCGTAGTACTTCGCCGAAATCATGTCCGTAATCGCGTTGACGGTGCACGGAGCCAGGGAGCGATCAAGAGTCATTTCAATATCGCCTTGCTTGGTGGCGAAGTTGACGGTCACCTCACCCTTGGCAGGAATGTCCTTGCCCTCCGGAGTGGGGACCTCACGGGAAGCGTCGCCGGACTCGGGGTATTCACAGGTGACGGTCTCGCCAAGGGGCTTAGCGCGCTTGCCGCTCAAAGCCTCGGCAGTGGGGGCTTCGGTGGTGGTTTTCCCAGCGGAGGTCTCTTCTGCCTGGATTTCTTCTTCTGATGAGCGCGTGGACAGGAACCAGATACCGCCAACGAGGGCAACAATAACGACGGCGGCCATCAGAACGACGCCGAGCGGGCGGCTCTTCTGTTTACGGTCGCGGGATTTCAGCTCGCGATCGAGCTGGTTGAGCGCATCATCCAAGCGCTGGCTGTTAGTAGACACCTATGTTTCCTCCACAGTGGTGGTTTAAAAACTTTGACCCACCTATCCTAACCGCACGGTAGTACGCCGTGGCGCGCCGCCCCGCACGTCAGTACGCTTGGGTGCCATGGCTACTACGAATTTTCAGAATGAACCCGTCGAAACCAATGCTGATCTGCCGAAGGTCGGTGACGCCCTGCCGGACTTCACCCTCGTCGGCACTGACTTGTCTGAGCTGACCAATGCGGACTTCGCTGGTAAGCGCTTGGTGGTGTCCTGCTTCCCGTCCGTGGATACCGGCGTGTGTGCAGCGCAGCTGCGCAAGTTCAATCAAGAGGCGGCTGGTCTGGAGAACACCGTTGTCCTGTCCGTCTCCCGTGACCTGCCTTTCGCACAGGAGCGTTTCTGCGCTGCTGAAGGGATTGAGAACGTCGTCAGCGCTTCTGATTTCCGCTCCGATTTCGCCGACAAGCTGGGCCTCGTCCTGGAAGGCTCCCCGCTCAAGGGTCTGTTTGCCCGCGCGGTCATCGTTACCGATGAGAACCACAAGGTGACCTACACCGAGCTGGTTCCGGAGGTTACGACTGAACCGGACTACGACGCAGCTTTGGCAGCACTCAAGTAATGAGCGCTCCCGAAATCTACGGTTTCGCCGCTGGGCCCTATAAAACCAACACTTATGTGGTTGCTAACGGTTCCCGGGCGTTCATCGTGGACCCAGGGATGCACACGCGCGAGAAGCTCGAGCAGCTCGCGCGTGAGAAGTCCCTGGAGTTTGAAGCCGTCGTGCTCACCCACGGTCACATCGATCACACACGTGATGCCGCCGAGTTTGACCTACCGGTTTACATCCACCCGGATGACGCGTTCATGCTGGTGGATGGCTCCGGTGTGTCTCCCGAGTCGCAGATGCTCTTTGCTGCCGCCTCCATGAAGCAGGTAGCGGACCGCCGCGACTTGATCGGCGGAGAAACGTTGAGTCTAGTTGGCCTTGAATTCGATCTGCTCCATGCACCGGGGCATTCGCCGGGATGCGTCATCCTCGTGGCTGAGGGGATTGGCCTGACCGGCGACGTGCTGTTTAAGGGCTCCATCGGGCGCACTGACTTGCCGCACTCTGACCACGCCGCGATGCAGCGTTCACTGCGCGGTCCGGTGTGGGGACTTGATGACTCCCTTGCTATCTTGCCGGGCCACGGTCCAACGACGACCATGCGCCGCGAACGCGCGACTAATCCGTTTCTCCGTGCGGCGGGGGATGTACTCTAAAGGGCGTGAGTGATAAGAAGCAGTTCAAAGCCCTGTCCGCGCCCAAGGGTGTGCCGGACTACGTTCCGCCGCAATCGGCCATCTTTGCCAAGGTTCGTGAAACCTTCGTGCATCAGGCACATCTGTCCGGCTTCCAACACATCGAGCTCCCCGTCTTTGAGGACACCTCACTGTTCGCCCGCGGCGTGGGGGAGTCCACGGACGTCGTGTCGAAGGAGATGTACACCTTCGCCGATCGCGGCGACCGTTCCGTGACTCTGCGCCCCGAAGGCACCGCGGGTGTCATGCGCGCAGTTATCGAGCACAACCTCGACCGCGGCCAGCTTCCAGTGAAGCTCAACTATTTCGGCCCTTTCTTCCGCTACGAGCGCCCGCAGGCGGGCCGCTACCGCCAGCTGCAGCAGGTCGGCGTCGAGGCCATTGGTGTCGATGATCCGGCGCTGGACGCGGAAATCATCGCGCTGGCGGATCGCTCCTACCGCAGCTTGGGGCTTAGCCAGTTCCGCCTCGAGCTGACCAGCTTGGGTGACCACGACTGCCGCCCGGCCTACCGTGAGAAGCTGCAGGAGTTCCTGTTCAAGCTGGATCTAGATGAGGAGACCAAGGCCCGCGCGGAGCTTAATCCCCTGCGCGTGCTCGATGACAAGCGCCCAGAGGTCCAAGAGCAGCTTGTCGACGCCCCCCTGATGCTCGACCACCTCAATGCCGAGTGCCGCGAGCACTTTGAAACGGTCACCGGCCTGCTCGATGACATGAGCGTGCCGTACACCATCAACCCGCGCATGGTCCGCGGTCTTGACTACTACACGAAGACCTGTTTCGAGTTTGTCCACGATGGCCTTGGCGCGCAGTCCGGCATCGGTGGTGGCGGCCGCTACGACGGCCTCATGGCCCAGCTTGGTGGGCAGGAACTGTCCGGCATCGGCTATGGCCTTGGTGTGGACCGCACTATTCTGGCCCTCGAGGCAGAGGGCGTCGAGCTTGAGGGCGTCGAAGAACGCGTGGCCGTCTACGGTGTAGCTCTGGGCGCTGCGGCAAAGCAGAAAATGGTCAGCATCATTAATGACCTGCGCAAGGCCGGCATTTCTGCCGATATGTCCTTCGGTGACCGCGGCCTTAAGGGAGCGATGAAGGGCGCTGACCGCGCCAACGCCCGCTTCGCGCTCGTCCTCGGTGACCAAGAGTTAGAGGCTGGTTCCGTGGCGCTCAAGGACCTGCGCGCGCACGAGCAGCACGACGTCCCCGTTGGGGACATCGTCAACCAGCTCCGTCAGCTGGTTTAGCACTCCACCTGGGAGACGGTGAAGCCCATCGTCTTCGCTAGGCCGCCGAGCGAAGTCTCCTTGTACTTGGAGAGCATGTCGCGTCCAGTTTCGGCCATGGTGCGCACCGCGTTATCGAGGGTAACGTGGTGCGTTCCCTCACCCATGCGGGCAAGGCGCGCAGCGTTGATGGACTTGACCGCGCCGATGGCGTTGCGCTCGATGCAGGGGATCTGCACGAGGCCGCCGACGGGGTCGCAGGTCAGACCAAGGTTGTGCTCGAGTGCGATCTCGGCGGCGTTTTCCACCTGTTCTGGGGTTGCACCGAGCAGCTCAGCCATGCCAGCCGCCGCCATGGAGGAGGCGGAGCCTACCTCACCCTGGCAGCCCACCTCAGCGCCGGAGATGGAGGCATTGGACTTGATAATGATGCCCACGGCACCCGCAGTGAGCAGGTAGCGGCGAGCATCGGCGCGCGTAAAGTCCGCCATGAAGTCGCGGGCATAATGGAGTACCGCCGGTATGATGCCACAGGCGCCATTCGTCGGCGCAGTAATGACGCGGCCGCCGGCGGCGTTCTGCTCGTTGACGGCGAGCGCGTAGAGGTTTACCCATTCCATCGCGGAAAAGCCACAGGACTCGTCGTCTTGCTTGGCCAACAACTGCTGGTACATCTGCGGCGCGCGGCGGTTGACGCGGAGACCACCAGGCAAGATTCCCTTGGTGGAAATTCCTTCGGTCACGCATTCGCGCATGATGTCCCACACAAGGTCGAGGTGCTGGTAGACGTAGTCGAGCCCACCTTCTTCGCGGTGCAGGACTGCCTCATTGGCGGCGACGATTTCCCAAATGGCCATGTCGTTGGCCGCGCACAGGTGAAGCAGGTGCTCACCAGATTGGAATTCATAAGGAACGGTGTCCTCGGCGGTAGCCGCAGCGACACCGGCCGGAACGCCAGTGTCGGTTTCGAGCTGGGCGTTGTACTCCTCGCGGGACAGAATGAAGCCGCCGCCGACGGAGAAGTATTCCGCGTTCTCGGCGAGGATGGAGCCATCTTCGTCCCAAGCGGTGAAAATGAGGCAGTTCGGGTGCTCTGGCACCGGCTCGTTGTTGAACTCGATGATGTACTGCACATCGCCTGCAGGGCCTGAGATGGAGCCCTCGCTAGGGATGAAGGCATCAGCGCGCGGCTCGGCGTCGAGCGGTACTGACAGCGGGTCCCAACCAGCAAGGCCCAAAATTACGGCGCGATCCGTAGCGTGGCCGCGGCCGGTAGCAGAGAGCGAGCCGCGCAGCACGACGTGGACCTTTGCAGGGTGTTCATCCAGTGTCTCGAGGAAAGCCTTGGCGGCACGCATGGGGCCGACGGTATGAGAGGAGGAAGGGCCGATGCCGATGGAGAAGATATCGGTCACGCTAATTGTCATGTGGGGTCAAACCTCCTTAGAAGCGTTAAATAAGTTACGTCTTACGATAGTACCGAGAGCCCTCCATACCTGTTTAGTCCGGTTGGCCGTCGTGGCGGGACAGGAGTGCGCGGAAACTGGCAGGATCCGAATCCAGTATGGCTTCGGAACTGTCCTGCGGCGTTTCCTGCGTTTCGCTGAGGGGGCCGGTAAGCCCAGCGACGCGGTCGAGCGGGCGCACCATGAGGTCCGCTAATTCCCCAGCGGCGCGCTCGATGCGCCTTTCATTACGCGCGCCTTCCGCGGTGCCATAGTCCTCCGTGGCTTGGAAGACGCCGGTAGGGACCACCGTGGCGTGCAGGTAATTGAGTAGAGGCCGCAGGGCATAGTCCAGGACCAGTGCGTGCCGGCTGGAGCCGCCTGTGGCCGCGATGAGGGTAGGAAGCCCCTCCAGGGAATGCGGCTCCAAGGTATCGAAGAACATCTTGAACAGGCCCGAGTAGCTTCCTTGGAAGACTGGACTGACGGCGATGAGACCGTCGGCATTCAGCACGGCGGACTGTGCCGCGTTCAGACGAGGCGTAGGCGAGACCCAGTTGGTCATGGCTTCGGCCAGCTCACCCGCGAGCTCGCGTAGCTCCACGACGGTGATATCCACGCCCTCACCCCGGGCAGTGACGTGAGTGGTGGTGGCGGATGAAAGGGCGTCGCCAAGCGCGCGCGTCGACGACGGCGAGGACAGCCCAGCCGTAACAAGCACGAGTGAGCGCATTTATTTCTCCTCTCCAGGGCTGACCAGTGCGTGTGGGGCATAGGAGCCGAGCGTGGCGTGCGTTGGCGGGTCAGAAGGTACATGATCTGGGCGGCGTTCCTCAAAGCGGCGGCGCAGTTCCGGCACTACCTGGTTGCCGAGGATTTCGATCTGCTCAAGCACCACCTCTTGCGGCAGTCCGGCGTGATCGATGAGGAAAAGCTGGCGCTGATAGTCACCGACCCAATCAGCAAACTGCAGCGTGCGCTCTACCACTTGCTCTACGGTGCCTACCGTCAACGGGGTCTGAGCCGTGAATTCTTCTAGGGAAGGGCCGTGGCCGTAGACCGGAGCGTTGTCGAAGTAGGGGCGGAAGAAGTCCTTCGCTTCCTGCTCAGTAGACCCGATGAAAACATGTCCGCCGAGGCCCACGATGGCCTGATCGGCACGGCCGTGCCCATAGGATTCATAGCGGTTGCGGTAGAGGTTCACCATCTTCGCGGTGTGTTCTTTGTTCCAAAAGATGTTGTTGTGGAAGAAGCCATCGCCATAGTAGGCGGCCTGTTCGGCAATCTGTGGGGAGCGGATGGAGCCGTGCCAGACAAAGGGTGGGACGCCATCGAGAGGTGCGGGCGTGGAAGTAAAACCCTGCAGCGGGGTGCGGAACTTTCCTTGCCAGGACACGACGGGTTCGCGCCAGAGGCGGCGCAGTAGGTGGTAGTTCTCAACGGCGAGGGGAATGCCCTCACGGATGTCCTTGCCAAACCACGGGTAAACCGGGCCGGTGTTGCCGCGGCCTAGCATGAGGTCGACGCGCCCATCTGCCAGGTGCTGGAGGAAGGCGTAGTCCTCCGCGAGGCGGACGGGGTCGTTGGTAGTGATCAGCGTGGTGGCAGTAGAGAGTTGAAGGTTCTTTGTCTGTGCCGCGATATAGGCCAGGTGAGTGGTGGGTGCCGATGGGACGAAAGGTGGGTTGTGGTGCTCGCCGGTGGCGAAAACGTCGAGACCTACCTCCTCCGCCTTGAGCGCGATCTCCGTTATCGCGCGGATGCGCTCGGCCTCGGTGGGGGTGCGGCCGGTGGTGGGGTCTTGCGTGACGTCACCGATGCTGAATACTCCAAATTGCATGCCAATCTCCTTTCTGTGACGTGTCAACAATAATGTACCAGGAGATTATTCCCATTCGAGGGCGTCGACCAATACTGCGAGATCCCCCGGTGTCGCGATACCCAGCGGACGCTGCGAAGGCTTTCCGTGCTCGGTGAGGAGAACTGCGCTGGCATGGACGCCATCTGCGGTGGGCTCCGTGAGAGCGTCGATGACCTCTTGCGCGCTGGCTGTGCGAGGCAGAAATTCGGCGCGGTCCTTCTTCTCGGCGAATTCCAAAACGGCGCTAATCGACGCCGCGTTGACCACGCCATCGTCTCCCAAATCGGCCGCAATCCACCGCGCGATGACGTTGGTCGTGAGCAGCGCCTGGTATGCCCCCGACTCATAGATAGGTATCTGAGAATAGCCGGTCTGGTTAATGAGCCGCAAGGCCTCCATGATTGGGGTATCTGGGGCAAGGATCGTCACGTCACGGTCAGAAAGAAGGGACTGCGCCGTAGGCGGATCCGTGAGCAGGCGTCGCAGGTTTTCCAGCTGCGTGATGACCTGTGGGTGCGGGGTGGCGATGGGTGCGCCGTCGAAGTAGCGGCCATGGGCAATGGCATTGCGTAGGTTGCCAAAGTCTTTCAGTTGTTCTGCTTGGCGCTTGCCCAATAGATGCTTGTCGTGTGCGCGATCAACAATCCACCAGAAAGAATCTGAATTCTTCGCCCCAATAGCCTGGCGGAGAAATTGCTCAATGTCGTTGAAGGCGGAAAAGAATCTAGCCAGGGAGTTATCGCTCATGGGCACCCAGTGTACGGATCTGGCGGTGCGTGCTGTGCCCAGTCGCTAAAGCACAATCGCCGCGAGGTCCCCGGCTGATGGGGGCACTCGCGGCGATAGAGCACTATTGTGCTGTGCGCGTGATGCGCTGAAGTCTTAGAAGGCGACGCGCAGGATGGAAACCGTCACGGCTGCGATGGCAGCTGCTGCGGGGAGGGTGATGACCCACGCGAGGGCGATAGGCTTCATCAGCTTCCAGTTGGCGGCGCGGTTTACGATGCCGACACCAAGGACAGCACCGATGAGGATGTGGGTCGATGAGACCGGGAGGCCCAGGAGGGAGGCTGCCATGACGACGGCCGCGGCGGCCAGCTCAGCGGCGAAACCGGAGGAAGGGTGCATCTGAGTCAGGCCCGAACCGACCGTCTGGATAACGAAGCGTCCAATGAACCAGAGGCCAGAAATCAGGGCGATACCCATGGCCACCATGACTGGGAGGGGGACAGTGACTTCATTGGAAATCTGGTTCGTCTGCAGGACGTCGAAGACGGCGGCGAAGGGGCCAATCGCGTTAGCGATATCGTTCGAGCCATGTGAGAACGCGAAGGCCGAAGCAGTGAAGACCTGCATCCAAGAGAAGAGAAGGAAGGTCGATCGTGACAGGGACTTCTTCTTCAGGGAGCGGGCGAAGATGAACACTGCCATCCAAACCACGGCGCCAATCATGCCCATGACCAGGAAGGTCTCCAGGGTGGAGAAGTCAACGCCGGTGTTCTTCAGACCCTTGAAGAGCATCATCGCGGAGATAATGATGGCGCCCAAAGCGGCTAGCAGCGGGACCCAGTTCTCCAGTGCGCGATGCGCGTTGATGTCCTCGAGATCCTTGTTGAGGTTGTGCAAATCCCGGTAGTAGTCGGACTCGAGGGCCTCTGGGTCGTAATCATCTTCCGCGGTGAGGGCGGCATCACGGGCCATGGCGTTGGTGTAGGAAATCTGCTGTAGTTCGTTCATGCGCTCGAAGCGGGTCTTGTGCTCCTTGCGCAGCGCGGCGCGGCGAACCTTGATCTCGCGCAGGCGCTCGTCTGCGGTGTCGTTGTACACCAAGATGGACGTCTTGATCCACTTGAAGAGCAGGAAGGCGGCAACACCACCAAGAACTGGGGAAAGGACCCAGGAGAAAGCGATGGTGCCAATGCCGCCCCACTGCACCATATCCATGCCGCCCTTGCCGGTGATGAAGCCGACGGTCAGTGCGGCGCCGACGATACCGCCGACGATGGAGTGGGTCGTGGAAACTGGCCAGCCCATGCGGGTGGCGACGAGCAGCCAGATGGCAGCGCCAAGCAACGAGGCCATCATGATGTAGACGAACTCCATGGGGTCGAGCCCGTCAATCGCTTCCAGGTCCACGATGCCGGAGCGGACGGTATCGGTCACCTCGCCGCCTGCGAGGATGGCACCGGATACCTCGAAGACTGCTGCGACCGCGAGGGCCTGCTTCATCGACAAGGTTCCTGCACCCACGGAGGTACCGAAGGAGTTGGCGACGTCATTGCCGCCAATGTTGAAGGCCATGAATACGGCGAAGATGATCGCTGTAACCAGGACTACGCGATTAGCCCCCTCAGCAACTTCGCCGTTGCTCCAAATGATGAAGAAGATCAGCGTGACAGCGGTGATGGCGCCGAAGAACAAGTGCCAGATCCAGTCCTTGTTCTTGCCATTCATCGATTCGAGGTCAGGCATCGTCGGCGTGGCGGTGCTCAAAACGTCGTTCCTTTCATGAAGAGAACGTTGCGTGATGAGGAAGCGCGGGCTGCCGCGGGCAGGGCGGATGCGCCGTGAAAGCAGGGGATAGTGTGCCTGTCGCGGTGCAGGGTGATGGCATCACGCATGGTTCTTTTATGCTTTTAAAGACAGAGCGGAACCCACCGCAAACCGGCGGGAACTTGATCAGGGTAAAGCATCAAGATTGCCAGCAGGTAAACACTTCATGTATTTGAATTTAATCTGCATTTTTGTGGCACATTTGGGGGTGGTGCGACCTTGTGGCGACCGCACTAGCACTATTTAAGCTCAGTATTAAGACTTGTATACGCCTCGGCCCAAGGTGTCGCACTGTTCCATCTTGCCGGTGTTATATCCAGCGAGGAAGGCCTGAGCGCGGTCCTCGGAGGAGCCGTGCGTCCACATGTCTGGGCGTACTTCGCCGCCCGAGCGGCGCTGGATGTTGTCATCGCCCACAGCACGAGCGGTGTTCACGGCATCGGTTACTTGTTGTTCAGTAATCGTCTCGAGCAGAGCGTCTTCGCCCTCATCGGCGTAGTGTGCCCAGAGGCCGGCATAGCAATCAGCTTGCAGCTCAATCTTCACAGCGTTGGAATCCTCGCCGGGCTCGTTGTAATTGGACAAGCTGAGCGTGCCTTCCAGCTTTTGAATGTGGTGGCCAAATTCGTGGGCCACGATGTACATCTGTGCCAGAGGAGCATTCTCGCCGCCGAAATTGCGGAGCTGATCAAAGAAGGCGGTGTCGAAGTAGGCCGACTCATCGGCCGGGCAGTAGAACGGGCCCGTGGCGCCGGAGGCTTGGCCACAGCCGGACATGGTGGTGTTGTTGAAGATGACGCGGCCCGGTTCGATGTACTCGATGCCTGCCTGATCCGGCAACTGCTGGGCCCAGACCTTATCGACGGACTGGGCGGCAAACATGACGCGGCAATCGTCGTACTTATTGCCGTCCTCGGCAGTTTGGCAATGCGCAAATGCGTCTTCGCCGCTTTCCTCTGGTCCCACCTGGGTCTGGTCGGTCTGGGGATCGCTTCCGGTGATGGCGCCAGGATCGCCGCCGAGTAGTAGATAGAGACCAATAAGAAGGAGAGAGCCAATGCCGCCGCCGGTAGCGATCATGCCGCCGCGGCCTCCACCGCCGGAGCTAGCTCGCTTACCATCAAAATTGGCGCCAGATTTAAAAGTCATGCCAGAGATTTTGCCACAAGCTGTAGGTGGTGTCTGCTCGATAAGTGGACTGCCGACAAGCACATGGTGTTCACCCTAGCGCTGAGCAAGTCCGGTGCGGGCGGTAGACTTGGGCCGTTCAAGTACTTGCATCCCTCGGCGCGTGCTGTCTACGCGTGGCGTGAGTGGGTGCGAGCGTCAACGATGAGAAGGGATTGAACGAAAGTGCTGCGTACACATTTGGCAGGCGAACTGCGCAAGGAGATGGCGGGGGAGACCGTCACCCTGACGGGTTGGGTAGCACGCCGTCGCGACCACGGTGGTGTTATCTTCATTGACCTGCGTGACCGTTCCGGCGTTGCCCAGGTAGTTTTCCGCGAGACCGAGGTGGCTGAGCGTGCCCACGACCTGCGTTCTGAGTACTGCGTGAAGGTCACAGGCGTTGTGGAGCCGCGCCCTGAGGGTTCGGCTAACCCGAACCTGGCCTCCGGTGAGATTGAGGTCAACGTCACCGATCTGGAGATGCTCAACAAGTCCGCAGCACTGCCGTTCCAGATTGATGATCCGTCTTCTTCCGGCGAAGTCGGTGAGGAAACCCGACTGAAGTACCGCTACCTGGACCTGCGCCGCGAGCGTCAGCACGAGGCGCTGCGTCTGCGCTCGGCAGCGAACCGCGCCGCCCGCGAAGTTCTGGACAGCCACGACTTCACCGAGATCGAAACCCCGACCCTGACTCGTTCCACCCCGGAGGGCGCTCGTGACTTCCTCGTGCCCGCCCGCCTCAAGCCGGGTAGCTGGTACGCACTTCCGCAGTCCCCGCAGCTGTTTAAGCAGCTACTCATGGTGGCCGGCATGGAGCGTTACTACCAGATCGCTCGCTGCTACCGCGATGAGGATTTCCGCGCGGACCGCCAGCCTGAATTTACGCAGCTTGACGTTGAGATGTCCTTCGTGGACCAGGACGATGTTATTGCCCTAGCGGAAGAGATTGTATCCGCTCTCTGGAAGCTCATCGGCTACGAGATTAAGACGCCCATCCCGCGCATGACCTACGCCGATGCCATGAAGTACTACGGCTCTGATAAGCCGGACCTGCGCTTCGACATCAAGATCGTGGAGTGCACTGAGTTCTTCAAGGACACCACCTTCCGTGTCTTCCAGAACGAATACGTCGGTGCTGTTGTCATGGACGGCGGAGCTTCCCAGCCGCGCCGCCAGTTCGACGCTTGGCAGGAATGGGCAAAGCAACGCGGTGCGAAGGGCCTGGCTTATATCACGATCGCCGAGGATGGCACCCTGGGTGGCCCAGTGGCCAAGAACATTACTGATGCCGAGCGCGAGGGCATTGCCGAGCACGTCGGTGCTAAGCCGGGTGACGCCATCTTCTTCGCCGCAGGTGACGTAAAGTCTTCCCGTGCTTTGCTGGGCGCAGCGCGCGGTGAGATTGCAAAGAAGCTGGACCTCATCAAGGACGGCGACTGGGCCTTCACCTGGGTTGTGGACGCACCGCTCTTCGAGCCGGCCGCTGATGCCACCGCTTCGGGCGACGTTGCTCTGGGCCACTCCAAGTGGACGGCAGTCCACCACGCCTTTACCTCGCCGAAGCCGGAGTACCTGGATAACTTTGATGAGAATCCGGGAGAGGCCTTGGCCTACGCCTATGACATCGTCTGCAACGGCAACGAGATCGGCGGCGGCTCCATCCGTATCCACGACCAGGATGTGCAAAAGCGCGTCTTCGATGTCATGGGCATTGGTGAAGAGGAAGCACAGGAGAAGTTCGGCTTCCTACTCGAGGCTTTCCAGTTCGGTGCTCCGCCGCATGGCGGCATCGCTTTCGGCTGGGACCGCATCGTCTCCCTGCTGGGCGGATTCGATTCCATCCGTGACGTCATTGCCTTCCCGAAGTCGGGTGGCGGCGTAGATCCCTTGACCGATGCTCCGGGCACCATCCCTGCTGAGCAGCGCAAGGAGACCGGCGTAGACTTCAAGCCGGAAAAGGCCGCTAAGGCTGCACAAGGGGAGAAGGCTGGGAAGGAGTCTTAAGACCGCGCAGCGCCGGTAATGTAGTTGGGCCTACGACAAGTGGAGGCAGGCAAGCAAGTGAATTCGATGGGACACGAGTCCATGAATAGTTCTGCGGCTGATGCCGTGGTGACGGAAGCATCGCTGATGATTTCCCGCCGCTATGGCGGCGAGCCTGAGCTGAGTGACATTCAACAGCTCACCGGCTCGGGCAATGCTGTGGTACTTCGTGCCCGCACGACACCAAGTGCCTTCTTTCCACATCGGTCGGTCGTCATCAAGTACAACCCGGTCACCGGGCACACTATTGATGACGCTGCGCTTCTACGCGAAGTGGTGGCCTATCAATTCACCACGGCGCTGTCTGAAGAGGTCCGCCCAGGCCCAGTCCTGCTTGCGCACGATGTGGAAAAGCGCATCCTCGTGCTTACCGACGCCGGCGATGGCGACACCTTGGCGGATACCCTCGCCCACAGCAGCGATGAGGATCGCGGTGAGCTGCTCCGATCCCTGGGCAGCGCGCTGGGCAAGATGCACGCAGGAACGGCGGGGCGCGAAGAGGATTACGAGGCCCTGCTGAACCGTCAGCTGCGCCGGCATCCCGAATATGCTGAGCACCAGGCGCTGCGTGATGATTCGCTGAAGCGCTCCATTATGATCGGCGCTGACATTCTCAGTGAGGCCGGACTGGAACCGCCGGAGCACGTCCGCGACTTGGCTCGCAGCGCCATGCAGAGCTTTAGCTCTGGCCGCAACCGCGCTTTTACTCCCTTCGATCTGTCCCCAGACAACATCATTGCGGGGACAACGTTGACCTTCCTGGATTATGAGTGGGCTGGTTTCCGTAACGTTGGTTTCGACGTGGCCTGCGTTGTTGCTGGCTTCCCGCAATTCCTGTTCTCACGGCCGATTACTGATAGTGAAGCGGATGTCTTCATCCAAGCCTGGCAGCGCCGCATCGTCGATGTATGGCCCCAGTTTGCTGATGAGAAGACACTGCATGAATTGCTCGTGGCCTGCCTCATCGGTTGGGCTCTGTCGAGCGTGACAACCATGTATGCCGGTGGGATCGAAGGTGTTGTAGCTCTGGCGGAGGGCAATGCCGAGATTTATCGTGACCCGCGTCGCTCGCTGCTTCGCCGCTCCGATCAAGGGCCCTTCACCGAAGATGAGGCCCTCATCCGCCGTGATCTTTATGAAACCTTCGAGGCGCTGTCGCGGTTTGCCGCGCAGTGCAAGAATGATGGATGCTCCGCGGTGGCCGCATTTGGCCGCGCAGTAGCTTCCCGTCTCCGGGAGTCCTGATGGGGCAGGAGTCACTCTTCGGCGATGACCAGTCAGCGCCACGCCTGCCGGGTGGCCCCGATATGTTTGCAACTCATTCCGGCTCACCCCTTGCCGCTCGTATGCGGCCGCAGAGCCTTGATGAAGTGGTGGGGCAGAAGCACCTACTGGAGCCGGGGACCCCGTTGCGCCGGCTGGTGGAGGGCTCGGGGGAGGCCTCAGTCATCCTCTACGGCCCGCCGGGAACCGGAAAGACAACGCTAGCCTCCCTCATCGCTTCCTCCTTGGGGGATAACTTCATTGGGCTTTCTGCCCTAGACTCTGGGGTTAAGCAAGTCCGCGAAGTGATTACTCATGCGCGCCGCGAGCTCATCGAGGGCCGCCGCACGGTGCTCTTTATCGATGAGGTACATCGCTTCTCCAAAACCCAGCAGGATGCATTGCTGGCTGCCGTGGAGAACCGCACTGTCCTTCTCGTGGCCGCGACCACCGAGAATCCTTCGTTCTCTGTGGTGGCGCCGCTGCTTTCGCGTTCGCTGCTGCTGCACTTGGAGCCGCTTGACGACGCCTCCCTCCGCAGCCTCGCGGAACGGGCGCTGAGGAGTGAGCGCGGTTTGGCGGGGCGAATAACCGCATCGGAAGACGCTTTGGATCAGCTGGTGCTGCTCGCCGGCGGTGATGCGCGACGCACGCTGACCTATCTCGAGGCGGCTGCCGAAGCGGTACCGGATGGCGGCGAGCTCACCGTCGACATTCTCAAAGACAACGTCAACCGCGCGGTGGTGCGCTATGACCGTGACGGGGACCAACACTATGACGTTGTCTCCGCCTTTATTAAGTCCATCCGCGGCTCCGACGTGGACGCAGCGTTGCACTACCTCGCCCGCATGATTGAGGCCGGTGAAGACCCACGCTTCATCGCGCGCCGGCTCATCGTGCATGCCTCCGAAGACATCGGGATGGCGGATCCCACCGCTTTGCCCACCGCCGTGGCCGCGGCGGAGGCTGCGGCCCTGATTGGCCTGCCCGAGGCGCGCATTCCGCTGGCGCAGGCCACAATCCACCTGGCCACGGCGCCGAAGTCGAACTCTGTTATTAATGCCATCAACGCCGCCCAAGCCGATGTCCAGGCCGGTAAGAGCGGGCACGTGCCCGCGCACCTGCGCGACGGTCACTACGAGGGGGCTAAGCGCTTGGGAAACGCCGTCGGCTACCAGTACCCGCACGATGATCCACGCGGTGTGCTAGCCCAGCAGTATTTGCCGGAGACGCTGGCTGATGCCGAGTATTATCAGCCCACCGACCACGGCGCGGAAAAACGGGTGCGCGAGTACCTGGGGAGGTTGCGGGACATCATCCGGGGGCGGCGTCGCTAAGCACAGCACCGGACGGGTAAAGTTGAGCGCTGACTAGAAACCATTCAACAGTGAAGGACTTTTGCTCGTGAAGACTCATGAGATCCGGGAACGCTTTACCCAGCACTTCGTCAAGGCCGGCCACGAGGCTGTGCCCAGCGCATCGCTGATCCTGGATGACCCGAACCTGCTCTTCGTCAACGCCGGCATGGTTCCCTTCAAGCCCTACTTCTTGGGCCAGCAGAACCCGCCTTTTGCTAACGGTACGGCGACCTCTATCCAGAAATGCGTGCGCACCTTGGATATCGAGGAAGTAGGCATCACCCCCCGCCACAACACCTTCTTCCAGATGGCAGGCAACTTCTCCTTTGGCCAGTACTTCAAGGAGGGGGCCATTACCCACGCCTGGAACCTTCTGACGAACTCGGTAGAGGATGGCGGCTTGGGGCTCGACCCCGAGCGTTTATGGGTCACGGTCTACCTCGATGACGATGAGGCAGCTGATATCTGGCACAACAAGATCGGCGTTCCCCGCGAGCGCATCCAGCGCCTCGGAATGGAGGATAATTACTGGTCCATGGGTATCCCCGGCCCGTGCGGTCCGTGCTCCGAGATCTATTATGACCGCGGTCCGGAATATGGCCAGGACGGTGGTCCCGTCGCGGACGATAACCGCTACATGGAGATCTGGAACTTGGTCTTCATGCAGAACGAGCGCGGCGAAGGCATCGGCAAGGGCAACTTTGAAATCATTGGTGAGCTGCCCAAGAAGAATATCGATACCGGCATGGGCATCGAGCGCGTCGCCTGCATCCTGCAGGGCGTGGACAATGTTTATGAGACGGATCTGCTGCGCCCGGTTATCGACGTAGCCGAAGAGCTCACCGGTGCGAAGTACGTTCCGGATGCGCCGAAGGAAGACCTGATCCGTTTCCGCGTAGTGGCAGACCACTCGCGCACCGGCATGATGCTCATCTTGGATGGCGTTACCCCCGGTAACGAGGGGCGTGGCTACATTCTGCGTCGCCTGCTTCGTCGCATCATTCGCTCCGCTAAGTTGTTGGGCGCGAAGGGGGCGACCATGGAGCGTTTCATGAACACCATCATGGACACCATGACCCCGTCCTACCCGGAGATCGCAGAAAACCGCGAGCGTATTCTGCGCGTTGCCGTGGCGGAGGAGAAGGCCTTCCTGAAGACGCTGGAGTCGGGCACCAAGCTTTTCGACGAAGCCGTGACCGAGCTGAAGAACACCTCTCGTGCGGCCACTCCGAAGGTCCTCTCCGGCGAGAAGGCTTTTGAACTGCACGATACCTATGGTTTCCCCATCGACTTGACCCTGGAGATGGCGCAGGAAGCCGGTTTGACCGTAGATATGGACGGCTTCGACGCCGCCATGGGCGAGCAGCGCCGCCGTGCCAAGGCTGATAACCAGGCCAAGAAGCATGGTCATGCTGACTTGTCGCTCTACCGCGAGTGGGTGGATAATCACCCGACCCTGTTCACGGGCTATGAAACCTTGGAGTCCGAGGCCAAGGTCATCGGCCTTGTGCGCGATGGCGAGAAGGTCACTGAGGTCGAGACAGGAGACACCGTCGAGGTAATTCTGGACCAGTCGCCGCTCTACGCCGAAGCCGGCGGCCAGACCGCCGACCGGGGCCGCATTATCGCTGGCGAGACCCTCCTTGAGGTCAACGACGTGCAGAAGATCGGCAAGAAGCTGTGGGTCCACAAGGCCACGGTGACCGCCGGCGGCCTTGAGTTGGGCAACGGCGTGACGGCTGCCGTTGATGAACAATGGCGCCACGGCGCCGTGCAGGCGCACTCCGCCACGCACCTCATCCACGCCGCGCTGCGCCAGGTACTGGGCCCGACTGCAGTCCAGGCTGGTTCCTTGAACCGTCCGGGCTACCTGCGCTTTGACTTCAACTACACCGACCAGCTCACCCAGGAGCAGCTCGATGAGATCGCTTTGGTGACTAACCAGGCAGTGGACCAGCACTTCCCGGTCAATACCATCGAGACCTCCTTGGACAAGGCCAAGGAGATGGGCGCGATGGCCCTCTTTGGTGAGAACTACGGTTCTGAGGTCCGCGTCGTGGAGATGGGCGGACCCTTTTCCATCGAGCTTTGTGGTGGTACGCACGTAAAGAACACCGCAGAGATCGGCCCGGTGTCTGTCCTCGGCGAATCCTCCGTGGGCTCGGGCGCGCGCCGTATCGAGGCTTATTCGGGCCTGGATGCATTCCGCTACTACTCGAAGGAGACCGCCCTCGTAGAGGGGGTCTCCCGCGAGCTCAAAGTCCAGACTGAGGACCTGCCGGAGCGCATCGCGCAGTTGACGGAGAAGCTCAAAGCCGCTGAGAAGCAAATTGCCGAGCTTCACAAGGCCCGGCTCATGTCCCAGACCGCGGAGATGATCTCGACGGCGAAGACCATCAACGATTTCACCCTCGTGGCTGCCAAGCTACCAAAGGGCGTGAACGGCGGTGACCTGCGTACGCTGGCCTCCGATATCAAGAACCGCCTCGGCGATGTCGCTGCTGTGGTCGTCTTGGCGTCGGAGAATGAGGGCGGCAAGTTGCCATTCATCGTGGGGGCTACCAAGGCTGCCAACGAACGTGGTGTCAAGGCTGGGGACTTGGTTAAAGTGGTTTCCGGCTATGTTGACGGCAAGGGTGGCGGTAAGCCCGATATGGCACAAGGCTCCGGCGCCAACGTCGAAGGCCTCCAGCAGGCCTTCGACTCCGTCCGTGATGAGCTCGAAGCCCACTAACGAGCGCGCCTTAATTGGCGTGCAGTTGTAGCTGACTCGCAGAACCAGGAGGAGCACGATGGCCGTAGAACCCGACAAACCAGGTGTGGACGATCCCGGCCCGGGGCGCCGATTGGGCCTCGATGTCGGTACCGTCCGTATCGGCGTGGCGGTATCTGACCGGGACGCGCGCTTGGCCATGCCGGTCGAAACCGTCCGGCGTGAGACCGGGTTTAAGGATCGCGACAAGGGCGATATTGACCGTTTGCTTGACCTGATCCATGAGTATGACGCCGTCGAGGTGGCTGTTGGTTTGCCGCGTGATCTCAAAGGCAATGGCTCATCAAGTGTTAAACATGCCAAGGAAATCGCGTTTCGTATCCGCCGCCGCTTGGCAAAAGATGACAGGATGAAGGAACCTCCGCCCGTGCGAATGGTGGATGAGCGCCTCACTACGGTGGTGGCAACCTCTGCTTTGCGGGCCTCTGGCGTGTCAGAGAAGCGTGGCCGCTCGGTCATTGACCAAGCGGCCGCGGTGGAAATTTTGCAGTCCTGGCTGGATGCGCGCCATTTCGCGTTGAACGGCCACAGCCCTTCAAACGTAGGAGACGAAGTACGTGAGCCGTAAACCTTCACGCATCGGACGCTCGATGGAACCTCAATATGTCAAGCGCCGTCAGCGCGGCATGGCCGTGCTCATTGCGAGCTTGGTCCTCATCATCGGTGGACTCGGCTACATCGGTTTCCGCCTGTTGGGAGGAGGCAGCACCTTGGACTACGAGGGACAAGGTAATGGAGTAACCCAGCTCGTTCAGGTCCCAGAAGGCTCATCCATGGGTGAACTGGCACCCGAGCTGGCAGAAAAGAACGTGGTGAAGACATCCGAAGCTTTCTCCTCAGCGGCCAACTCCAACCCACGCGCAAGCCAAATCAAGCCCGGCTTCTACCGTCTCCAGGAGGAGATGAGCGCGAAGGCAGCCGTCGAAGCGCTGCTCGATGAAGCTAATATGGTGGACCTCCTCGACGTCCAAGGCGGTGCAACGCTGCTCGATGTCAATGTGCTCGGCGGTGATGTTCGCTACGGCATTTACTCCTTGATTTCCCAGGTTTCGTGTAAGGAAGGCGGCTGCGTTTCCGCTGAAGAGCTCGAGAAGATTGCGGCCACCGTGGACCCGGCTGAGCTGGGCGCACCGGAGTGGGCCCTGGAAGAGGTTCGCGCACGAGGCGAGGACCCGAAGCGCCTTGAGGGGCTGATTGCCCCAGGCCAGTATGTGCTCGACCCGAACATGGATGCCCAGGAGATTCTGACGGATCTGATCACCCGCTCGACGAAGAAGTACAACGACACCAACATCGTTGACCGCGCCCAAGCAATTGGTTTGAAGCCCTATGAGCTTCTGACTGCGGCTTCCCTGGTGGAGCGCGAGTCCCCGGCTGGTGAATTCGACAAGGTTGCTCGAGTGATCCTCAACCGTCTCGATGAGCCGATGCGCCTGGAGTTGGACTCCACCGTGAACTATGGCCTCGAGGACGTGGAGCTGGCCACCACCGATGAGGACCGCCACCGCGAGACGCCATGGAATACCTATGCCAAGGACGGTCTTCCTGATTCGCCGATTGCCTCTCCTTCGGAGGAAGCTATCCAGGCCATGGAGAACCCAGCGGAAGGTAACTGGCTCTTCTTTGTCACCGTCGATGACAAGGGCACCACGGTGTTTACCGATAACTACGATGAGCACCTCGCCAACGTTGATGATGCGGTGCGCTCCGGCATCCTGGACAGCCAGCGCGAGGCCGTTGGTGAGGCACCGGCCGAGGAGCAGTAATCTGATGCCGCGCGCCGCAGTCTTGGGCAGCCCCATTGCCCACTCGCTTTCACCAGTCCTGCATAACGCAGGGTATGAGGCCTTGAGCCTGAAGGAGTGGGACTATACCAAGCATGAGGTGACGGACTTGCCCGCCTTCCTCGCCGAAGTAGGCGAGGAGTACTGCGGTTTCTCCGTCACCATGCCGCTCAAGTTCGATGCCCTCGCCTGTGCTGATATCGTCAGCGATCGAGCTGAGCTCATCGGCTCCGCGAACACCTTGGTGCGCACCTCGGAAGGGTGGCGCGCGGATAACACGGATACCGAAGGCGTGCTGGGCGCGCTGGATGAGCTTCTGGGCTCTTCCCAGCCGTCTTCGGCGCTGCTCATCGGCGCCGGCGGTACCGCGCGGCCGGTCCTGTGGGGTCTGGCTCAGCGCGGCGTGAAGCATGTTACCGTGTTGAATCGCTCCGACCGTTTAGCAGAGCTGCGCCCGCTCGCTGAGGCCCTCGGTCTCACGCTCTATGCGGCAGACTTCGAGGATGATCTAGCAGGGCTTGCGAGAGCAGCAGATCTCCTTGTCTCCACCGTGCCCTCTGCTGCGGTGGAGGGATACCTGACGCAGCTGGCCAAGGCGCCGGTCTTTGACGTTATTTACGATCCGTGGCCTACTCCGCTCACAGTGTATGCGGCCGCTGATGGCTACCCGACCGTCGGCGGGCACATCATGCTGGCGAACCAGGCCTATTCACAGTTTGAGCAATTTACCGGGCACACCGCCCCGCGGGCAGAGATGCTGGCGGCGCTCAACAAGGCGCTCAAGCTGCTCTAAGCAATTCCCCGCAGCTTACCGCGTGCGTCTTGTCCGCCCACGCGGTAGGCTGCGGGACCATGGGGGACGTGCTTTTCTTGGCGTGGGGGTGCACCTTAATTATTTATGACCTGCGTTTCAAACGCCTGCCTAACTATTTGACCCTGCCTGCCGCCGTACTGTCGCTGTGGTGGTTCGACCCTGCCGGGCTGCTGTGGCCAGGACTTTATATTCTGGTTGCCTTGCTGAGCCGTGCCGGAAGCGTGGGCGGGGGAGACCTAAAGCTGGCGCTGCCGCTAGGAATGGTGACCGCCCATGCGGCGGGAGTACCGGGGGTCGCGCTGGCGATGATGGGGGCGTCGTTAAGCACGGTGCTCTGGGGCTATATAGCCAGGGATAGGACACCTGCGCATGGACCCGGGATGCTGATTGCCGCAGGACTTGTCGTGATATTTTGCCCCGACACGGTGTAATAGTCGGCCTAGTGGCCCCGAAGGAAACCCTGGCGTGTGATAATAGTCCGCATGCTTCGTTGGACTACCGCAGGTGAATCTCACGGCCAGGCACTCGTTGCACTCATTGAGCACATGCCAGCCGGGGTTCCCATTTCTCAAGACGATATTGCTCTCCAGCTCTCTCGCCGCCGCCTCGGCTATGGCCGGGGCGCCCGCATGAAGTTCGAGGCCGATGATCTCACTCTGCTCAGCGGCATCCGCCACGGTCTTACCCTGGGAAGCCCCATCGCGATCATGATCGGCAACACGGAGTGGCCAAAGTGGACTACCATCATGTCGCCCGAGGCCTTGGATCTTGAGGACCCAGAGGTCGCTAAAGCTATGGCCTCCGGTCGCGGTGCCCCGCTGACTCGCCCGCGTCCCGGTCACGCCGATTTCGCTGGAATGGTGAAGTTTGATCACTCCGAGGCTCGCCCCATCTTGGAGCGCTCCTCCGCGCGTGAAACCGCTGCTCGCGTGGCCGCAGCCACGGTCGCGCGCAACTTCCTCCGCGAAACCCTGGGAGTCGAGGTGCTGTCCCACGTCATCTCCATTGGTGCCTCTGAACCTTATGAGGGCCCGCACCCTAGCTTCGCGGACCTTGAGGCTATTGATGCTTCACCGGTACGTGCCTGCGATAAGGCCGCAGAGGAATCGATGATTTCAGAAATCGAGACCGCCAAGAAGCAGGGCGATACCCTCGGCGGCATCGTAGAGGTCATCGTGGAGGGCTTGCCGATTGGCTTGGGCTCGCACACCTCGGGTGAAGACCGCCTCGACGCACAGCTCGCCGCCGCCTTGATGGGTATTCAGGCGATCAAGGGCGTCGAGGTCGGCGATGGTTTCGCTGAGGCCCGCCGCCGCGGTAGCGAGGCACACGATGAAATGGTCCGCACTGACAATGGTGTGGATCGTGAGACCAACCGCGCTGGTGGTCTGGAAGGCGGTATGACCAACGGCCAGACGCTGCGTTTGCGTGCGGCGATGAAGCCGATTTCCACGGTCCCGCGTGCCCTGAAGACCGTTGATATGTCCACCGGTGGGGCAGCCACTGCCATCCATCAGCGTTCTGATGTCTGCGCAGTTCCAGCGGCTGGTGTAGTGGCCGAAGCCATGGTAGCTCTCGTCCTTGCGCGTGCCGTGTTGGAGAAATTTGGTGGCGATAGCTTGGCCGAGACCAAGCGAAACATTGCTGCCTACCAGGATTACGTGGCTAGCCGCCTGGATTGGGGTGAGGCATGAACTCCCCGCACGTCGTTCTCGTAGGGCCTCCCGGTTCCGGAAAGACCACGATTGGCAGGCGCCTCTCCCGGGCGCTGAACTGCGAGGTTGTTGACTCCGATGCCCTTATCGAGGCCCGCTACGGCAAGGCTTGCGGCGAGGTTTTCTCTGAGCTGGGTGAACCAGCATTCCGTGAGGTCGAAGCCGAAGTAGTGCGCGAGGCACTCGCCACTACTGGTGTGGTGAGTTTAGGCGGCGGGGCAGTACTGACTGAATCCACGCGAGCCCTGCTCGATGGCCTGACTGTTGTATTCCTTGATATCACTCCCGAAGAAGGCGTAACCCGCACGCTGGGGGATAGCAACCGACCTGTGCTGGAGTCTGCGGACCCGCTGGCGCACTACACCCAGCTTTTGGAAGCGCGCCGGCCCCTCTACAGCGAGGTGGCTGACCTAAAGGTGCGCACGGGTGTGCGCTCCCCGCAGCAGGTGGTGGGTGACATCTTGAGCTTCCTCGAAACCTTCTAGGAAAACGAACCTTCTTTACCCGCTACATGTCAACGCCTCACGAACCTTGCCACCCCAGCCAAAGGAGCACCACCCATGCACACCATTGCTGTTAATGGACCATCACCTTATGAGGTCACTCTTGGCAGTGGCCTGAGTACCGCCATGATTAAGCGCGCCGCGGCGATTGGTGCGGCTAAGGTCGCAATCATCCACCAACCGCCGCTCGCGCAAGCTGCCCATGACCTAGTTGAACAGGCTCGAGCACAGGGGATTAAAGCCACCTCAGTTGCGGTCCCCGATGCCGAAGCCGCAAAGCAGCTCGACGTGCTCGCTCGCTTGTGGGATATTTTCGGCGAGGCAGGGTTTAGTCGCCGTGACGCAGTCATTGGCCTAGGCGGTGGTGCGGTGACAGACCTGGCTGGGTTTGCTGCGGCCACGTGGATGCGCGGTATCCCGGTGATTCAGGCACCGACGACGTTGCTCGCCATGGTGGATGCCGCCGTGGGCGGCAAAACCGGCATCAACACCGCCGCGGGAAAGAACCTGGTTGGGGCTTTCCACGAGCCGGACTCAGTCTTTGTTGATCTGGATCATTTGCGCACGCTACCGGCCGACGAAATAGTCGCCGGTTCTGCAGAAATCATCAAGACTGGCTTCATCCATGACCCGCAGATCATTGAGCACTACCTGAAGGATGCCGCTGCATGTCTTGAGCCCGACGGCCTGCTGCCGGAGCTCATCGAGCGTTCTATTGCGGTCAAGGCACACGTGGTGGGCCAGGACTTGAAGGAATCCGGGCTGCGCGAGACCCTCAATTACGGTCACACCTTCGGCCACGCAGTGGAGCGTCGCGAGAATTACTCGTGGCGCCACGGCCGCGCGGTGGCGGTGGGAATGATGTTCATTGCTCACCTATCCCACGCGCGCGGGCTTATCGATGCCAACCTCGTGGCCACGCACCGCGACATCTTGACCCGGATCGGGCTGCCGACCACTTATGAGCAGGGACATTTCGAGGAGCTGCTGGATGCAATGCGCCATGACAAGAAAAACCGCGGCGGCCACATCCGCTTTGTAGCGCTCACCGGGATCGGGGAAACCACGCGATTGGAAGATGCCACTGATGAGGAGCTGCGCGCAGCCTACGCGCAGCTCACCGCTTAGGAATTTAAGGAGTTCGCCATGACTATTCTCGTCCTCAACGGCCCGAACCTTAACCGCCTGGGCAAGCGCCAGCCAGAAATCTATGGCAGCGAAACCTTGGAGGATATAGAGACTCGCGTCCGTGCGGCGGCGGGGGAGGAAGAGATCGTCTTCTTCCAATCCAACCACGAGGGCGAACTCATTGAACAGGTGCATCGCGCTGCCGATGAGGGCTGGCCGGTCATCATCAACCCGGGTGGTTTTACACATACCTCGGTGGCCCTGCGTGATGCCTTGGCGGAGGTAGCCGATGGCCCAGGATTCGTTGAGGTACACCTCTCCAATGTGCATGCGCGGGAAGCGTTCCGGCAGCACTCTTACATAAGCCCCATCGCTCGCGGTGTTATTGCGGGCCTCGGTTCTTATGGCTATGTCGCGGCACTGGGGTACTTCCTGGCGCATTAGCTATCATGAAGTATCGCTTGAATTGATTGGAGTGGTTCTCTCATGGCATTAGCCGATACTCGTTATAGCAACCGCCGCCGCAAGCTCATGACTGAGCTGACTGGTCAGCGCATTGACGCCATTATCGTTACCCACCTGACGCACGTGCGTTACTTGACCGGGTTCTCGGGGTCGAATGGTGGACTGCTGTTGCGCAAGGACCTCTCCGCGCTCATGGCAACGGACGGTCGCTATACCACGCAGATCGCCGAAGAGGTTCCAGACATTGAAGCCAGCCTCGGTCGCGATGTGGGCCCGCACTTGCTGGGGCAGGTTTCCCAAGATCTACGCGTGGGCTATGAAGCCGACTACCTCACCGTCTCACAACTGGAGCGTCTGGAGAAGGCGAAGCCGGAGGGCGTGACGCTGGTACCGGTCACCGGCGTGATTGAGAAGATCCGCTTGGTCAAGGATCGTGTTGAGCTGCAGAAGCTCGAGGAAATCGCTGCCCTGGCAAATCAGGCACTCACCGATCTCGTGGAGGCCGGGGAGGTTGCCGCTGGGCGCACGGAACGTCAGGTCGCTGCTGATTTGGAGTACCGCATGCGCATGCTCGGTTCGGAACGTGTGAGCTTTGACACCATTGTGGCTTCCGGTGAGAACTCCGCTAAGCCACACCACGGCGCGGATGACCGCGAGTTGCGCAAGGGAGATTTGGTCACGATCGACTTCGGAGCCCACCTGCGCGGCTTTAACTCCGACTGCACCCGCACCTTCGTTATCGGTGAGGTCACTGACTTCGCCCGTGAAATCTACGACATTGTCCTGCGCGCCCAGGAAGCTGGCGTGAAGGCGGCGGTGCCAGGTGCCAAGCTTGTCGACGTCGACGCGGCCTGCCGTGACATCATCACTGAGGCCGGCTATGGCGAGTATTTCGTTCACTCGACTGGCCACGGCATCGGCCTCGACGTGCACGAAGGACCCTCCGCTGCGCAAACCGGCAAGGGCGAGCTGGCCGAAGGAATGACGCTGACCATTGAGCCGGGCATCTACGTTCCGGGTAAGGGCGGTGTACGTATTGAGGACAGCCTCTTTATCACCTCAGGGGCGCCAAAGATCATCACGGCCTATCCGAAGGAACTTCAGGTGCTGTAGCCAGCACCCCTTCGCGCCGCTGGTGCGGCGCGTGAGGTATGCTTAGACACTGTTTTCATAGTTTCGACTACAAGTAATTTGGGAGAGTCATTTCATGGCAGATACCACTGATTTCAAGAACGGCCTCGTTCTGAAGATCGACAACAAGCTGCAGCAGATCGTTGAATTCCAGCACGTCAAGCCTGGCAAGGGTCCTGCATTCGTGCGTACCAAGCTCAAGGATGTGGTCTCTGGCAAGGTCACCGACAAGACCTTTAACGCTGGCGTGAAGGTGGAGACCGCCAACGTTGACCGCCGCGACATGACCTACCTGTACAACGATGGCCAGAACTACGTGGTCATGGATGATAAGACCTACGAGCAGTACGAGCTGCCGTTTGATAAGTTCGGCGACGCTGGCAAGTTCCTCCTGGAAAACATGCGCGTGCAGGTCTCCTTCCATGACGGCGAGGCTCTGTTCGGCGAGCTGCCGATCTCCGTTGACCTGAAGGTTGAGCACACCGAGCCGGGTCTGCAGGGTGACCGCTCCAACGGCGGCACCAAGCCGGCGACACTCGAGACCGGCGCCGAGATCCAGGTTCCGCTGTTCATCGAGATCGGAAACGTTCTTAAGATCGATACCCGTACCGGCGAATACCTCTCCCGCGTCAACAACTAAAATGACCCAACCAGAGCCAAACTATAAGCGGCACACCGCGCGCTACCGCGCGCGCCGCCGAGCTGCGGATATTCTCTTCGAGGCAGAATCACGCGACGTTGATCCGGTAGCTATCGTGGAAGACCGCGTCGAGCTTGCTCGTGATCCGGAAAACGGCGTGGCGCCGATCGCGGACTACACCCGCGAAATTGTCAGTGGAGCAGCTGAAGAGCTGGATGCCATCGACGATGCGATTGCTCGTTACCTCTCCAGCGAGTGGTCGCTCGAGCGCATTCCCGCCGTTGACCGCGCGATCATGCGCGTATCGGTATGGGAAATCCTCTTCAACGCGGATGTTCCGAACGCTACCGCGCTTGTTGAAGGCGTGGAGCTTGCTTCCGAATACTCTAATGACAAGGCCGCGCCTTATATCCACGCGGTGCTGGATGACGTCATCCAATCCCAGTCTGCGGATAGCCCGATGGCCTCGGCCTCTTCCGAGGAGTCCGAAGAGCCCGCTGAGACTGCGGAAGACGAAGGCGACTCCGAGTAGAGCCCACGTCTTTCCCTGAAGCCCGAAACTCCGGCCAGTTACCCTTTGCGGACTGGCCGGAGTTTTGTCTTGGACGGGTTCAAGTAGAGAACTGCCCAAGCGTTCTACAAGAGCGAAGAGAGGAAATCCTTCGTCCGTTGGTGCTGAGGATTGTCCAAGACCTGCTCCGGGGTGCCGGTTTCGATGACGCTGCCGCCGTCCATGAAGACGATGTTGTCGGCGACCTCCCGGGCAAAGCCCATCTCGTGGGTCACGACGAGCATGGTCATGCCATCGGCGGCAAGTTCCTTCATCACGCGGAGCACCTCACCGACGAGCTCGGGGTCGAGGGCCGAGGTGGGTTCGTCGAAAAGCATGAGCTTCGGGTCCATGGCAACCGCGCGGGCAATGGCGACACGCTGCTGCTGACCACCAGAGAGCTGTACCGGGTAGGCATCCGCCTTGTGCGCGAGGCCAACCTTTTCCAGCAGCTCCATGGCCTTCTTCTTCGCCTGCTCCGGGCTCTGCTTCTTTACCTGGACGGGGGCCTCGATGATGTTCTCCAGCACGGTGCGATGGCTAAACAGATTGAACTGCTGGAAGACCATGCCGATATCTTGGCGCTGGGCTGCAGCTTCCTTCTCGGAGATTTCATAAAGCACGCCATTGCGCTCGCGGAAACCGATGAGTTCGCCGTCGATGTAGAGGCGGCCGGCCGTGACCTTCTCCAGGTGATTACAGCAGCGTAGGAAGGTGGACTTACCGGAACCAGAGGGGCCCAGTAGGCACGTGACCTCGCCAGGCATGACGGTGAGGTCGATACCTTTGAGAACTTCGAGCTGGCCGAAAGACTTGTGCACATTCTGCGCGGAAATCATGGGAGTCGGCATTAGTTCTTTACCTCCGGGATGACAGAGACGTTGCGGGGGATAGTTCCTTCGGCGTCCGCAAGCGCGGCCAGCTGGCGGCCGGTGAGCTCGCGGGTGGCGCCGCGCTCAAAGCGGCGCTCCAAGAAGTACTGGCCCACCATGAGCAGGGAAGTGATGGCCAGGTACCACGTCGCCGCGACCATGAGCAGGGGGATGGGCTCGAAGAGCGCAGCGGAAATGTCCGTGGCGCGGCCAAAAATCTCCGCCGTGTAGGGAATTGCCACGACAAGAGAAGAAGTCTTGAGCAGTGAAATAAACTCGTTGCCAGTCGGCGGGATGATGATGCGCATGGCCTGCGGGAGCACCGTGCGGCGCATGGTCATCCACCAGCCCATTCCCAAGGCCTTGCTGGCTTCCTTTTGGCCCTCCGGAACAGAAGAGATACCGGAGCGGACAATCTCCGCCATGTACGCGGCCTCGTTTAGGCCCAAGCCCAAAACCGACAGGAGGAATGCGTTATTAAGTACCTCGGTGAGGGAAATCTCTGTGAATCCAAGGTTGATGGATTGATAGAGGGCCGAAAGTAGACCCCAGAAGACCAGCTGTACGTAGATTGGGGTGCCACGGAAGAGCCACAGGAAGACCCACGACACGCCACCCAGCACAGGGTTAGGGGACATACGCATCACCGCGAGGGCCGCACCGCCCACGACGCCAATGATCATCGCCAGAATCGTAATAGCAATGGTGTGCAGTGCAGCGGTGGCAATCCGAGTATCGAAAAGATACTGGAAGTAGGTTCCCCATCCGAAGGCTTCATTGCGCGCCGAGGAGATGATGAACCATACGGCAAGCAACGCGAGGAGGGTAGCAAAGACCCAGCGCCAAGGGTGGCGCAGTGGGCGGGCTTCGATCTTTTCTGGGGTAGTCGAAGCCGACGACTCCGACGCTGCTGGGAGAGAGGAGTTAGTCATTGATCGGCCTTTCGTTAATCATTGCGTGTTCGACGAGTCCGTCGTTAACACCCCATTTATCGAGAATTTCGGCGTATGCCCCGGTATCGATGAGATGCTGGAGCGCCGCCGCTACGGCAGGGCCGAGGTCGGAATCCTTCGGGACGGCGAAGCCGTAGGGCGCGGCGTCGAACATCTCGCCGACCATGGACATACGTCCATCTGAGCGGTTGACAGCCCAAGCAGAGACTGGTGAATCTGCTGAGAGCGCATCCGCGCGGCCCATCAAAACCGCAAGAGCGGCGTTATCGCTTGTGTCATAGGGCAGGATGGTCAGATTGCCATCGCAGGCCTCCTGTTTGGGGCGCAGATCGTCGGTCTCCGACACCGTGGTGCGTTGCACCGCGACGGTGAGGCCACAAGGGTTAGATGGGTCTACCTCGTGGGGGCCATCGGTGAGCTTGGCCCACTGAATACCGGCGTAGAGGATGTCGACGAAATCGAAGTTCTCCCGGCGCTCTTCGGTATCGGTGAACCCGGAACCGCCGAGATCAATCTGTCCCGACTGAACCGCCGGCAAGATCATGGAGAAGTCTTTCTCTACCGGCTGGAACTCGAGCCCCAACACTTGGGCGACTGCATTGGCTAGGTCCATTTCCAAGCCGATGATCGAGCCATCGGAATCCTTGAACTCGAAAGGTGCGAATGGTGGGTTCGTGCCCACGGTGAGGACTCCATCTGCGTCCTCATACATCGCGGCAATCTCGGGAACTTTCTCCACGTTGGGCTCGGACCAGCCTTCTGGCAGCGCCGGCTCCTCGTTGGTGACGCAGCCGGAAAGAACAGTAGCGGCAAGTGCTCCGACGACGCCCACGATGCCCGTTTTCTTAATCATGCTTTAACTCTCTTGGTAGCTTGCGGCTTTGCGCCGGTCCACAACGATGAAAATGGCCACGATGATGCCGCCAATCGCGAACATAAGCAGGATGAGCGGTGTGGAAGCATCTTGGTCAGCGCCCCACGGCCACAACGCGCGCAGGGAGCCGAGCATGAAGCCGGCCATGGCCGCGAGGGTGATATCGCGGTGATTATCCAGCAGGTAGTTCAACACCTTGACGAAAGCCGCGAGGCCGCACACCGCGCCGAGTGCGAAGACACCCACGACGATCATGTTGCGGTCCGAGACTGCACCGATGATCGGCGCGTAGAGGCCCATCGTCAGCAAGATAAGGGAGCCTGAGACACCAGGAAGAACGAGCGCACACACAGCCACCATGGCCGCTATGAAGACCACGACAAGGTTGGGGTCTTCTACTGGGGTGGAGGTGAAGCCGGTGACGAAGAAGATTGCGACGGCGGCGATAACAAGCGCGGCGATGGACGCGGGAGAAAAACGCGACATCATGCTCAGTGGCACGACGATGGAGACGGCGACCATGCCGAGGAAGAGGGCGCTGGATAGCGAAACCTGACCCTCCACAAAGTTATGGAGGATCGTGGAGAAACCGAAAACAGCGGCGAACATGCCGACGGCTACGGAGACGAGGAAGCCCCATTCGACCTTCTTGAAACGGCCGGAGATGAGATCATTGGCGTTATGCAAAGCGCGCTCATAGATGCCGACGATGAGCGCAACGGTGCCGCCGGAGATTCCGGGGACTAACTCGGCCATGCCAATGAGGGCGCCGCGAATGGCGTTAAAAAGATAATGCATAAACCGAAAGTAACCTTGACTGTCTACCCGGTGGGATTGCCGTGCCGGGAAGAGTGGGTGAGCAGATGACTTTTTATTCTCTCACCGCACAACAGGCTTATGCAAACTATTCAATTTACGGAAGGTTATACGCCTTTTACATGGGCAGGCGCTTAGCTATCTCGCCGTAGATTGAACCCAAGATGGCGAAGGCAGCGAGGCCTACAAGGCCATCGAGAAGCACAGTGGCGAAAGTGTTGAGCTGCGGATCATCCGAGAAAGCCGCAGATTTACGCAGCTCTTGGTAGTAGGAGGAACCTTCGATCTTGGGAAGGACCTCTTTATTAGCGCTCGATTCTGCAGCGGTAGCCACGGTGGTACCACCCAGAGTAAGGGCAACCGCGGTGCTCAAAGCGATGATAGTGCGACGCATAGAAACGGGTTCCTCTCAGTTGAAAAAACGCTAACACCCCACAACAGACTCTGTTGTGGGGTGACATTGTGCCCCTGGTGAGACTCGAACTCACACTACACGGGTTTTGAATCCGTTGCCTCTGCCAATTGGGCTACAGGGGCGCACAAGCAACGATAGTAGCGCAGTAGACCAACGTGAACCTAATTGCCTGCCTAAGGCCCTCAACGGTGCCGCTCCATGCAACACGTTAGGATGGGCCGGGTGACTACTTCTCAGCCCCGACTCTTGCTCATTGACGGCCACTCCATGGCCTTTCGCGCATTTTATGCACTGCCCGCGGAGAACTTTTCAACCTCGGGCGGCCAGCACACGAACGCTGTGTACGGATTCCTTTCCATGTTGGCGAATATCCTGGCCGAGGAGAAGCCAGACTTCGTCGCTGTAGCTTTCGATGTGGGCCGCAAGACCTTTCGCACTGACATGTTCCCCGAGTACAAGGCGCAGCGTGAGGCCGCCCCCGAAGAGTTCCGCGGCCAAGTTGAGCTCATCCGGGACGTGCTGGAAACGCTGGGAATCACCACGCTCTCGCGCGAGAATTTCGAGGCAGATGACATCGTGGCCACGTTGTCCACCGAGGCGGGCGCAGATTATGAGACCTTCTTGGTCACTGGTGACCGCGACTATCTGCAGCTTGTCGACGACTCCACGACCGTCCTCTATCCCATGCGTGGGGTGTCCAAGCTGCATCGCTTCACTCCAGAGGCGGTGAAGGAGAAGTACGGCCTGAGCCCCAAGCAATACCCAGATTTCGCAGCCCTGCGCGGCGACCCTTCCGATAACCTGCCGTCTGTCCCTAAGGTGGGGGAGAAAACCGCCACGAAGTGGATTACCCAGTATGGCTCCCTCGATGGCCTCATCGAGCATGCCGAAGAAATCAAGGGCGTGGCGGGGCAGAACTTCCGCGATCGCATCGAGCAGGTCAAGCTCAACCGACAGCTCACCCAGATGGTGACGGATATGGACCTAGAGGTCGGCCCGGCGGATTTGGAATTCAAGGGTGCGGTCGCCAACGAAGTCGCGGCACGTTTCGATGAGCTGGAGTTTGGTACCAACTTGCGCGAGCGAGTCTTCAACGCCGTTCCTCATGACGCCGCCGCCGAGGCTGCTGCGGTAGAGGAAGCACCAGAGGTAACGGTGACCGTGGTGGATACACGGCTGACTGAGTGGATCAAGGGCAAGGAACATGTCGCGGTATTCGTGCAGGGCGATGGGACCCCGGGCGCGGGTGATGCTGCGGCACTGGCACTGGTTGATTCCTCCTTTGAGGGCCGCCAGATTGAGTTAGCAGATCTCGATGCTGAGGACGACGCCGCGCTCGCCGCGTGGTTGTCGTCAGATGCGCCGAAGTATTTGCACGAGGCAAAGGCTGCTTGGCACATGCTGGCGGGGCGAGGGATCGAACTGCGCGGAATCGCCCATGACACAGCCCTCGCTGCCTACCTCCTGCGTCCGGGTCAGCGCACGTATGCGTTGACGGACGTGTACCAGCGCCATCTGCAGAAGTCCCTGGGAGCAGCGACAGAGCAGCTTTCCATCTTGGATGAAAACCCGCTGGTGGATCAGGCCGCTGCCATTATGGAACTAGCAGCAGAACTGACGCGTCAACTCCAGGAGATTGACTCCTTCGAGCTGTATACAGACCTTGAGTTGCCACTCGTGAGCATCCTGGCCCAGATGGAGGCCGCTGGTATTGCGGTCGACCGAGACGTCTTGGAAACGCAGCGCGATGCCTTCATTGAGCAGGTCAATGAGCAGGAACGCGCCGCCCGCGAGTTGGCTGGTGATGAATCACTTAATCTGAACTCCCCGAAGCAGTTGCAGGCGGTGCTCTTCGATACCTTCGATATGCCGAAGACGAAGAAGACTAAGACAGGTTATTCGACCGCCGCTAAGGAAATTGAGCAGCTTGCTGCCACGCACCCGCACCCGTTCCTAGACCACCTGCTGGCGCACCGCGAGTACCAGAAGATGAAGACGACGCTGGAGGGGCTCATCAAGACCATTCAGCCAGATGGTCGTATTCATACCACGTTTAATCAGACGGTGACCTCAACCGGACGCTTGTCGTCGACGGAGCCGAACCTGCAGAATATCCCGGTGCGCACGGAGGCTGGACGCCAGATCCGTTCGGCCTTCGTGGTTGGTGAAGGCTACGAGACCTTGATTACGGCTGACTACTCACAGATTGAGATGCGCGTCATGGCGCACCTCTCCGCTGATCCGGGGCTTATTGAGGCCTACCGCGAAGGTGAGGACCTCCACAACTATGTCGGCTCCAAGGTCTTTGACGTTCCGGTGGATGAGGTAACCCCGGAGCTGCGCCGCCGAGTCAAGGCCATGTCCTATGGCTTGGTCTATGGTCTCTCCGCCTTCGGCCTATCGCAACAGCTGGGAATTCCGGCGCGTGAGGCCAAAGAGATTATGGAGAGCTATTTCGAGCGTTTCGGTGGCGTCAAGCGTTACCTCGACGAAGTTGTCGTGCAGGCCCGAAAGGATGGCTACACCTCCACGGTCTTTGGGCGTCGCCGCTACTTACCGGAGCTGAACTCTGATAATCGTGTTGCCCGTGAAAATGCGGAGCGAGCTGCTTTGAATGCACCCATCCAGGGAACTGCAGCAGACATCATCAAGGTGGCCATGATCCGCGTGGACAGGGCGCTTGAAGGTTTAGCATCGCGTGTGCTGCTCCAGGTTCACGATGAGCTTGTCGTGGAGGTGGCTCCCGGCGAAGCGGAGGACGTGCAGCGCATCTTGGAGCGAGAGATGGACAAGGCTATCGGGTTGACTGTGCCCCTTGAAGTCTCCGTTGGTGTGGGTAAGAACTGGGATGCCGCGGCGCACTAGGCCTTAGGTTAAGCCCACCGCGCGCTCGTCCTCGGTGGGCGTGCGGCGCTCGACCAAGCACCCGGCAAGGAGGTCGAATGGGGTTTGTCCCAGCAGCAGGACACTGAGACCGAGGATGCCCAGGATGGTTGCCTCCACGAAGGGGAGTCCTGTCAATGCCAGAAGTGTGAGGAGGAGCCAGCTGTTGCGAACGGCTGCGCTGCCGATTCCGGGATGCTCAGCAATAACCTCTAGCCTCAGCGACCACTTGCCCAGGGAGGTCTGCTTTGCAGCCTCAATCCACACTCGGAAGACGTAGAAGACGAGCGCAAGGGCGACGATGTCATAGACCGCGCCCGCTCGGCCGGTTAGCACTCCATCGGTGATGAGGTTGATAAGCCACTTGAGCGCCACGATGATGGCGGCGGCGAGAAAGGCATCAATCCACCAGGCCACTGTGCGGCGCACGAAAATCCCGAGGCGTTCTAGAAGCATGCCTGTCAGCTTAGTTCGCTGCAGCCGATTGATTCGATACCAGGGGAGGCAGTGTCTGACCTAACGTGCTTCGCACACGAAGATGGCGGTACCGGGAAAGACCGCACCTCGCTCAGGAGACCACTGGCCCCAAGTGATGTCGAGGCCCTCTGGCCACTCGGGTTCAATGAGGTTGCAGATCTCGAAAGAACCGCGAGCCTGCAGTGCTCGTACCCAATCACCCATCGTGCGGTGGAACTCGGCGTAGGTGAGCTCACCGTTAGCGTCCTGTTCTAGGTAGGCGCGCTCAAAATAGGACAGCTCCGCGGTGAGGTCCTGTGGATTGTCAGGGAAAACCCAACGCATAGGGTGCGGCACGGAAAAGACGAAGCGGCCATGAGGTCGCAGAACACGGTGGACTTCGCGCAGTGCCGCGTCTAGGTCGGCGACGAAGGGTAGGGCGCCGAAGGCAGAAAAGGCGATGTCAAAGACTTCATCACGATAGGGAAGAGCTAGGACATCAGCCTGAACGAGCGGTAGGCCACCCTCGGCATGGGAGAGCATGCCGGACGAGAGATCGAAGCCCGTCGCAAAGCGTGCGCGTCCTTGCAGCCACCGCGTGCAGGGCGCGGATCCGCAGCCGAGCTCGAGGACGGTCGCGGAGGAGACATCGCCAAGCAGCTGCGCATCAGCCTCGTGCAGCATCTCGGGGCACCAGTAGAAAGAGGATAGATACTCGGGATGTTCGGCGTGGTAGGAATCGGCGTCACGATCCCAAAAATCACGATTGGCTGAGGACGCAGAAAAAGTTACAGAAGACATTGATCTTTTTCGATTCTTATTCCATGGCGCATTTGCCGTTTTAGCTGCGAGGATGTAGGGTTGTACGGGCGTGTCTATGACTTGGGACGCGCTGGGCTACTGTAGGAGAGCTCAGCTCGGCTGCGAGTCGGGATTGAAATCCATCTTAAGTCTTGCGCATCTGCGCTGCTTAATGACGCTTTTCAAGAGACACGTAACTGTCCAATTACGATCTCCTACGTTTATTCGGAGCATAACTACATGCCAACTTCTAACACCCCTCAGGTTGCGATCAACGACATCGGAACCGCAGAGGATTTCCTCGCTGCCGTCGACGCCACCATCAAGTACTTCAACGATGGTGACATCGTCGAGGGCACCGTGGTCAAGGTTGACCACGATGAGGTCCTGCTCGATATCGGCTACAAGACCGAAGGCGTCATCCCGTCCCGCGAGCTCTCCATCAAGCACGACGTCAACCCGGATGAGGTTGTCGAGGTCGGCGACCAGATCGACGCACTTGTTCTCACCAAGGAGGACAAGGAAGGCCGTCTGATCCTGTCCAAGAAGCGCGCACAGTACGAGCGCGCTTGGGGCGCCGTCGAAGAGCTGCACGCCAAGGAAGAGCCGGTTACCGGTACCGTCATCGAGGTTGTCAAGGGTGGTCTCATCCTCGACATCGGCCTCCGTGGCTTCCTCCCGGCTTCCCTCGTTGAGATGCGCCGCGTTCGCGACCTGGAGCCGTACATCGGCCAGGAGCTCGAGGCCAAGATCATCGAGCTGGACAAGCAGCGCAACAACGTTGTCCTGTCCCGCCGCGCATACCTCGAGCAGACCCAGTCCGAGGTCCGCTCCGAGTTCCTGCACCAGCTGCAGAAGGGCCAGGTCCGCAAGGGCGTTGTCTCCTCCATCGTCAACTTCGGCGCCTTCGTCGATCTCGGCGGTGTCGACGGCCTGGTTCACGTTTCCGAGCTGTCCTGGAAGCACATCGACCACCCGTCTGAGGTTGTCACCGTGGGCGACGAGGTCACCGTCGAGGTTCTTGACGTCGACCTGGACCGCGAGCGCGTGTCCCTGTCCCTGAAGGCAACCCAGGAGGATCCGTGGCGCGTCTTCGCCCGCACCCACGCTGTGGGCCAGATCGTCCCGGGCAAGGTCACCAAGCTCGTTCCGTTCGGTGCCTTCGTTCGCGTCGAGGAGGGCATCGAGGGCCTCGTCCACATCTCCGAGCTGGCTCAGCGCCACGTGGAGGTTCCGGACCAGGTTGTCAACGTTGGCCAGGAAGTCATGGTCAAGGTCATCGACATCGACCTCGAGCGTCGCCGCATCTCCCTGTCCGTTAAGCAGGCAGACGAGGACTACACCGACGAGTTCGATCCGTCCAAGTACGGCATGGCTGACTCCTACGACGAGCAGGGCAACTACGTGTTCCCGGAGGGCTTCGACCCGGAGACCAACGAGTGGCTCGAGGGCTACGACGAGCAGCGCCAGGCTTGGGAGGCTCGCTACGCAGAGTCCGAGCGTCGCTTCAACCTGCACACCGCTCAGATCGAGCGCAACCGTGCTGCAGCCGCTGAGGCCGCCGAGTCCGCTGCCAACTCCAACTACTCTTCCGAGTCTCAGGATGCAGCTCCGGCATCCGATTCTCAGGCAGAGGTTGGCGGCTCCCTCGCTTCCGACGAGCAGCTTGCTGCTCTGCGCGACAAGCTCGCTGGCAACTAAAAACTAAGTCCTCTCGGATAGGCTCCGCCGCTTAGTCCGAGACGATGTAGTTCTTGCAGAAAGGCCGCTTCTCCCCGCTGTGGGAGGGGCGGCCTTTCGCGTATCCTAAGCCGGTATGAAACTCATTGGACTCACCGGCGGAATCGGCAGTGGAAAATCGACTGTGGCGCAGCTTCTCGTGCGCCACGGCTGGGAATTAGTGGATGCCGATCAGATAGCCCGGGACATTGTTGAACCGGGTCAACCAGCGCTCGCTGAGTTAGCGGACGCTTTCGGGGAGGATATCCTTCAAGCCGATGGAAGCCTCGATCGAGGGCAGCTGGCTTCTCGCGCCTTCGCCAGCCGGGAGAAGACCAATCTCCTCAACTCCATTACGCACCCGCGTATTCAGGAGGAGACCCAGGCCCGCTTTGACTCCGCGCGCCGCGCTGGAGCCGATTTCGTGGTTTATGACATGCCGCTCCTCGTGGACAAGGGTCTACACAAAGATATGGACGCCACCATCGTCGTTGACGTTGAAGCGGCGGAGCGGGTGCGCCGTCTTGTGGAGTATCGCGGGCTGGATGAGGAGGATGCACGCCGCCGGATAGCGGCGCAGATCCCAGACGATGTGCGTCGTGCCGCTGCTGATTTCATCATTGATAACAACGGTGCTCGCGATAAGCTCGATTCGCAGGTTGACGGGCTCGTCGAAAAGCTCCGCGCTTTCCTAAGAGCAAGCAGCGCTACGTGGTCAGAAAGCTAGTGGTATTTGGGTTTTCTTTGCTTTCTCTTGCAGAGGCCGGAGTAGTGCACATCACGTATCCTGCGCCGGAGAGCGCCAACTTTTAAAGGATATGGTGGCCAAAATTTACCTTGTGCTCGCACCCCGTTCACTTTCCCTGCTTAATCTGCACCTTCATGGGAACGTGGGATGTTGGGCCTTTTGATAATCACGCCGCGTGCGAAGTGCTCGCGGCAATCCGTGATGGCTCCTTCGATCTTGATACGTTTAAGAGAAGCTGCGTGGATTCTCCCATCGATGTCGACGATGCTGGGGTAATCATCGCCCTGGGTGCATTGGCCACCACGCCTGTAGATAGGCTCCCCGCTGGAATTAGCGCGGATGACGTCAAGGTATTGCGCACACCGCAGACCCGGGCCTGGTTGCGCAAGAAAATCAACACAGCGATGGAACCCAACAGTTCCCCGATTTATGCGCTGTGGGAAACCACGGGTGAGCTTGAACTGTGGTTGCGCAGGACGCGCGCCGCGTTGCCCTAAAATGCAGTGAGGTCTCGTTCCACAGGCACAGATGAGGCAGGTTGCCCAGCCTGTGGGGCCTAGCAGGTTTCGTGGTGGGCGCGTTAGACTGGTCAGCATGGCTTTTGCTGCTGAACACCCCATCCTGCCCGTCTCCGAACATCGCCCTGTTGGTGAAATCGAGCGGCGCTCAGCCGAGTTCCGTGTTGAGTCCGAATTCCAGCCCGCTGGCGACCAACCCGCCGCCATCGCGGAACTGGATGAGCGTCTCAGCCGCGGCGAGCGGGACGTGGTACTCATGGGTGCCACGGGTACCGGTAAGTCCGCGACCGCCGCCTGGCTCATCGAAAAGCAGCAGCGTCCAACACTCGTGATGGCGCCGAATAAAACGCTGGCAGCGCAGCTGGCGAATGAGCTGCGCCAGCTTCTCCCGCACAACGCGGTGGAGTATTTCGTCTCTTATTACGACTACTACCAACCGGAAGCCTATATCGCGCAGACGGATACCTACATTGAAAAGGATTCCTCCATTAACGGGGACGTGGAACGCCTGCGCCACTCCGCCACGTCAGCTCTTTTATCCCGCCGTGATGTGGTTGTGGTTTCTTCTGTGTCGTGCATCTATGGCCTGGGCACGCCGCAGTCCTATCTCGATCGTTCTGTTGTGCTGGAGGAAGGGGAGGAGATCGACCGGGATCGCTTCCTGCGCTTGCTCGTGGATATCCAGTATGAGCGCAATGACGTGGGCTTTACGCGCGGAACCTTCCGCGTCAAGGGCGATACCGTGGATATTATCCCCGCCTATGAAGAGCGCGCTGTGCGCATCGAGTTCTTCGGCGATGACGTGGACGAGCTCTACTACATCCACCCCTTGACGGGCGACGTGCTGGAGCGGGTCGACGAGGTAAGAATCTTCCCCGCAACGCACTATGTAGCTGGGCCAGAGCGCATGGCTCGTGCCATCGAGGACATCAAGGAGGAACTCACGGAGCGCCTCGCGGAGCTGGAGAACCGCGGCAAGTTGCTCGAAGCGCAGCGCCTGCGCATGCGTACCGAATATGACCTTGAGATGATCGAACAGGTGGGCTTTTGCTCCGGCATTGAGAACTATTCGCGCCACGTTGACGGACGTCCCGCTGGTTCCGCGCCGGCGACGCTCTTGGATTATTTCCCCGAGGACTTCCTCACTATCATCGATGAGTCTCACGTGACCGTCCCGCAGATCGGCGGCATGTTTGAGGGCGATATGGCCCGCAAGCGCAACCTCGTGGAGTTTGGCTTCCGTTTGCCTTCTGCCGTAGACAACCGGCCGTTGACCTTCGATGAGTTTGAGGAGCGCGTGGGCCAAACCGTCTACATGTCGGCCACACCAGGTGACTTCGAAATGACGGCTTCCGGCGGCGAGTTCGTGGAACAGGTCATTCGCCCCACCGGCCTCGTAGATCCCAAGGTGACGGTCAAGCCCACCAAGGGCCAGATCGATGACCTCATCGATGAGGTCCGCGCCCGCACCGCTAAGCAAGAGCGTGTACTGGTCACCACCTTGACTAAGCGCATGGCAGAAGACCTCACCGATTACCTTCTGGAGCATGGCATCAAGGTGCGCTACCTCCACTCGGATATCGATACGCTGCAGCGCGTGGAGCTATTGCGGCAGCTGCGCTTGGGTGAATTCGATGTCCTCGTGGGCATCAACCTGCTGCGCGAGGGCCTCGACCTCCCTGAAGTGTCACTCGTCGCCATTTTGGATGCCGATAAGGAAGGTTTCCTGCGTTCCACTACTTCGCTTATTCAGACAATTGGCCGCGCCGCCCGAAACGTCTCTGGTGAGGTCATCATGTACGCGGATAAGATTACGGACTCGATGCAGGAGGCCATCGAGGAGACTGAGCGCCGCCGTGAGAAGCAGATTGCCTATAACAAGGAGCACGGCATCGACCCGCAGCCGCTGCGCAAAAAGATCGCCGATATCTTGGATCAAGTCTATGAGAACGCCGACGAGCAAGGGCAGGACGCGGATCCCACGGCGATCGTCGACAAGCCGGATGTGTCCTCCATGGCTGCCGACGAGGTGCAGGCGCTTATCGACGACCTAACGACTCAAATGCGCGAGGCAGCCCGCGAGCTCAAGTTCGAGTTAGCAGGGCGCTTGCGCGATGAGATTGCTGATCTGAAAAAGGAGCAACGCGGTCTTAAGGAGGCCGGGATCTAGTGGCGCGCGTCAGGGCTCAGAGTTTTGCCCACTCAATGTGCGGGTAAAACCCATCTCTGTGCAGAAGACCGTGTCATACTATTAAGGATTAATCGCTACTTATAAGGAGAATTATGCTGAGCTACAACGTGATCGCCGTCGGAACCGATGGCTCGCAGACTTCCATGCGCGCTGTCCAATCTGCCGCATCAATGGCGCGCGCCTATGACGCCACGCTGATTATCGTGTCCGCTTTCTACAACCACTCGGGTTCGATGCTCGGCGCCCCGAACTCAGAGGACGCACGAGTACCGGTGGTGAGCGAAGAGATGTCCGAAAGCTTCCTCAACAATGCCGCGGAGATTGCGCACGGTGAGGGTGCGAAGCGCATTGAAATCATTGCTAAGTCCGGTGATCCTGTGAATTCGCTCCTCGAGGTGGGCAAGGACTACGACGTGGATATGTTCGTCGTGGGCAACAAGGGAATTCACTCGGTGCGGGGTCGCGTCTTTGGCTCTGTAGCGACGGAGCTCACTCGTAAAGCCCACGCCGACGTCGTGGTGGTCAACACCACTGACTAGGACAGAACATGGCGCGCTGCGCCTCGTGCGCGCTGATCGACGTGAACGCGCCAGCGTTGTTAGACTAGCGGGTGCGCAAAAGCTTTAAAATTTTGTCAAGCGGTGGCCTCATGGTTGGGGCCAGCGAAGAAAGGTCATCATGAGCGATTACAACAAGATCGTGGTCGGCACCGACGGTTCCAAGTCCTCCCTGCTTGCAGTGGAGCGCGCCGCCAAGATCGCCGCAGCCTTCGATGCCACTCTCATCATCGGTTGCGCCTACTACGAGAACCAGGAGCAGGCTTCCAAGACTTTGCGCCAGGATTCTGTGACGATTCTCGGTGATGAGAAGGCCCAGGCCAACCTCGCCTCCGGCAAGGAGCACGCAGAGAAGTTCGGCGTGACGAAGGTGGAGACCGCTGTGCGCCCGGGCACCCCGGTTCAGGCCCTGATGTCCATTGTCAACGACAACAAGGCAGACCTGCTCATCGTGGGTAACCGTGGAATCAATTCCCTGACCGGCCGCCTGCTTGGTTCGGTTCCGGCGGATGTCGCACGTCAGTCTGATTGCGATGTCATGATTGTCCACACCGTCAACTAACGCTTCATTGCGTTCACGGCGCGCAGCGCTCAGAGACCTTCAAAGAAGAAGCCTCCTGGGCCGCTGCGCGCCTTTTCTTATCGTCCTAACTGGAAGGAAGCGTGCGGTAGGCACGGGCAAGGGCGTTACCGTCAGTGCCTTGAATGAGCGGAATATTGAAAGAAGACTGTTCGTTGACCTTCACCAAGGGAGCGAGCGAACCATGGGAGAGCAGCTGCTCCTGCGGGGTGAGGTTGCGTATGGCAACTGCGGCCACATGGTTGGGGTGCTCCGCTGCCGCGTCGGCATAGGTTAAGGGATCGTGCTGGCCATCATCACCGATGAGCAGCCAACGCAGTTTGCGGAAAGCGATGAACAGGTTTCGCAATTGGACGCGCTTGTGCTCGAGGCCATTGCGGAAGAGGCCGGTGGGTGTCGGCCCCCAATCCGTCAGCAGTAGCGGGCCGCGAGGGAACCCGTTTTCCGCCATGAAATTCACCAAAGTGTCATAGGTGTTCCACGCACCGGTGGAGAGGTAGATGAAGGGAGCCTCTGGGTGCTGTTGGGAGATCTCGCGGTAAAAGCTGGCCATGCCTTCTACGGGTTTGCGCGTATTGGTGCGCTTGACCCAGGAATTCCACGCCGCAATCATCGCGCGTGGTAGCCACGTCACCATGATGGTGTCATCGATATCGCTGACCACACCGAAGGTCGTGTCTTTGTCCACGATGAGGACCTCCGCGCTGGCCTCCGCGGCGCCCTTGGCACGGATGGTGACCCCGTGCCAACCGGGTTCTAGCCCGTGGTCATGGACTAGCACGTCGATATAGCCGTTGTCGTTCGTGGCGCCCGCTACCGTCTTCCCGCCAACAGTAACTTCGACCTCGTGGTGAGTGACTTGGATGGTGAAGAACTGGCGGTATCCGCGTTGAGCCCACGTATCGCGCTCTTCGGCGGCAGGGTCATGCATGAGAACCCGCCCCAGCACGTGGACGAATTCCTCATTGCCGTAGCCGGCATAGCCAGTAACACTGGGGCGCCAGCCCTTGCGTGCTGAGCGCTTGAGAGAATAAGCATTCGCGGTGGATTCGACTTTGCGGGCGATATCGGAAAGTGCCATGCGCACCAGATTAACGGAAAACCTCCGCGTAGCGGCCGGCGATGGTGAGGGATTGCGTCGCACGCGTCAGCGCCACGTAGAGATTGTGCAAGCCCTGCGGGGACGCTGCCACGATGTCATCCGGGTTGACTACGGTGACGTGGTCAAACTCCAGGCCTTTGATCTGCTCAACATTGGCCGCGGTGATCACAGCGCGTAGGCGCCCGTCAGCGTCCTGGATGGTTGCTGGCTGCAGGTCGCTCTCGCCGTCCTGCCAGATAACGTCCACACCGTCGCGCACCGCGATTCCTGGCGTGGCCTCCGGGTTAATGGATTGAAGGAGTTGGTTGGCCAGCTCCGTGATCGGGCGTGGGGTTCGGTAGTTAACGCTCAGGCCGTGCAATCGGAAGCGCTGGCCGACGAAAGGTTCGAGTGTCTCGCCCCAATCATCAACGCCGGCGGGGGCTCCAGTCTGGGAGGTATCGCCGACGAGCGTCATCCACCGGGAGGGGCTGCGACGGAAGATCATGCGCCACTCCATCGGGGTCAGCTCCTGGGCCTCATCGACGATGACGTGCCCGTAGGCCCACGTGTAGTCCTCGCGGGCACGTTGAGCGGTGGTGCGGGAATCCCGAACTTCGTGGCGTCGAGCGAGGTGCTCGGCATCGATGACGTCGTGGGCGGAGAGAATCTCCGCTTCGAACATGTCATCATCGTTGTCGGTGGAATCGGAGGAGCTCAGAATATCGAGGGCATCTTCTGCTTCAGCAACTTGCTCACGCCATTCCTTCTCCTCGGCAGCGCGTTCTGCCTCTGGGTCAGGCATACCGATGAGGACAGCGAGCTCGTCGAGAAGCGCAGCATCGGACGCCGCCCAAGCCCTGCCATCCTCGCGGTAGAGGGCACCTCGGGTTTCCTCATCGTAGGCGCTGGCCGCCGAATCGATGCGTTCGGTGCTGCTCAGTAGTTCGGCGAGTACCTCGGTAGGCGCGAGATGGGGCCAGAACTCGTCGATGAGTTCTGTGACCTGTGGTTCCTCGGCTAGATCATCGTGGAGCTGGTCCACGTCCGCGCGGGAGAGCAAGTTGGCGCCTCCCAGCGGATCAGAACCGATCCGTTCGGCCATCTGTTGGGCCAACGATTCGATGAGGTGTTCCGCAAACGCCGCTTGAGCATCGTTGTGCGGCTTGCGGGAGCGCCGTGCGCGGGTTCGTGCTGCCTTCACCATCTGGGGGTCCACGGTGAGCTCGAGCCGATCGATCTCCAGCGTGCGCGGATGCTCGGGCAAACGCTGGTGGTCCTTCACCGCGTTGCCGAGGATCTCCACCATGGCTTCGGAACCCTTAATCTCGCGGGCGAGTAGAGACTCAGCGTGCGTGGCCTCGATGCCGGGGAAAAGGGAAGAAATGGTGGAGAGCACAACGCCGGTCTCACCAAGTTCCGGGAGCACTCGGGAAATGTATTCCAGGAAGGTGGAATTGGGGCCCACGATGAGCACGCCCGTGGCGGCTAATTGTTCGCGGTAGGTGTAGAGCAAGTAGGCCACACGGTGCAGCGCTACCGCAGTCTTGCCGGTTCCTGGTCCGCCTTCAACTACCATGACACCGCGCGTGCTGTCACGGATGATTTCATCTTGCTCGCGCTGGATGGTCTCCACGATGGATGGCATATGGCCGGTTCGGGCGCGCTGCATGACGTGGTGGAGGGCGGATTCGCTAGCGACATCGCTGCTTTCTGCAGCGTTGTCTCCTTCGAGGATCTCGTCGCTGATACCGGTGACAGTGCGACCAGTAGTCCTGATGTGCCGGCGTACGTGAACCCCTTCAGGGTGTGCAGTGGTTGCCAAGTAGAAGGGCCGTGCCATCGGGGCACGCCAATCCAAAAGAAGCGTGCGGTAATCCTCCTCCCGGGCATCGAGTCCCATACGGCCGATATAGCGGCGGTCTAGGCCTTCTGGGGTGGGGTTATCGCCAGGTGCATCAATGTCGATGCGGCCGAAAACTAGACCGAGTTGGGCGATGTTAAGCCGATCTAATTTTGCTTGCAGGCCGTGGTATTCGGTTTCGCGGCGCACGAGCGCATCAGCATCTGGGGTATGAGGGTCGACGGCTGCTTGCACCTCGTTGAGGCGCACATTGGCGGCGTGGACCTCGTTGTCCAGACGCTCGAAGAGGCCATCGACATAGGCTTGCTCGCTAGCTATTTCCGCGCTCTGCTCGCTCGCGTGGGCGTCGACTTTCCCGGTGTGAGTCGCGAATGAAGATTCAGACACAAGGCTCCTTGGGTGCGTATGAAGACTTCTCGTGGACAGACGGGAAGTTAAAAGGAGATAAGGATGGGTGGACAGGAAAAAGAACAACGGCCCAGCATACTAGCTGAGCCGTTGATGTCTCCACCGCGGTCATTATCGCGGTGTGTTGCGGGGCTTTCCGCAGCGTAGGAGGGAGAGCTTAGAAGCGGTCTCCAAACTTCTTGAAAGCCTTATCCAGCTTCTTGGAAGCTTCCTTCTGCAGCTTTTCGGCGCGCTTGCGAGCCTTCTTCTGGGCACGCTTTCCATCGAGCGAATCCGCCTTGGCCAGTGCTTCGTCAGCGCGGTCCTGTGCCTTGCCGGCTGCCTTTACCAGACCCTTGCGGGCGGTTTCGGTGTTGTCACGTGCAGCGTCGAGCCAATCATCCTTGTTGTCTTCAAAGAACTCACGAGCGGTTTCAGCCTTGTCCTCGACGAAGGAGCGCGCGGAGTCGATGAAGTCCCGGCCAGCGGACTCCCAATCATCACGGTTGTCCTCGACGTATTCCTTGGTGGTTTCGAACCAGTCATTGGCCTTGGTGGTCACATCAGAAGAAATCTCGTTGGCGCGGTTGGAGAAGTCTTCTGCGAACTTCTGCTGCTCGGACTTACCCGGCAGAGCCTGCTGGATCTTCTTGTTGGCACGCTCCGAGGCCTTGGCAGCACGCCAACGCACGGAGGGCTTGCCCTCAGTGTCCTGCGTAACAATGGCCAAGGCGCCAAGCAGGGCGGTGTTGGTGATGAAGCTGTTGCGCTGTGCTTCCTTGTCCTTCTTGGAATCGGCGGTCCAGAAAGCATTGCCCACCAGGTTAGGGACGTGGGTCAGCGCGAGCACTGCAGCCGAGGTACGCGGGGCCTTGCCCAGCGCCAAAGTGGTACCTGCAGCGGTCTTTGCACCGCCGAGTGCGCGGGTAACCAGCTCTGGGTCATTCGGGATGTAGCCTGCGTATTCGCGGGGCAGCACCTTGCGTAGGCGCTTGAGCACGGACTCGGTGTCCGCGACGTGCTCCGAGGTGTTGCGGAGCGTATCCACACCATCCCAAACAAACACGGAGGCCAGCATAGGACGGGCAAATTTACGAATCATAACGTGCTCCATTCAATAGATCTGTAAAGACGTTCGTCACACCATAGTACGCGGGTTAAACAATTGCCGCTGTCAGCGCAGCAGTTAATACGCAGTTACCAACGGCGCTTCCACCACGCATCTATGTGCGGGCGCTCCGCGCCAAGCGTCGTGGGTGCGCCGTGCCCGGGGCGGACGATCGCTTCGTCCGGGTAGACATCGAAGAGCCGACGGGTGACATCCTTGTACAGGCGCACGAAGTCACCTTCCGAGGTGGTCTTGCCCACGCCGCCGGGGAAGAGGGAATCACCGACGAAGAGGTTGGTAACGCCATCAATCTCTGCGGCAATGGCCGCACCTCCGGGGGTGTGTCCGCGCAGGATAATGACGGGCAGATCGTGGCCGGCGAAAGAAAGCGTATCGCCATGCTCCAATTCGACGTCGACGGGGGCGGGTAAGGCAGGCGAGTCCAAGAAAGAGGAGTAGTGCACGGCGCCGGTTTTATTCAGGACCTCTTTGAGCGCGCGCACGTGGTCCCAGTGGCGGTGCGTGGTGAGCACTGCGGTGATTTTAACGCCGTGCTCGGCGGCCAAAGCAAGCAGTGCCGGGGCGTCAGCGGAAGCGTCGATAAGCAGCGCCTCGTCACCAGCACACAACAGGTAGCAGTTGTTGTCCATTTCAGAAACGGAAATTTTATGAAGCTTCAGGGCGTTGTTCATAAGTCCAACCATACGGGTAGATTCTGAGTGAGAACTCTCTGAACACACATTCTTTTGTGTAGGAAGGCAGCAACTAGTGGCTGATCGTTTGGTCGTACGAGGTGCGCGTGAGCACAACCTCAAGGGCGTGGATATCGACATTCCACGCGATAACCTGGTGGTGTTTACCGGTCTATCAGGCTCCGGCAAGTCCTCACTCGCCTTTGACACCATCTTCGCCGAGGGCCAGCGGCGCTACGTGGAGTCCTTAAGCTCTTATGCGCGTATGTTCCTTGGCCAAATGGATAAGCCGGACGTCGAATTCATCGACGGTCTATCCCCGGCGGTGTCGATTGACCAAAAATCCACCAACCACAACCCGCGTTCCACCGTGGGAACCATCACAGAAATCTATGACTACCTGCGTTTGCTCTTTTCCCGCGCGGGTACTGCGCACTGTCCTGAGTGCGATGCCGTCATTGAGCGCCAAACCCCGCAGCAGATCGTGGATGAGGTCTTAAGCCACGAGGAGAAGCTGAAGTTCCAGGTCCTTGCCCCTGTGGTGCGCCGCCGTAAGGGCGAGTTCGTTGACCTCTTCGCAGACCTCGCGGCGCAGGGCTACTCCCGTGTTCGGGTGGATGGTGAGCTTTATCAGCTCAGTGATCCGCCGAAGCTGAAGAAGCAGATCAAACACGACATCGATGTCGTCGTGGACCGCCTGCAGGTGAAGGCTTCCCAGAAGCAGCGGCTGACGGATTCGGTGGAGACGGCACTGCGCTTGGCAGACGGCCTCGTCACCCTGGATTTCGTTGACCACGAAGAGCTCACGCACACCTACTCGGAAAAAGCTGCCTGCCCCAACGGCCATACGCTGACCATTGAGGAATACGAGCCCCGCGCGTTCTCGTTCAACGCGCCTTTCGGTTCCTGCCCGGTGTGCGATGGCTTGGGCACGCGCCTTGAGGTGGATGTGGATCTGTTGATCCCGGATCCGGATGCCCCGGCTGTGGAGGCCATCCAACCTTGGACGTCGAGCCCCAATGCGCGGTACTTTGTCAAACTAGTTGAAGGCCTAGCGAAAGCCCTGGACTTTGATCCGCGCACCC